>CAKZJB010000055.1 GCA_936940865.1 uncultured Asticcacaulis sp. | reverse complement strand
CCCGGCCAGCCGGGCCCTCCCCCTGCCGCCAAGGCCAAGCTGGCCGCGGGCCTCGAGCAGATGCACAAGGCGCAGGCGGTCACGGAAATCGTCCGCGAGCAGTCGGATTACTACCACGCCACCAAGACCGCGATCTTCAACGCGCTGTTGAACACGATCGACCTGTCCCAGCTGGCGCAGCTCGACCACAAGGCGGCGTCCGAGGAAATCCGCGACATCGTCGCCGAACTGGTCGCCATCAAGAACGTGTCGATGTCGGTGGCCGAGCAGGACAGCCTGGTCCAGGACATCATCAACGATGTCCTGGGTTACGGCCCGCTGGAGCCCCTGCTGGCGCGCGACGACATCGCCGACATCATGGTCAACGGCGCCCAGCGCGTCTTCATCGAAGTCGGCGGCAAGGTCCAGCTGACCAATGTGCGCTTCCGCGACAACCAGCAGCTGATGAACATCTGTCAGCGCATCGTCAGCCAGGTCGGGCGCCGCGTCGACGAGGCATCGCCGATCTGCGACGCCCGCCTGCCGGACGGATCCCGCGTCAACGTCATCACGCCGCCGCTGGCGCTCGACGGCCCGACGCTGACCATCCGGAAGTTCAAGAAGGACAAGCTGACCATGCGCAACCTGGTGGAGTTCGGCTCCATCAGCCCGGAAGGGGCGCGCGTGCTGGGCGTCATCGGCGCGTCGCGCTGCAACGTTCTGATTTCCGGCGGTACCGGCTCGGGCAAGACGACCCTGCTCAACACCCTGACCGCCTTCATCGATCCGACCGAACGCGTCGTGACCTGCGAAGACGCCGCCGAACTGCAGCTGCAGCAGCCGCACGTGGTGCGCCTGGAAACGCGTCCGCCGAACCTGGAAGGCCAGGGCATGATCACCATGCGCGACCTGGTCAAGAACTGTCTGCGGATGCGTCCCGAACGCATCATCGTCGGCGAAGTCCGGGGGCCTGAGGCGTTCGACCTCCTCCAGGCCATGAACACGGGCCACGACGGCTCGATGGGCACGCTGCACGCCAACAGTCCGCGCGAAGCCGTGTCGCGTCTCGAATCGATGATCACCATGGGCGGCTACGGCCTGCCCAGCCGCACCATCCGCGAAATGATCGTGGGCTCGATCGACCTGATCGTCCAGGCCGCGCGCCTGCGCGACGGGTCGCGCCGCATTACGCACATCACCGAGGTGCTGGGCCTGGAAGGCGACGTCATCGTCACCCAGGACCTGTTCGTCTACGAAATCGAGGGCGAAAACAAGGACGGCAAGATCATCGGGCGTCACCGGTCGACCGGCATCGGCCGCCCGCGCTTCTGGGACCGCGCCAAGTACTACGGCCTCGAGCGGGAATTGGCTGAAGCCCTGGATGCTTCGGAGTAACCATGCTTATCGCGCTTATCGCCCTCGTCGGTTTCATCCTCATCGCCTCTGTCGGCTGGGTGCTGACGGGTTCGTCGTCTTCGCCGCAACTGGCCAAGCGCACCCAGGCCATCGGCACGGGGGCCATGACGCGGTCGAAGCGCAAGTCGGCAGCCACCGCCAAGACCCCGGAAGAGCGCCGCAAGCAGATCACCGAGCAGCTCAAGGAAGCCGAAAAGCGCGAACGCAAGAAGCGCCTGACGCTCAGTACGCGCATGCTGCACGCCGGCCTTGCGCCCAATATCAAGCAGTTCCTCATCTACAGCGTGATCATGGGCGCCATCGCGGCGCTCGTGCCGTTCTTGCTTCTCAAGATGCCGGTTCCCATCAAGCTGCTGGTCAGCCTCGGTGCGGGTTTCGCCTTCGGCTACGGAGCGCCGCGCTGGGTCTTAAGCTTCATGGCCGCCGGCCGCCTGAAGAAATTCACGGAAGAATTTCCCAACGCCATGGACATCATCGTCCGCGGCATCAAGTCGGGCCTGCCGGTCAACGACGGCCTGAAGATCATCGCCAAGGAAAGCCCGGCGCCGCTGGGCCCCATGTTCCAGCGCCTGGTCGAAAACGTCGGCGTCGGGATGACGCTCGACGGAGCGCTTGAGCGGATGAGCGAAAGCATCGCGTCGCCCGAACTGCGCTTCTTCACCATCGTCATCGCCATCCAGGCCAAGACCGGCGGTAACCTGGCCGAAGCGCTCGGCAACCTCTCGTCCGTGTTGCGCGCACGCAAGATGATGCGCGAAAAGATCAAGGCGCTGTCGTCCGAAGCCATCGCGTCCGCCGGCATCATCGGCTCGCTGCCGCCGGCCGTGGGCGTCATGATCACCATCACCCGTCCGGAATACCTTCACCCGATGTTCGTCCGCCCGATGGGCCAGATCATGCTCCTGGGCGGCGCGGTGTGGATGGTGCTGGGCATTCTTGCCATGCGCAAGATGATCAATTTCAAGATGTAGGGGGCGATTCACGTGGAAGACATCGCCTCCTTCGTAATGACGCCGGCGACCCTGGTGTCGCTGGCCGTGGCCATCATGGTCTTCTTCACGATCATGACCCTGATGAAGGGCATGGTGGTCGACGAAAAGCTGGAAAAGCGCATGAAGGCGGTCCAGCATCGCCGCGACGAACTGCGCCGCATGTCGCGGCAGCAGGTTGCCTCGACATCGATCCGCCAGACCGACGAAAGTCTCTACAAGAAGATCGTCGACCGCCTGAACCTCAAGACCCTGCTGGAAGACCCCAAGGTCGTCGACAAGCTGGCCATGGCGGGTTTCCGCGGCCCCAAGCCCATTTCGACCTTCTACTTCTTCCGCCTGGCCATGCCCTTCGTTCTGGGCCTGATCGCCTTCGTCGAAGTCTTCGTCATCAAGGTCGGGCATTTCCAGCTCAACATGAAGCTGCTGATCACCGTCGGCGCCTTCGTCGCGGGCTATTACGCTCCGAACATCTATATTTCCAACATGGCGCAGAAGCGGCGCGAGTCGATCGTCGCCGCCTTCCCCGACGCGCTCGACCTGCTGCTGATCTCGGTCGAGGCCGGCATGTCGATCGAAGCCGCCCTGCAGAAGGTCAGCGCCGAAATGGGCCCCAGCTCGATCGAGCTGGCCGAGGAGCTGTCGCTGCTGGTGGCGGAACTGAGCTACCTGCCCGAGCGCCGCATGGCCTACGAAGGTTTGTCGCGCCGGACCAACCATCCGGGCATCAAGGCCGTCTGCACCGCCATGATCCAGGCGGAAAAATACGGCACGCCGCTGGGGACCGCGCTGCGCGTCATGGCCAAGGAAAACCGCGAACTGCGCCTGTCGGCGGCGGAAAAGAAGGCGGCCGCCCTGCCGGCGCAGCTGACCGTGCCGATGATTATCTTCTTCCTGCCGGTGCTGTTCCTCGTCATTCTCGGGCCCGTCGTCCTGCGCATCCACGACCTGCAGAAGAAGGATCATTCGGCGCCGGTCGTGAACAGCCACCCGACCGAGCGGAAATAGTCACCCCCCGTCCCGCGTCCGCCGGTTCTTATCGACGACGGCATAGAGAATCACAACAAAGGCCAGAAGCTGGATAAGATAGATGACCGGCGTCTGGTCATCGGAGTGCGGCACCGCCCCCAGCACGATCCGGCCCATGCCGATCAGCGCGAAAGCCGCGGCAAAGAACAGGAAGAAGCGGTCGCGTGTCGTCCGCCAGAACCGGATGAAGATCAGGGCAATCGTAAAGGCCGCCATGGCGATCGCGCCCAGGAGCATCATCTTCAGCATGGCTATTACTCCGTATCGAAAATCAGGCCGTAGAGCAGGACAAGCAGCGAGATCAGGGTGATGGCAAAACGCCAGACCGCCAGGTCGATCTGCGTCGGCAGGACGATCTTGTCGACGATCAGCACGATGTTGCCGAAGGTCAGGCCGGCAAAACACAGGGCGCCCCATAGCAAAAGGCGGTAGCGGCTGCGCCGCCAGGCCGCGAAGAGCAGGCAGGCGCACAGGAACGCGGTCAGGGCGCACAGACTGTAGATAAGCGCTGCCATATTAGTCCTTCCTGATCCTGAAGGCGTTGGCGAATTCCTGGACGCGTGAGCGCGGCTTGGAATGGATGATATGGGTCACGGGAATAAGGTACCGGCGGTACAGGTCGGCGGCCCGGCTCACCATGGCGTCAAGCTCTTCGGTCTTCGGCGCATATGTGTATTGCCCGTCGGCCTCCTTCAGGAGATCGCGGCGGACCAGCACAGCCAGTTGCGGCGCAACCTCGGCCTGGGAAATATAGAGGTGGCCGGCGACGGCGGCCGCGTCCATGGCGTTTCCCGCCTGGGCGCGCAGGAACAACACCGCCTCCCACTGGGCCACGGAATCGATGGTCTTCAGCAGGAACTGCCGGACGTCGTCTGGAATGGCCCCGTCGCTCATGCCCTATGGGTAGCGGGTCAGGACGCGGATTTAAAATAAGTTTTCAGTAAAAATAACAAGGGCCGCACCCGAAGACGCGGCCCCGACAAAAGCGATACCCGGAAACGTCAGCGTCGGCCCGACGACAGGATCATGCCCAGCACAACCCCGACACCCAGCGCGATCACGCTGGCCGGAATGGGATTCTCGGTAATGACCTCGGTCGCCCTGTCCTTGGCGGCGCCGAGGTTTTCACCAGCATTGTCCGTGAACTGACGAATGCGCGCCTCCGCCTTCCTGGCGCGGTCGGAAATCACGCTGGTGGCATGTTCGACCTCGTGGCGGATCATTTCGGAGATCGAATGCAGGTCTTCTTCGTCGAACGACTTGATCTTGTCGGCGGCGGCCTTGGCCTTGGGCGACAGGGACATGGGTTCCTCCTTTTTGGATATGACGATTATACGCTGTTTTACACGAGTTCGTTTAAAACTTAACGCACACGGGACGCTTCGGCGGGAGAATCGGCGATGCCGAACCTGGCAATCAGGGTCTGTTCGGCAAAAGCCGGAACGCCGTCGGTCTTCAGCGCTTCCTTGCGCGCCATCATTTCGGCGCCCAACGCTTCGAGATCGAGGTCGAGCTTGCGGACCTTCGCGAACATTTCGGTCTCTTCCTCCTTGACGTGATGGAGGATATTTTCCGACAGCACGGTGAACTTGCCGGCCCAATGGTCGTCCGACGCCTGCATGGTTTCCAGTTCGGCGATCAGAAGCTTGGCGACGTGATGTTCCTCGTCGGCCTCATCCATCAGCTCCGTGGTCTCCGCCTTGCCGATGGCCTTCTTCAACGCCTTGCGTACGGCCGGATAGAAGATTTCCTCCTCGATCGCCGTGTGGATTTTCAGCTCCAGGATCGCCCGCCTGGCGATGGCGGATTTTTCGCGGGTGGTTTCGGCGGACTCGAAATCCTTGAACAGCGTCTTGACCGCGTCATGGTCGGCCTTGAGGATGGAAATGGCGTCGCTTTTGCGCATGGGAAAGCCCCTTGAAGATGTGCAGGGGCCCCACCCTAACGTCACGCTCAATCGGGATGCAGCAGGCTTCTCAGTCCCAAAAAATAATGAAATCGTTCGGCCGCAGTTACAGAAAAGCCCCCGCGACGGCATCGCGGGGGCCTTGTTTCCTGGAAAGACGGCGGCCTATTGGCAGGCCAGGCACTCTTCGTAATCGGTGCGCGGCGTTTCCATCTTTTCGACCGCTTCCTTGTCCTCGGCGCCGGCGTGGGCCGCGCGCTGGACCGACTTGGACCGGAGATAGTAGAGCGACTTCAGGCCCTGTTCCCACGCCGTCCAGTGCAGCATGTGCAGGTCCCACTTGTCGACGTCACCCGGCAGGAAGATGTTGAGCGACTGCGACTGGCAGATTTCCGGCGTGCGGTCGGCGGCCAGTTCGACCACCCAACGCTGGTCGATTTCGAAGGCCGTCTTGAAGATCGCCTTTTCGTCCTCGGTCAGGGCGTCGAGGTGCTGGACCGAGCCTTCATGCTGGACGATGGAGTCCCAGGTTTCCGGCGTATTGATGCCCTTCTGATCAAGCAGCTCGACCAGGTAGGGGTTCTTGACGGCGAAAGACCCCGACAGCGTCTTGTGCGTATAGATATTGGCCGGGATCGGCTCGATGCCGGCGGACGTACCGCCGCAGATGATCGAGATCGAGGCCGTGGGCGCAATGGCCAGCTTGTGCGAGAAGCGTTCCATGACGCCGCGTTCCTCGGCATCGCGGCACGGCCCGCGTTCTTCGGCCAGCTTGACGCTGGCCTTGTCGGCTTCGCGGCGCAGGTGCTTGAACAGACGCATGTTCCACGACTTGGCCATGGCCGATTCGAAGGCGACGCCCTGGCTTTGCAGGAAGGAGTGGAAGCCCATCAGGCCGAGACCGACCGAACGTTCGCACAGGGCGGAATAGACGGCCGCGCTCATCGCTTCGGGCGCCGACTGGATGAAGTCTTCCAGCACGTTGTCGAGGAAACGCATGACGTCCTCGATGAACCGCGGCTCCTCGCGCCATTCCAGGAAGGTTTCGGCGTTGACCGACGACAGGCAGCAGACCGCGGTGCGGTCGATGCCGCGATGGTCGGGGCCCGTGTGCAGCATGATTTCCGAGCACAGGTTCGACTGCCGCACCTTCAGGCCCAGTTCGCGCTGGTGCTGCGGCATGGCGCGGTTCACGGTGTCGGAGAAGATCAGGTAGGGTTCGCCGGTTTGCAGGCGGATTTCCAGGATCTTCTGCCACAGCGAGCGGGCGTCGACATAACGGACGACTTCGTGGCTCTTAGGCGAACGCAGGCCGAAGGGCACGCCGTCGCGCACGGCTTCCATGAACTCGTCGGTGATGCCGATACCGTGGTGCAGGTTCAGGGACTTGCGGTTGAAGTCGCCCGACGGCTTGCGGATTTCCAGGAACTCTTCGATTTCCGGGTGGAAGATGTCGATATAGACGGCGGCCGAACCGCGGCGCAAGGATCCCTGGCTTATGGCGAGCGTCAGCGAGTCCATGACGCGGATGAACGGAATGATACCCGAGGTCTGGCCGGCACCCTTGACCTTTTCGCCGATCGACCGGACGGAGCCCCAGTAGGTGCCGATGCCGCCGCCGTTCGAGGCCAGGGCGACGTTTTCATTCCAGGTCGAGACGATGCCTTCCAGGCTGTCTGGCACGGCGTTCAGGAAGCACGAGATCGGCAGCCCTCGCGCCGCGCCGCCATTCGACAGCACCGGAGTCGCCGGCATGAACCAAAGCTTCGAAATATAGTCGTAGATACGCTGGGCGTGGTCAGAATCGTCGGCATAGGTCGTGGCGACGCGGGCAAACATGTCCTGGTAGGATTCGCCCGGCAGGAGGTAGCGGTCGTCGAGCGTGGTCTTGCCGAAATCGGTCAGCAGCGAGTCGCGCGACGGATCGGTGACCACCGAACGCAGCAGCTTGAATTCGGGGCGGACCTTGGGGCGCACCTCAACGTTCGTCTTGCCGGCCGATACACCACGCTTACCGCTCGCAGCCTTGGCTGCCTCACCCAACGACATCGTCTCAACCTCACGCGCTTCGCCCGCAACCGGGGCACCTCATTAACGCTGGTTAACAACATCTAGTGTCTTAACCACGTTCAACGACCGATATATGGGGCTTAAGTCTCGATTCCCGTCAAGCGACCATGATGATGTTTTCGTGGACTTTTTCGTTAACAAACCCTTAACGAATGCCTTTACCCAAGTCACTCAAAGGCTTGTAAAACGTTAACAGAAATTCGCCCGATTCACGATTTCTGTGAAAGAATCATTACACGGTTTGGCCCGGGGTTTCCGAGAGGTAGCGGTCAACCCTGTTGTGGCGGTCAACAAGCACGACACTGGGGATAATTGGTGCGTCGGCGAACTCGAATCCCATGATGATGATCTGCTCGCCCTCGGCGATGAGGTGCGCGGCGGCGCCGTTCATGGCGATGATTCCCGAATCGCGCTCGCCCTTGATGACGTAGGTCTCGAGGCGGTGGCCGGACGTGTTCGACACCACCAGCACACGCTCGCCTTCCCACAGGCCCACGGCCTCCATCAGCGTCTCGTCGATGGTGATCGAGCCGATATAGGCCAGGTTGGCCTCGGTGACGTAGGCATTGTGGATCTTGGAACGGAGGAGCGAACGCATGATGATCTTCGAAGGTTAAGGTTTGGACCGAAGCACCATTGCCTGACGACCGCAGCAATGCCCCTTCCGTCATCCGCGGCCGCAGGGCGGCCTTGATGCCACCTTCCCCGTAAACGGGGAAGGAAGGTATTTATATAATTCCTTCCCCGTTTACGGGGAAGGTGGCTGCGAAGCGCAGCGGAGCAGACGGAAGGGGGAAGCCGCACAAAGCCACAGACGCCTTGCACTTCTATATAATAAAAAACCCCGAAGGCGGACCTTCGGGGTTTTTACATATCGGAATCCCGAGGGATCAGCCGACGATCTGGTCGTCGCTGAAGAACTGGGCGATTTCGATCGCGGCGTTTTCGTCCGAGTCCGAACCATGGACCGAGTTTTCGCCGACGTTCAGCGCGAACAGCTTGCGGATCGTGCCTTCGGCGGCGTTTTCCGGGTTGGTGGCGCCCATGATTTCGCGGTACTTCGGCACGGCGTTTTCACCTTCCAGCACCTGGACGACGACCGGTTCCGACGTCATTTGCGCGACCAGCTCGCCGAAGAAGGGACGTTCCTTGTGGACGCCGTAGAACTGTTCGGCTTGCTCGCGCGTCATGCGGATGCGGCGTTGCGCGACGATGCGCAGGCCGGCGCCTTCGATGACGGCGTTGATCTGGCCGGTCAGGTTGCGGCGCGTGGCGTCCGGCTTGATGATCGAGAAGGTACGGGACATGGAGGAGGTTCCGATTTTGGTTGGTGTTTAGGTTTGCGCGGCTTATAGCGACAGCCACCGCGTTCGCCAACCCTTATTTCCTTCGTATTTCCGTCATGTTGCAGATCACCAATCTTGTGTTCGACGCCTATGGCCGCCGATTCTTCGATGGCGCGACCCTTACCCTGCCGCCGGGGACGAAGGCCGGATTGGTGGGCCTGAACGGTGTCGGCAAGTCGACCCTGTTCAAGCTGATCCTTGGCCACAACCAGCCTGGCGGCGGCGAGATCACCACGCCCAAGGCCTGGCGCATCGCCAGCGTCGACCAGGAAATTGCCGCCTCACCCGTCCATCTGATCGACGCCGTGCTGGCGCTCGACACGCGCCGCGCCAATCTTTTGAAGGCCCTGGAAACGGCCGATCCGATGCACCAGGCCGAGATCCACCACGATCTCTATGCCATCGGCGCCGACCGCGCGCCGTCCAAGGCTGCGGAAATCCTGTCGGGCCTGGGCTTTTCGAACGCCGATCTGACACGGCCGATCTCGGATTTCTCGGGCGGCTGGCGCATGCGCGCGGCGCTTGCCGGCGCCTTGCTGGCCGAGCCCGACCTGCTGCTGCTCGACGAACCGACCAACTATCTCGACCTGGAAGGCGCCCTGTGGCTGGAGGCGCGGCTGAAGCGCTATCCCAATGCGGCATTGATGATCAGCCACGACCGCGACCTGTTGAACGAGGCTGTCGACGCCATCGTCCATGTCGTCGGTCAGAGGCTCGACTATTACAGCGGCAATTACGATAATTTCGAGCGTATGCGCGCCGAAAAAGCGCGTCTGAATGCCGCCAACCGCGCCAAGCAGGAGGCCGAGCGCGAGCATCTGCAGGCCTTCGTCGACCGCTTCCGCGCCAAAGCGTCGAAGGCGGCCCAGGCGCAGTCGCGGATGAAGAAGCTGGAGAAGCTGCCGCCCATTGCGGCCACGATCGAGGACCGCGTGGCGCCCTTCATCCTGCCGTCACCGGAAAAGCAGCTGGCGCCGCCGATCCTGCGGCTTGAGGACGCCAGCGTCGGGTACGGCAGCACGGTGATCCTGCGCCATATCAATATTCGTCTCGACCCGGACGATCGCATCGGCGTGCTGGGGGTAAACGGCGCGGGCAAGTCGACCTTCGCCAAGCTGCTGGCCGGCGCCTTGACCGAAAGCCACGGTACCCAGTGGCGCGACCGGCGCATGACGGTGGCCTGGTTCCACCAGCATCAGATCGAGGCGATGGATCCGGAGGATACGCCGCTGGAGATGATCCGGCGCGCGCGTCCGGACGAGACCGAGTCGAAGCGCCGGGCGCGCCTTGGCAGTTTCGGTATGACGGTCGAGAAGGTCGAAACCAAGGTCAAGGACCTGTCGGGCGGCGAGCGCGCGCGGCTGTTGCTCAACATGGTGGCGATGGATGCACCGCACCTGTTGATTTTGGACGAACCGACCAACCACCTCGATATCGACAGCCGGCGGGCGCTTCTGGATGCGCTGAACGATTATGAGGGCGCGGTGCTGATCATCACCCACGACCGGTCGCTGATCGAGCTGGTCGCGGACAAGCTATGGCTGGTCAATGACGGTACAGTGAAGTCCTATTCCGGCAGTCTCGATGATTATGCCAAGCTGGTCATCGAGCGCGCCAAGACGGCGACGCGCGAGGAAGCGGCGGCGACGCAAGCTGCCAAGCCCCAGGGCGTGAATTCAAAGGAGGCGCGTAAAGTCGCGGCGGCGGCGCGGGCGGCGATCGCCCCCCTGAAAAAGAAGGCCGACGACCTGGAAAAGCAGATCGAGACGGTCGGCAACCAGATCAAGCTGATTGACCTGAAACTGAGCGATCCGGATATCTATACGAAGCGCGCTTCTGAGGCCGTGGCCCTGGGCAAGGACAAGGCACGGCTCGAGGAAAAGCTGGTGGCGCTTGAGGGCGAGTGGATGGACGCGGCGGAAGTCTATGAAGCCGCAAAGACAGAGGCAGGCGTCTAGCGGAGGGCGGTTGGCAGCAGTAGAGCGCTGATTGATTTGCGGGTTGAATCAACTTAAAATTAATCAGTTTGATTCTCGAAGGTGTCCATTTGCCGCTTTACGACAATGCAGAAGCGTTGATCCGTCAGAATTTGAATCAGGTAGCGGCAGGACAAAGGCCTGAAGTTGTGGCAATCGCGACGCTAGAGCATTTCCCGGTCAGTCTGACTCTGTTGGGATTCCCTTTGGGATCGAAGCG
>CAKZJB010000054.1 GCA_936940865.1 uncultured Asticcacaulis sp. | reverse complement strand
CCCGCCTGCCAATCCTTAGATATTTAGTCATGACGTCCTCCGACCCCGAACTCGAGCGACTGCGCCGCGCCGCGCCGGAGAAGAAGCTGGTGATCGAGGTCAAGACCGCCGATGCGGCGCTGGCCGCGGCGGTTGCAGGCTTCGACGTCATCCAGGCCGAAAAATTCTCGGCCGCCGACATCGCCGCGCTGGTGCTGCGGATGTCGTCGATGGCCTATACGCGCGCACGCCCCATCATCGCCGCGGCGGGCGGCGTCAATGCGGGCAATGCCGCGACCCTGCTGGCGCTCGAAGGCGTGTCCGGAGCCCTGGTCGGAGGCGCGTCCCTGAAGGCCGAGACCTTCCTGCCGATCGTCGCCGCCGCCCATACGGCTCCCGTATAAAAGTACGGCGGGGCCTTGCAATCGGCTCCGCCGTTACAAATCTGCTGTGGATGCGGAAACCGTTTTTCCGCACATCGCTCTGGCCATTTGTCACCGACGGTGCTAAGGCCCAGCGGAATTTCGTTGCCGGCGGTCCGATGGAATCGGAGCGTTCGGTATTCTTTTGGCTTTGCCCCACGCGCGTTCTAGAAGAGGCCCGATGTTATTTTACATCCTGCTGACCGTTCAAATCCTGATCTGCGTATCGCTCGCGGGTCTGATTCTCATCCAGCGCTCGGAAGGCGGAGCGCTGGGCATGGGCGGCGGCCCGTCGGGCTTCATGTCGGCGCGCGGCGCCGGCAACCTGCTGACGCGCATGACGGCCATCTTCGGCATTCTCTTCTTTGCCAACTCGATCGGCCTGACAATCGTCGGCAACCTGACCAGCAAGCAGACCTCGGCGGCCGATCAGGTCGACACCTCCAAGCTGCCGGTCAATACTCCGGCCCTGGCGCCACAAAGCGCACAGCCGCCCGCGGCTGCGGCTACGTCGTCGGCGGCGCCGTCTCTGAACGATCTGCCTCTGGCTGGCGCCGCTGCGCCGTCGTCCGCCTCGGTCAAGCCGGCGGCTCCGGCCGCATCCCTGGGCCCGTCGATCAATCTGTCGATGCCGGCGAGCACGACGACCGGCAACGTCGGTCTGTCGAGCGCGGCCCCTGTCGCCCCGTCAGACACGCTGAAGCCGGCGAGCGCCAAGCCTGCCCACAAGGCCGCGTCGTCGAGCGCTTCCGCGGTCCGCAGCACGTCCGCTTCGTCGGCGGCCGCGTCGCCCGCTTCGTCGCAGTAAGCAGCGGCGTCACGACTTTCCAGCGGCTCCCAGGATTTCGGGGGCCGCTTTCTTATGATAGCTATGCGCGTCGCGGCCTTTGCTGATTCGCGCGACCACGTCAGGAATTTGCCGGCCATGGCCCGTTATGTATTTATCACCGGTGGGGTGGTCTCTTCGCTTGGCAAGGGGCTCGCCTCGGCGGCCCTTGGCGCTTTGCTTCAGGCGCGCGGCTTCAAGGTCCGCCTGCGCAAGCTCGACCCCTACCTCAATGTCGACCCGGGCACGATGAGCCCGTACCAGCACGGCGAGGTTTTCGTCACCGACGACGGCGCCGAAACCGATCTCGACCTCGGTCACTACGAGCGCTTCACCGGTGTTTCCGCCACGAAGATGGACAACATCACGACAGGCCGCATCTATTCGAACATTATCGAAAAGGAGCGCCGCGGCGACTATCTGGGGGCCACCGTCCAGGTCGTCCCGCACGTTACGGACCAGATCAAGCAGTTCGTCCTGGCCGACGCCGGCGACGCCGACTTCGTGCTGGTCGAAATCGGCGGCACGGTCGGCGATATCGAGGGCCTGCCGTTCTTCGAAGCCATCCGCCAACTGGGACAGGAACTGCCGCGCCGCCAGACCTGCTTCGTCCATCTGACGCTGCTGCCGTTCGTCAAGACGGCCGGCGAGATGAAGACCAAGCCGACCCAGCACTCGGTCAAGGAACTGCGCGGCATCGGCATCCAGCCCGATATCCTGCTGTGCCGCTGCGAGCAGGAGATCCCGGTCGAGGAACGCCGCAAGATCGGCCTGTTCTGTAACGTGCGGCCGTCGGCCGTCATCCAGGCGATGGACTCGCCCAATATCTACGCCGTGCCGATCGACTACCACCGCCAGGGGCTGGACAGCGAAGTGCTGGACGTCTTCGGCATCGAGGACCGCGGCGATATCGATCTTTCGTTGTGGGAAGACCTGTCCAACCGCTATCAGCATCCGGACGGCGAAGTACAGATCGCCGTCGTCGGCAAGTACACCGTGCTGAAGGACGCCTATAAGTCGCTGATCGAAGCCATCTATCACGGCGGCATGGCCAACAATGTCCGGGTTTCTATCGACTGGGTCGAGGCTTCGGAATTCGAAGGCGATCCGCATGTCGTCCGCCAGCGCCTGGAAAACACCCACGCGATCCTGGTGCCCGGCGGCTTTGGCGAACGCGGCGCCATGGGCAAGATCGCGGCCGCCAAGTTCGCGCGCGAAAACGCCATTCCCTATTTCGGCATCTGTTTCGGCATGCAGATGGCGGTGCTGGAAACGGCGCGCCACCTGGCCGGCATCGGCAAGGCGTCCTCGACCGAATTCGGCCAGACGGAGGAGCCCGTCGTCGGCCTGATGACCGAATGGCTGAACGGCAATGAGCTCGAGACGCGTCGCCAGGGGGGAAACCTGGGCGGCACCATGCGCCTCGGCGCCTTCGACGCCGCCCTGGCGGAAGGCTCGAAAGTCGCGGAAATCTACGGCAGCCATCACATCTCCGAACGCCACCGCCACCGCTACGAAGTCAACCGCGACTATATCCCGAAGCTGGAGGCGTGCGGCCTGAAGTTCTCCGGCATGTCGCCCGATGGCCTGCTGCCGGAAATCGTCGAACGCGACGACCATCCGTGGTTCATCGGCGTCCAGTACCACCCGGAACTCAAGTCGCGGCCCTTCCAGCCGCATCCCTTGTTCAAGAGCTTCATCGCCGCCGCCGTCGATCGCAGCCGGCTGGTGTAACCGTCCAAATCCAAGAGGAAACCATGCGTCAACTGATCTCCTCCGGCTCGCCTTTCGAAGGCGAGATCGGCTTCTCCCGTGCCGTGCGCCACGGCGACCGCATCGAAGTGTCGGGCACGGCACCGATCAAGGACGGCAAGGTCGCGGGCAGCGACGCCTACACGCAGACGAAGGCCGCGCTGGAAATCATCGTCAAGGCGGTAGAGGACGCCGGCGGAACGGCGGCCAGCATCATTCGCACCCGCATATTCCTGACCGACATGTCAACCTGGAAGGAGGCGGCCCGCGCCCATGGCGAACTGTTCGGCGAGATCCGCCCGGCCTGCAGCTTCATCGGCACCTCGGCCCTGATCAATCCGGAATGGCTTGTGGAAATCGAGGCGTCCGCGCAGCTGTGATGCCGCTTAAATTGCGGCTTACGCGCAACGGTTCTGAACCATCTATACGGCCCGGTCTGGTCAGACCGGGCCGTACATTTTATCATCCTGTCACACTGTGTCCGGTCAGGCGCCCGAATCAAAGGGGTAACGGCATGAAACTGAAGGATGATCTGGGCGTCACGGTACGCACGCTCTATTTCCTGCTGGGGGTCGTTCTGGCGGCGGCGACGATCGCCAGCGCCTGGAGCGAATGGCCCGGCGTTTCGTCGGGCAAGGAATCGCCGCTCGGCTTCGGCCTGCTGATGGTCATCGCCATGCCATTGTCCCTGTTCGTCATCGTCTGGGCGTGCGTCGGACGGCATCGCGAATGGAAGATCGGCGAGGACGACGTGCGTATCCGGCTGCTCAGCCTGACCTCCTGGCAGAAGGACATGCGCATCCCGGGCGTCGAGATAGAGAGCCTGGCGCGGGAGCAGTACAGCTATGACGACAATGGCGGCCGCGTGGCCTACGGCGTCACGGTTACCCTTCGCGACGGCAAGGTCTATCGCAGCCCGCGCACCTTCGACGCCGGCCAGGCGGAGCAGGCCTGGCAGCAGTTGCAACGCCTGCGCGCACGCATGCCCGCCGACGCCTGAAAAAGCCAAGAAAGGCCTTGATCGAAGACGCGACTTGGGGCATAAGGCGCGCCTTCCGGCCCGGCAATGTTGGGCCGACACTCATTTGTGTGCCTGGATGCTCCGGTCGAGCGTTGGGCCTATCGACCAGAAAAGAGAGACGGACATGGCCGTACCCAAGCGGAAAACCTCGCCCTCGCGTCGCAACATGCGCCGCTCGCACGACGCCCTGGGCGCCAACGCCTACACCGAAGACAAGGACACCGGCGAACTGCGCCGTCCGCACCACATCGACCTGAAGACGGGCATGTATCGCGGTCGCCAGGTTCTGACGCCGAAGGAAAGCGCATAATCCTTCACCGGATTGTTGCATGAGGAAGGCCGGCACTGCGACCGGCCTTTTGTTGCCCGGCACCGGCGCGGATCGGCGGACGTCGCCGTTTCGCGCATGAAAAAGGGCCGCTTGCGCGACCCTTCACCGGTCTTGATTGGGACTGGGTGGATCAGGAGCCGAGGCTGTCCAGTCGCGTCTGCAATGCCCGCAGCTGTTCCTTCAACTCGTCAAGATCCTTCGAATCCGGCGCCTTGCGCACTTCGGCCGCCTGCTGTCCGGCAGCGCCGAACGGCGAGAACATCTGCATGGCCTGGCGGAACAGATCGGTGTTGCGGCGAACCTGCTCTTCCATGAGTTGCATCGGCATCTGCAGGTTCTTGGTGAGCGGCGTTTCGCCGAACGCACGCGTCACCTGTTCACGCATCTGCGCCTGCTGGTCGGCAAAGGTCTTCATCGAATGCTCGAGGAAGGTCGGCACCACCATCTGCATCTGGTCGCCGTAATAGGTGATCAACTGCCGCAGGAAGGAGATCGGCAACAGGGTATTCCCCGTCTTCGATTCCTGTTCGAAGATGATCTGGGTCAGGACCGAATGCGTGATGTCGTCGCCGCTCTTGGCGTCC
>CAKZJB010000053.1 GCA_936940865.1 uncultured Asticcacaulis sp. | reverse complement strand
TGTGGGCATTCGAGACCCTGTTCGAGGCCCGCCTGGAAGCCGGTGAGTGGAGCGAGGCGCTCGGCCTGATCGACGGGGCGCTTACGCGCAAGCTGATCTCGCCCCTGTTCAGCGAACGCGCCAAGGCGTCCCTGATGGCCGCATCGGCCGCGGCGCTGGAGGCAGAGGACGAGCCCCAGGCGCTCGACTACGCCGTCCGCGCCGCCAAGCTGCAGCCGCAGTTCACGCCCGCCGCCATCATCGCGGCACGCCTGCTGCTGAAAGCCGGCAAACCCGGCCGCGCCGAAGACGTGCTGGAAGCCGCCTGGGCCGCCGCCCCGCATCCGGCGCTGTGGCTGGCCTACCGCGACCTGGTCTCGGACGAAACTCCGCGCGAACGCGCCCGCCGCCTGCAGGGCCTGCTCGACCGCAACACTGACGCGCGCGAAGGCCGCATCCTGCGCCTCGAACAGGCGGTGCTCGGCGGTTCGAAGGCCGACATCACCGCCGCCATGGCCGCGCTGGAACCCGATACGGCCGAGGATGTCGTCACCAAGCGCGTCTGCGCCGCCATGGCGCGCGGAGCGCAAGGGTTACAGGACCTCGATGCCGCCCGCGCCTGGGTGGCGCAGGCCGCGCTGGCCCGGTCCGAGCCCGAATGGTCAGACATCGACGCCGAAGGCCGCGCCTTCGCCTATGGCGCCCAGGACTGGTCGAACCTGATCCTGACCTTCGCCGGCAAGGCGGTCCTGCCGCACCCGCGCTTCGAACGCGGGGAAAAGGGCCTGCCGGAACTGCCGGAACTAGCGTCGCGGTACGTACCGTCCATGCCCTTCATCAAGGCGGCGAAAAGCCGGCCGCACGCCCTGCCCCAGCCCGACGATCCCGGGGCGTTCGACGCCGCGATCACCGGCCAGGACCTCGACCCCGCAGACATGCAAGCCCCGGCCAAGCCCAAACCGATGCGTAAGGCACGCGCGCCGAAAGCTGTGAAATAGAGCGCAAAAGCGCTTGGCAAGACGGGGGGAAGCGTGTAATGACACGCGCCTGTCGCGCTGGCCATCGGCCTGTGCGACATGATCCGGGCCGCTTTAGCTCAGCCGGTAGAGCACCTCATTCGTAATGAGGGGGTCAGGTGTTCGAGTCACCTAAGCGGCACCATTTTTCTTAAGAAAATTCATACGGTTACAAAATCTCCTCCCGGCGATTTGCCTAAGGCTGCGCCGCCGTGCCAACACCATGCCAACACGACGGCACAATTCGAAACGGGGGCAAATCGCCGCTTTTTGCGCTATTTCGCGATTCCATGAGTGAGCCCTATACTATTTTTTCCGGGTACTTAGGGTACTTAGGGTACCGAGCCCGGAAACCCATACAAAATAAGGTCCGAGCGGTACCCTGTTTTCCTGTCGAGAGGTTCCCGGTACCCTGTACTCCACGTCAAGGAGCTGAGATGCCCTGCATTATTTGCAGCAAGCCGTCAATCAAAGCGCACATCATCCCAAGAGCGTTGGCCCACAAGCTCAAAGGAGGCGAAAAGCACTTGTATATTGTGCAACGTGAGCGACAGGGAGTTGATTTTAGCCAATCCGGACAATGGGATAGCGACCTACTCTGCGTCGATCATGAAGCGCAGCTTGCCCGATCAGACGACTACGGAGTTCAGTTTTGCGGCGATCTCGCTGAGTACCTGGCAGAGCAGAAAAATGGCTACGTAGTCAAAATTGAAAACCCTAAACCGGCTTTGCTGGCACAATTTGTCATTAGCGTTATTTGGCGCTACGCAAGTTCGAAATTTGGGATTGCGGTGGGGCAATCGCTTGGAGACCTGGAGCCAATATTCAGGCGGGCGACATTTGAGCCTGGCGTTGCTGACGCGGAACTTCCATTCCTTGTTTCACATCCAAACCTTCGATTTGCGTCCGGCAAATCCTATAGGGGGGCGTCATGCACTGGATTTTACAGTCGAACCTGTTCAACGAAACAGCCTATGGCGTTTTGCTGGATACGCTTGAAAAGTTCGGCCTTCCGCATTCCGTCCACCGCGTCGTTCCATTCGTCGGCGAGATCGATCCGCCCGTCGCGCCGGAGACGCAAAACGTCGTCTGCATGGGCTCCTACTCCCTGCGCCATGCCGCCCGCACATACGGCTGGACGCCTGGCGTATTCGACCTCGGCCCTTACGACTTCACCGTGCAGCTGGAGCATTGGGGCGGCCATATGCTGAACGCGGACTCGCGCGTCAGCGCCTTCAAGGACGCGGTGGTCGGTAAGGCCGCCTTCGTGCGCCCGATCCACGACAGCAAGGCTTTTGCCGGGAAGGTCTTCGATCCGGATGAATTCAACGAATGGCAAGGCAAGGTTTGCGCGCTGGGCGCCGGTGACCGCTCGTCGTTGAATCGCGACACCCTGGTCCAGGTCTGCCCCGTCAAGCCGATCTACAACGAATACCGCTTCTGGATCGTCCGGGGCGAGATCGTGTGCGCCAGCCTCTACAAGCAAGGCGACAGCGTCTACTAAACGGACGACGTTCCGCCCGTCTATTTCGACTTTGCCAGGGCCATGATAGCCAAATGGCAGCCGCACGACGCCTTTGTGCTCGACGTTTGCTCGGTCCCGGACGACGGCGACGGCTGGCTGGGCATCAAGATCGTAGAGATCAACACGTTGAATTCCGCCGGCTTCTACGCCGCGAATATCCCAAAGCTGGTGATGGCGCTGGAAGATGCATTTACAGTCTGAAGGGCTCGCACAAAACACATTTAGAGCAAGACGACCCAATCCAAGGCCTCAAGCTACGGCGCAGACAGCGAGGTCACTCCATGCCGTCACCCCTTCTCATTTCGCACATGCCAAAGACCGCCGGTACCAGCCTGAAGACCGCTCAGCCCCGACGCCATCCTGGTTTACAACGGTCAGTTGCAGCTGGGAAATCCCAATCTCGACTTTGTTCGCGACTTTCGCGCGGCCGAAAAGCCTTCGGTCGTCATGGTGCATTTCCCTTTCGGCGTTCACCGCCTGCAAGCGGTGCCGCCGCGCTATACCACGGTCTTGCGCGGGATTTCGGGGACGGGCTGTCCCAAAATTCCTTTTCCGCGCCGATAAAAGGTCCACTTTCGACGCCGGTTGACAATCATGTCCGGAGCAACGCCTCGGACTGTCTCACCCCCTGAAATCCGACATTCGGCATCCGCCATCGTTGCCGGGATAACCCAAACGAACCAATGCACGATCGGGTCACCGCGCTCAGGATTCCATTCGCAATACGTTTTCCGCCCGTTTGCCAGATTCGACTTCCGGTCACAAAATGATTCTGTTGTATGCCCTGCAATCGGATGTGCCGCCATGCGCGACACAGACCCGGCACGAACGGCGATTGACGCGCTTCCTGCGTGCCTTATTCTCGAATATTAATTCTGCAGAACGAATGTGTATAATATGCCGAACATTCTCGTCACGGGTATGCCACGATCGGGAACGACGCTGATCGTTTCGTTGCTGAACCGGCAGCCCAATCTCATTGCCCTGGCCGAACCCTTTATCATAGACACGGACCTTGGCCGGGAGGGGGCTGTCGATCAAATCGAGACGCTCCTGAATGAGGTGCGCATTGCGGCGTTGGCCGGCGCGCCAATCACGACCAAGCATGTGGGCGGGCACGTTCCGGACAACTGGGTTGAGCCGCCCAAGGCAGGAGGTGGCCTACGTCGAGTCCTGGAGGAGCGCAGCGGCCTCCATTTCGACAAGCCTTTAACTGCGGATTTTACGCTCGTCGTCAAACATCCGGCAGAGTTCACCGCGCTGTCGGATTTGCTCGTCCATCGATATCCGCTTTATGCGGTCGTGCGCGACCCCGTTGCGGTGCTGGCGGCCTGGCAAACGGTCGACATGCCCGTGCGCCATGGCCGCATGCCAATGCTTGAGCGGCTTGCGCCTGAATATCTGCGCGCGCATCTGAACGCATTCGAGAGTCCACTGCCGCGGCAGGTTGCGCTGATTGAATTTCAACTAGAAACCTATGCCGCACTGCCCCGCGAGCGCGTCTTGCGGTATGAAGACGTGGTGGCGAACCCAGGTGCAGCGCTTGGATCCCTTTGCCAGGGCGCGACGGATTTTCCCGAGCTTGCGCCTTACGATCCCGCGAAGCGTTATGAGGGCGTCGACATCGATGCGCTTGCAGACGCCGTTCGCCCGATTATGCCGCTTATCAAGCAGTTTTATCCCGATATCGAGGACCGGTGGCACGGCTACCTCGGAACAAGCTGCAGATCGCAACCTCAAGAAGCGCCTCTGTCCGCAAGGTAGCTGCCCCAGACCGCAAAGGACGATCCACTATCCTGAGCGCGTCCTGGAAAGCGCGAAGGGGTTTTCGGAAAGGATGCCCTTTAAGAGACATGCCCCGCTTCCTCTCAAGCGGGCGATGCTTTCATATCGCCGGTCATAAAGAGTGACCGTTGGTACAGGTCTTTTTCAGCTCAAACGCCGCATGGCTCGCCGCCCACGAAGTGTTGTCGCGACGCTTCGCTCTTTGAGGACAAGACGACGGCGGACAAGGTACGAAAAGATTGGCGCCCTTGCCAACGACGACCGACTCAAAGTCGATCACCACTGGTATTACACATCATTGTCACCATGGCTCATATGTTCGTTTCCTGTGTTGCCAATCCGCGCCCCCTCAACTACATCCGGACGCCAAGATAGACCGATTGGAACAACTTGATCCCATGGCAGATCAAACGCTCATCCGGCGCCCTGCTCCTGATGGCTTATTATTGGTGGGCGGCGGGCGAAACGCCCATAACCTCGTCTGTACCTTGGAAACGGCAGGCATCTCAATCAGGGGGATCGTTGACGATCGGCCATCAGGATTGCTCCTGGGGCACCACGTCGGGTTCATCGACGACGTGAAAGGCGCCGAGGTCGATGCCCTGCTGACCGTGGCTGCGCCCGCCGAAGCCGAGCGCATCCGCGAGCGGCCTGCCTTGCGGGGTTGCCGATGGCCGCCCATAATCCACCCCTCTTCGGTTGTCTCGTCTCATGCTCAGATCGGCGAAGGCTGCTATATCGGTCCTTTCGCCATTGTGACCGATATCACCCTCGGCCGGCATGTTCATCTGTTTGCCCACAACGTTCTGGGGGCACGGGTCACGATCGGGGACTTCTCTGTCATCCTGCCCCACGCCACGGTGGCCAGCGACGCGCGGATCGGCAAACGGTGCATGATCGCCATGGGCGCGCGTATCCATGCCGGCGTCACCATCGGCGACGACTGCCGGGTTGGCGCCAATGCGGTAGTCCGCAAGAATATGCCGGCTGGCTCGATCGCTGTCTGCGAAAGCCGAACACGCATCAGGTCGAACGTCGCCCTGGGAAGAACCCGGCGTGCCGCCCCATAATCTTCCACGGCATCGAGGGAAAGCATCGGCTTCGGACGGCGGCGCAACACGGCCCGGTCTCGGACCCGTGCACGGAGTTGCCGGCCTTTATACCGAGAAAGCAAGACCATGATCCTGGTTCTCACCTATGCCAAGGTCTGCACGACCTCGACCAGCCGATTGCTGAGCGAGCTTTTCCCCGGTGATACCTTCAATACCCACGGTCTTGGCCCGTGGCTGCACGACCCCCTGAGCCAGTGTTTTGCCGCGGACAATCACCTTCAATCCAACATGCGTGTATTCCACGCCGAGGCGCCACGCATCGCCCAGCGTCTGCAGGAGGCAATGGCCATCGGCGAACCGGTGACGATCATCAGTGGGATCCGTGATCCGATCGCCCGTTCGATCTCGGTGACGATGCAGAATTTCGAAACCGATTTCGCGGATTGCCGGCGCGCCACGGCGGAGGCGACGGCCGAGGCCGTCGCCTCCGCCGTGGCCGATCTGTGGCTTCGCGACACGACCGACGGCGATCCGGCCCGCATCTTTCTGGAGCGCATGATCCGCGCGCCACTCACCTGGCTCCATGAGGAAATCGAAAAGCCTTTCGGCTTCGATCTGCAGGCGCACCCCTTCGATCGCGAGCGCGGTTACGTCATTCTGAGCAGGGAGAATGTCCGGCTGCTGCTGTTCCGCCATGAGAATGCGCCGGCAGCCATCGAACAGGGGCTTGCCGATCTCTTTCCTGGCATGAATTTCACCCTGCCCCACGAGAATGACGGCGGCGCCAAGCCGTCGGCCGAAATCTATCGGGCCTTGCAGAAATCCTTCCGCCTGCCCCGCGCAGCGCTGGAGAAGATCTATGCCAATCCCTACGTGCAGCCCTATTACAGTTCGGACGAAATCGCCGCCGCTATCGACCGCTGGGCCGACGACCGCCCGGCGCGGCCGCCGGCCGCTCCGCGCCCGACCTTTGCCGCGACGGTGTTCATCCCGGTGCGCAACCACGCGGAATGGATTGGCCGGCAACTGGACAGCCTGTTCGCACAATGGCGATCCGATACCGAACTGGTGCTGATCGACGACGGATCCCATGACGGCAGCTTCGCCACGGCACTGGACCGGCTATCCGGCCGCCCTGAGGTCGCGGCCACCATAATGCGCAATGGGCAGGCGCTCGGCCATGGCATGCTGCCCAGCCTCGTTTCGCTGGCACGGTCGCCACTGTTTATTCAGGCGGACAGCGATGACATTACTCTGCCGGGCCGGCTGGATACGATCGTCGATCATTTCAGCGCCCATCCGGATTGCAAGCTGCTGACCTCCAATGCGGTCCGGCTGAGCGAAGGGGAGATCCCGATCGGGCTCTACGACACCCAGATGTCGGATACGGTCATCGACGATCCGGTGGTATTGGCGGATCAACAGAACAACCCTTACTGGCTGGGCGCCACCTCGGCCCTCCATCGCTCCGTCATTGACGCCTTCCCCCCGCTCGACCCGGAACTCTGTCCCTACGGCCTTGACCTGCTCAATGGCCTCAGGGCAACCCTGCTGGGACACCAGCACTATCTGGCCCGCCCCCTGGTTGGCTGGCGTCAGCATAGCGACAACAGCCACCGGGTCAGCGGATGGCTGAGCGGGGATCCGGTGGGGCAGGAACATTCGACGGCCCTGAACGTCATGATCCGGGCCCAGCGCCTGCGCGATATCGCCTGGTTGCGCACCCAGGGAAAGCTTGACCCCTCAAGGGCCGCAGATATCGAAGCCCGCTGGACCGCCGATTTCATGACCCGTATCGACGACTGGATTCGCCTGCGCAACCGCCTGACCGGCACCCATGCCGCACCGGCCCCTCAGGCGGGCCGAGGAGCCGCGGGAGGGACCGGCGAAGCCCGCCCCCACGTCCCGCCGATTCCCCCCATCATCACCTTGCCCCGTGGCTATCAGCGTCCGGTCAGCGACATCGGCGCCGCCCTGGATCGCTGGAGCGGCTTTTACAAGCGGGAAGAAGCCTGGATCTGGACCGGCCGGCAGGCGTTGGCGGTGCTGCGCATCCCCGACCCCGACGCCCGGACACTGGTCGTGACCCTGGGCGGGGCGCCCCATCTCGACCAGCAATCGATCTTCCTGTCCCTCGATTTTGCACCGCCGGTCGAAGCCCGCCTGACCGGCCGTCACCCCATGCAGGTCAGCGTACCGATCACCCGGCCGAGAGATAAACAGGACGCCTTGGTGACGCTGCTGATCGACGCGCCCGATGCGGCGACCCCGGCAAGGATCGACCCCGAGATCAAGGACAATCGCCATCTGGGCGCAGTGCTGTTCGCCCTTGAAGTGACCTGATCGGAAGGACAGCCGTCACGGCCTTCACGGAAGGGCCGGGAAGGTTTCATATTACCGACAGTCATTCTTAATGACCGTCGATTTAAGAGCGGAATGCCTGTGGAGCATGCCGAGAGACCGTGGAAACCGGTTTTGCGCGGCAGGCTCTAAACCATAGCTCGCGGCCACGGGACAAAAATCAACCAAACCTTGCGCAGGATCAAGGCATAATCTCCTTTTATCGAATATCCAGATATCATCGAATGTCGTCACAAGGCCGGATACGGCACGACTGACAGGCAAGGAGACATCGACATGCCACGCTCGTCTCGCAGGAAACCGGATATTGCCATGGCCCCGATGCAGGTCCTGTCCGACCGCGCGGCAAAGGCGGTGGCATGGCCTCTGATGGTCATTCTATGCGCCGCAGCCCATTTCGAGTTTATGCGGATCATATCGCCGCTTGCCGTTACCATCGGTTTTTGAGTATGCGGTCCAGGATAACGCCGGTTCGCAAATATATGACTTCGGTCGTAAATCATGTATAATGAAACCAGATCAGGAGGTATCATGGACGAGAAGGCTGGCCCGCACCCTGTCGACGTGCACGTCGGCAACCTGCTGAGGCTTCGACGCCGCAGCCTGAGCATTACCCAGCAGGAGTTGGCCCGGGCGCTCGGCATTACCTTTCAGCAGGTCCAGAAATATGAAAAAGGGACCAACCGCGTCAGCGCGTCCATGCTGTACAATATCGCCTCGACCCTGAAAGTGCCGATCGCCTACTTCTTTCAGAATGTCGAGGAAAACAGCGAGGCCGAAGAGGTTTCCGGCAGCGAAGTCGCGGTGAACAGCTTTCTGCGGTCCAGCGAAGGCCTCGAACTGGCCGCGACATTTCCAAAGATTCGGCAGCCTTCCATACGGCGGCGCCTGGTCGACCTGGTGCGCGCCATGGGAGCTGATGAGTAGCGCTAAAAATCGATGGACAGGGGCCGCCCGGGATCATAATCCTCACGGCTAAGGCGAAAGCGTTCGAAATTAGCCGGTAACCCAAGGCAGGCAGGCGTGTTGTTTCCCGGGTCGAGATATCGGCTGGAAGACTTTATCGAGGCGACGGGCCATATCACGTCGCGCGAACGTCTCTACGAATATTTCCGCGAAACCATGCTGAGCTGCGGCTTCGATCGCGTCAACTTTTCGATCCGGCACGACGACGACGTGCCGGAAGAGGAACGCCGCTTCGGCATCATCAGCAGCTGCCCTGAAGACTGGCAAAAACATTATGCCGAAGCCGGCTATGCCGGCATAGATCCTGTGTACCGCTGCGCCATCAGTACCTTCCATCCCTTCCGCTGGAAAACGCTCGAAAAGGTCCTGGACCTGTCCGCAGCGCAAACACGCTTTCTGCGTCTGGGCGAAGAGGCCGGGCTGAACAACGGCATCGGCATTCCCTTCGCGGGGGCGAGGAACCAGATCGCCGGCGTGGCCCTGGCAACGTCGAACCGCCGTGCCGATCATCTTAGCAATCTGGACCTCCTGAGCGCCTACAGCAACCAGTTCTACGCCACCTATAAGCGCCTGGTCCGGGCTCAGCATCCGGCGCCGCCGTGCATGGTCGTGCTGTCGCCGCGTGAACAGGAGGTGTTGAAATGGATCGCCGCCGGAAAATCCGACAACGATATCGCCGGAATCCTGACGGTCAGTTCGCACACCGTCGCCTATCACCTGCGCAACGTCTTCCTGAAGCTCAGGGTCAATAACCGCGTGACCGCTGTCGTTGTCGCCATTACTCAGGGCCTTATCGAAATCTGACACCCCTACATGTTCGTGTAGTACCGGCCACCGACCGCCTGTGCTGAAATCGCGCCACGATGAACGCAGGGATGCAGGTCATGAACAGGGAGCCCGAATGCGCCGGCCAATGGGTGCTCGACGCGCTGCGCTTTCTCGGCGAAGAAGCCGTCCGGCGGGAGCTTCACGCCCTGACCCCCATTCTTGCCCGTGCTTTCGACGATTGCCTGACCGCCTACGTCGGGGACAGGACGGCCCGACTCCAACACCAGATTCTCGGCCGCCGCGACCGG
>CAKZJB010000052.1 GCA_936940865.1 uncultured Asticcacaulis sp. | reverse complement strand
CGGGCGGTCGCCCTTGCCAACGGCGATCGGTCAAAGTTAATCGCCGTTGGTATTACATAGGAATCGCACTCAGAGTTACGTGCTTAGAGTTACATAGGCTCGGAAAAGGTCCCGCCTTCAGCCGGCCTTGCTTGATGTCTTCCGCGCTCGCAATTCCCCAGGCCGCGATGACGAGCCCAAGCGTCGAGACGATAAGCGCACCAACGGCGCTCCAACGCAAAAATGCCCCGGATCCATGGAATGGGCCCGCTTTAAAGACCTCAGATACGCTCGTGGATGACACGATCAAGACCACGGCCATCGAGGTGACCCGATGAAGGCCAAAGGCACGGGACCTGACAGGCCCCGTGCCATGACAGCCCCTCCGGCCTAGTTCGCCTTTGCCGGCTGCGCCGGGCATTTCAGCTTTTCGCACATCTGCTGCATCATGTCGGCCTGCATCTGCGGTATCATGGCGGTGATCGCCGGCATGGCCTTTTGCATCACGGCCGGCATCTTGTGCAGCACCGCCTGGCCGTTGGGCGATTCATAGAAGTCGACGATCGACTTCAGCTCGTCCTCGGTGAAGGTTTCGGCATAGGCCTGGTACATCGCCGCCTTCATTTTCGGAACGTAGGTCTGCGTGACGGAGACGGTGATGTCCGTGATCGTCTTCACCTGCGCATCCGTAATTTCAGGATGCGCCTTGCGCTGGGCGTCGATCAACGCCGGCATCATGTTGCCCATCATGGTGCTCATCATGGTGTCGAAGTTCATGGCCTTGTCGAGCCGCGCAATCAGCGCCATCTTCGCCGGCGTAGCGGTTTCGGCGGCAGCCGCGGCAGGCGCCGCCGTCTGGGCGTGGGCGCCGGAAACACCGGCGGCCGAAATCAACAGCGCCGCAGCGGCGGCCGACATAAGTTTACGCATGGAAATCCCCCTCGGGTCCTGGATCACTGGTATCGCCCAGCCGGGACAATCTAAACGGGTTATGGCCGAAATGCCAGCGTCGACGACGACGTATATCGCCTATTGCGTATTGATGAACAGATTGGCGGTCAGGCGGCCGGTGCGCGGATCGTCGGGCAGGCTGTCGACCGGCGCCAGCTTCGCGCTGTGCAACTGGTTCGCCCGGTAGAGGATAAGGCGGTTGAAGACCGGTTCGATGTAGGCGATCTCTTCGTACAGCGCCAATAGCGCGCTCCGCGGCCGTTCCGCCATTGCGTCGAGTTCGGCGTTGCGCGTCCTGTAACCGGCGTCGCGATTGGCGGGCGTCACGACCTCCATGCCCGTGGCCTTGTGGCGGTAAAACGCCGTGCCGCCGTATTCGGCGCCGCCGAGGAAATGCACGG
The DNA here is from genome assembly GCA_936940865.1 of uncultured Asticcacaulis sp. GTDB lineage: Bacteria > Pseudomonadota > Alphaproteobacteria > Caulobacterales > Caulobacteraceae > Asticcacaulis. Next base: position 111,953 of record CAKZJB010000052.1, on the reverse strand, counting down.
TGGCGAAGGCCTGCGGCCGGATCGCGTCGACATGCGGAATGGCCTGTTCGGGCGTCAGGGCCGCCGGCGGTACGGTCGCCAGCCCAAAATGTCCGAAAACTGTCGCGGCCGGGCTGAGCGCATAACCGAACAGGCCTTCCAGCGGCCGGCGCGCCGCAGCCAGGATCGCCGGCATGTAATTGCCGGGCAGCCGGGCGACCCGTCCCGGATAGTGCGAACCCGGCGCCGGCGCGCCGAAGGTGCTGTCCGCGCCGGCATAAGCCGCCATCGCCGCGCCATCGACCAGCGCGTTGTCGACGATGAAGACGGGCTGTTTGCCGTCGCCGATTCTCACGACCTCGATCCGGGCGTCGGGATTGAGGGCCAGGCCGGGAAGGTCGATGCGGCTGGAGGCGACTGTCATGCGAATTCGGACCCGAAGATGTTTTTCATAAAGGCCTGCATGCGCCTGAGGCCGTCGGCAGCTCATTCGCCGGACTGCAGGGCCGCCCCCATGGATGGATCGCCTTCCGACGACGCACGGCGGCGAGGCTGTTGAAACGGGACACGGCGGCTGGCCTTTCCTCTATGGAGAGCCGGGCAAATCTCAATTTTATACATAAATATATTTTTATAGAAAAACAAGATCCCGGCCGGCAGCCCGGCACCGCAGCGATCCGCCAGGTCCGCAGCCGACCAAAATTTTTCTTATAGCTCGACCCAAATTTCATCGTTTGTCGGCATGCACGATCGGGGCTATCCCTTCCGCCATAGGGAGCATATCATGAGATTAACTATTGCATTCGGCGCCATGGCCCTGGCGCTGACAATGCCCGCCCATGCCCAGACCAACCCTGACTGGACGACGCCCACCGCGCCGTTCCGCATCGCCGGCAATGTCTACTATGTCGGCACCAGGGGCATCGGCGCCTATCTGATCGTCGCCGGCAAGCATGCCATCCTGCTCGACGGCGGGCCGGAAGCGGCAGCGCCCTTGATCGAGAAGAACATTGCGGCTCTGGGCTTCAGCCTGCGCGACGTGAAGATCATCCTCAACAGCCACGCCCATTTCGACCACGCCGGCGGGATCGCGCGCATCAAGCAGGATACGGGCGCGGCGGTCTATGCCTCGCCGGGCGATCGCTGGGCGCTTGAACACGGGCTCCATGACGGCGAAACCATCTATCCGCGCGGCCATTTCCCGGCCGTCCACGTCGACCATGTGCTGAAGGACGGGGAAAGCGTGGCGCTCCGCGGCGTGCGCATGAAGGCGACCTTCACGCCCGGCCATACGCGCGGCTGCACCACCTGGTCGACCGAGGTCATAGAGCCCGGCCGCGTGCTGAAGGTCGTCTTTCCGTGCAGCCTGTCGGTCGCCGGCAACATCCTGGTGCGCAACAAAACCTATCCCGGCATCGTCCGCGACTATGAACAGAGCTTCGCCACCGTCGGCGCCATGAAGGCCGACATCGTGCTGACCAACCATCCCGAAGTCGCCGACGTATTGGGCCGCGAAGCCAAGGTGAAGGCCGGCCAGGCCGACGCCTTTATCGATCCGCAGCTGCTGGGCCGGATCGTCAGCCAGGCGCACGACGATTTTGAAAAGGACCGGGCGAAGCAGGCGCGGAAGTAACCGCCGCGCCTTACGCCCGGGAGCGAAAACATACCGTTTTACCGAGCAGTCCCCCGCGGCATATCCGGACGGCCGTCGGCGGGCGGTACCGGATAGGGCGCCTTGCCGTCATTGACCTCCAGACGCACATAGTCCCAGACCACGCCGGTCGTGACATCGCCCGCCGGCACCGTAAAGGTCATGGTGTTGTCGCCGCTCTTCAAAAGCCCCGCGTCGAAGGGCTGCGTGTACTGGTACCATACGCCCTTGTCGGTATTGTAGCGGATGGCGTTGGTCTGCACCGGATGCAGCGCCCCGACCGCCTGCCCGTTCACCCCGATCACCAGGCCCGTCGTATTCGCCCCCAGCCCGTCCGCCCCGGCCAGCGCAATGCGCAGCACTGCGGTGCCCGTCTGCGTCTTCGGCATTTTGAACGTCACCGTCCAGGTCGTCGCCCGGCCCTGCCCCCATTCGCGCCACATGTCCTTCTGGCCATCCGGCAGGTTGACCCAGCCAAAGCGCTGGTTCAGCGGATCTTTCGCCTCCGGGTTCTTCCAGGCGTCGGTGGTCGAGTGCGGCACCTCCTCGAAGAACCAGTCTTTGCGGTAGTCGCTCTTGCCGATCGTATAGGTGACGTCCCTGGGGAACAGGTCGCCATAGCGCAGCGGCCAGCCCCACAGCCAGTATTCGTCTCCCTTGTAGAACTCGTCGCCGTTGCGGTTGGGCACACCGATCTCCCAGACCTGGCGGCCGTAGCGCACCGGCTGCCAGTCGAGCTGGCCGAGGTCGATATCCTTGCCCGCCTCGACCGTGATGTCGGCCTTCGCGTATTCGCCCAGCACGCCGTCGGCAAAGGCATGCAGCGTGTAGTGCCCCGGGCGGACGTTTCTGATGCTGAAACGGCCGTCGTCGCTGCCGTCGGTCCAGAACTGGTAATAGTTGCCATCGTGCGGCCAGGTCACGGTCGTGCCGGTGCCGTAACGCGTCTGATAGCCGCCGGCATTGCTCTGGTAATCGGGGTGCGACAGGCCGACCGTCAGGTGCGGCAAGGTCTTGGCCGCCGCCTGCGCGTCGTCGAGCACAAGCTGGCCGCTGACCGTGGCGCGGTCCTGCTTGTGCGGATAGTCCATGCCCTTCACCCAGGCATAGGGCCAGGCCGCCTTGACCGCCTTCGACTTTTCGACCGCATCGTTCCACAGCGCCAAAGCGTTGTCACGCCACGCTTTCGGCACCGCCGGGTCGCCGCTGCCCCAGCTGGCTTTGAAGGTTTCGATGTCCTTCGGCGACGCGTCCTCGGCGCCGTCGAGCGCGTTCATATAGACGAAGATCGGGCCGACGACGTGCTTCCAGTCCTCGCCCTCAGGAATATGGTTGCCCGCCCCGCCGGCATAGTGGCCGCTGGTCCAGTAGTCGAGCAAGGTGCCGCTCATATGGTCGATCAGGTCCAGCTTCTCGGCCCCGCCGCCGATATATTCGCTGGACGGATTGATGAAATAGACGCCGACATGGTCTTTCGTGCTGGACCACCCCCAGGCCTTCAGCTTGTACATGATGGCATTGTAGCTGTACTTGTGCTCGACCGAGTTCTTGTAGAGCCCGGAGGTCAGGATGCGCTGTTCCTTCGCGTGGATGACCACGCCCTTTTGCAGGTCGTCGTCGCTGGTCATCAGCATGTTGCGGTCGTCATCGACGCTCAGCCAGTCGAACGTCTTGTTCATCGACTCGAGGATGAAGCGGTTTTCGCCAAAGCCCGCCGCGGGGTACGATGCCGGGTGGGTATATTCGGCACAGGTATAGAAGCCGCTGGTGCCGCGCTCCAGCGTATAGCGGACCTCGATGTCCATGCCGCCGTTCTTCAGCTTGCCGGGCCCCTGCGTGCCGTCATTGGCCGCCTGCGGACCGCCGGGATTGACGCCCTTGATCGAGACCTCCGCGCGCTCGCCGCCGTTTGTCGCGGGATCGATGGTCACGGTTGCCGTCACCTGCCCGCCCGGCGTCGCTTCCCAGAACTCGTTGCGGTTCGGCACGATGTCGACGCCGTGGTAGCTGAGGCTCGACAGGCCGATCGTGCCGTTCTTCTTCAACACCGTCATTTTCACGATGCCGTTGTCGAGCGTCCAGCTGTCGCCGTTATCGACCAGCATCACCGGTGCGGTGACGGTGACGGGCGCCACGTGCGGCGCCGCCTGCGCCAGCGAGGTCGAAAGCGCAGTCCCAAGGCCGAGGCAGGGGGCAAGACGGACGGCTTTGTGCATGGCGGACCTTTCGGAAAGCGCTTCGGGAGCCCGAGCAAAATCTATCGTATTTGATCGATTTTGCTCGATACACCCTTTCACGGCCCTTCGTCATAATTCCGTCGCCTACGCCACCTCCCTCGCCACCATATTGTGGCGCCTGAGGTACTCGCCGTGGCTAGGCATGGCGTCGACAAGGCTCCGCAGGTGGGCCTGCATGCGCGCGAAGCCCGAGCGGATCGGCGCGATGTCCTGCATCTCGATCAAAGGATCGTAGGATTGCGGCTCTATCCCCTGCCCCATCATCACCGCCATCCACGAGGTCGGCGTAAACATCTCCTCGGCGGCGTTGGCAAAGGCGCCGCGCTCGCGGAAAACGGCGATCTTGTGCGCCAGCGTGTCGGGGATGGCCATGTCGCGCGTATAGCGCCACAGCGGCGTGTCGTCGCGCGCCGTCGCATGATAGTGCAAAATGATAAAGTCGCGGATGCGCTCGTAATCCAGGTGCTGGCGCCGGTTGTAAGCCTCGATATTGGCCGGATCGAAATTGCGGTCTGGCCAGTGCATCAGCAGCTTGTTGATGCCCGACTGGATCAGGTGGATGCTGGTCGATTCCAGCGGCTCGATAAACCCCGAAGCCAGGCCGAGCGCCACGACATTGCGGTTCCAGAAGGCCTTGCGCCGGCCGGTGACGAATTTCAGCCGGTTGGGCTCGGCCAGGGGGCGGCCTTGCAAATTGGCGCGCAGGGTGGCTTCGGCCGCGTCGTCGGCCTTGAACTGGCTGGAATAGACATAGCCGTTGCCCACCCGGTGCTGCAGCGGAATGGTCCACTGCCAGCCGGCTTCGCGCGCGGTCGACAACGTGTAGGGCGCGATGACGGGCGCGCCGTTGGCGTCCAGCGTTCCGTGTTCGCACGGCATGGCGATGGCGCGGTCGCATGGCAGCCAGCGCGTCCAGTTCTCGTAACCCGTTTCCAGCGCCTGCTCGATCAAGAGCCCCCGGAAGCCCGAGCAGTCGATGAACAGGTCGCCGCCGATCGCGCGCCCGTCCTTGAGCGTCAATGTGGTGACGAAGCCGTTTTCGGGGTCGAGCGCGACATCGCCGACCTGGCCTTCGATGCGTGTCACGCCGCGCTTTTCGCTGTAGCGCCGCAAGTACCGCGCATAGAGGCCGGCGTCGAAATGGTAGGCCGATCCGAAGGTCGACAGCGCGCTGGTGGGATCATCGCTCTGCGTGCCCATACGACCCGACATGGCCGCCAGGGCGCACAGCGAATAGTCGGATATGGGCCCGACTTCGCCGAGGGCCTTCATGCGCAACCAGTATTGCAGGAAATGACCCAGTTCGGGCCTCAGGCCATAGACGCCGAACGGATGGAAATAGCGTTCGCCGAGCGCGCCCCAGTCACGGAAGGCGATGCCCAGCTTATAGGTGCCGCGCGTCTCGCGCAGGAATTCGGCCTCGTCGAGGCCCAGCATGGCGTTGAACAGCCTGATCGGCGGGATGGTCGCCTCGCCCACCCCGACCGTGCCGATCGCTTCGGATTCGACCAGGGTGATCGCAACGCCCGGCAGGTTGCGGGCGAAAGCGGCCGCGCACATCCAGCCGGCCGTGCCGCCGCCGACAATGGTGATCTGACGAATGGGGTCGGGCCTGCGGACCATGTCAACGCTCTCAAGGAAAAAGGGGCCGGCTTCCGTCATCGGGAAGCCGGCCCAGTCTGCTGTACCGGGGTGTCTCCGGCCAGAGGTCATACCCGGAAACACCTTCGGTACACTTCGGGAGAACCGGCTTAGCCGCCGAAGTTGTAACGAATTCCGACCATGATCCGCTGGTCGCCCGTCTGGTAACGGAACGGCAGGTCAGGGAATTGCAGATAGGCGCTGGAAGCCTGCTTGGTCAGGTTGATGCCTTCCAGCGACAGCTTGACGCTGGGGGTCAGCGTATAGCTGATCGAGCCGTCGAGCTGGCCGTAGGCGCGCGTCCAGATGCCGAGCGAGTGCGTGTCCGCGCCCGAGCCGAAGGAGAAGTTGCCGGAATAGCTCTTGTCCTTCCAGGCGTACGACAGGCGGCCTTCGAAGCCATGGCCTTCATAGTAGGCCTGGACGTTGAAGGCGGTCTTCGACACGCCCGGCACCGGCAGGTTCGCCTCGTAGTCGTTGGAGAACGGCGACTTCGAGTCCGAGTAGGTGAAGTTGGCGTTGACGCCGAAGCCGTTGTCCCACGAGGTTTCGTAGATCAGTTCCAGGCCCTTGATCGACCCGCCGCGGCCGTTGACCGGCGACGAGAACAGACCGGCGGTGGCGCCTGCCTGCGACTGGTCCTTCACCGTGACGGTGTAGGTGTTCTGGGTGATGAAAGAGTCGACGCTCTTGTAGAAGACGGTCGCCGCGATCAGGCCCTGTTTGCCGAAGTAGTGCTCATAGCCCAGGTCGAACTGGTTGGCGCGATACGGGTCGAGCGACGGGTTGCCGCCCGAGCCGTTGGTGTAGATGAACTTGTTGAAGTTCACGCTGCTCGGATCGGAGTTGCGGGTGAAGTTGTACGAATTGCCCTGCCCCAGCGAGAACAAGTCCTGCGACGACACGACGCGGGCGCCCGAAGCGCGGATCTTGTCGTGTTCGTTGACGTCGAAGACCGCGTTCACGCTCGGCAGGACGTCCGTATATTCGCGTACCGTGTGCGCGGCATCCGGGTTCTTCAGCACGCCGTTCCAGCTGTCCGTACCCCACCACAGCGGCTGGGCCGGCGTGTTGGAGGTGTCGGCCGTCAGCTTGGTGTGGACGACGCGGACGCCGGCGTTGAGGTGATAGCCGGACGAGGCGTCGCCGGCATCGGCCATCAGGTAGCCGGTGGTCGTCTGGGCGTCGACCTTGAAGCTTTGCAGCGGGTCGGCGAAGAAGCTGAACTTGGTCGTCGGATACAGGGCCTGGATCCAGGCCACCGGATCCTTCATCTGCTGGGCGTCCTGGAAGATCGCCGTGATGCCGTCGCCGGCCGAGGCCGTGACCGCGCGGTTCGGGCTGGAGGCCGCGGTGGCATAGGGCGTCATCATGGCGTCGCCGTTGCCGAAACGGCCGCAGCCGGCGCTGGGGACGTCGCAGCGCTTGGGACCGATGGCGCCGTCCTGGAAGTAGCCGTACGGCGTCCAGTCGATGAAGGTGGCGCCCGGCGCGGTCGAGGCGCCGTAGATCGGGTTGTTATGCGCGTCGAAGCCGATGACATACTGGCCCTGCGCCGACGCCGGCAGTTCTTCCGGATCGCCTCCCGCCGTCTTCTTGCCGGACAGGTCGTTGAGGTAACGGCCGTAGGTATAGGTCAGCTTGGCGTCGGCATAGCGGGCGCCGAAGCTTACGACCAGGTCGTGGTTCTGCGCGAAGCCCGGCTTGTACTTGAAGTCGGCCGAGGTGGCGAAGTCCTTGGCGACGTTGGTTTCGCCGAAGGCCCAGTGCGACTTGAAGAAGACGGCGGCCGGGTTGGTCAGGGCGGCCAGGTTGGCGGCCGACGGCGTGAAGACCGGATATTCGCCGTTGGTGTAGGTGAAGACGGCGGTGGTCGGCGCCGCGCTGTTGGGCACGGTGCCCGACGCCGTTCCATTGCGCACGCCATACTGGGTATAACGCTCGTCGACCTGGCCGGAGTTCGAGGCGTAGTCGGTCTTCGAATAGGCGATGCGGAACTTGCCCGTCAGGTCGCCGCCGTTATCCCAGTTGGCCGCCAGCTGGACGTTGTCCGTCTTGGCCTCGGCGTTCTGGGCGAAGGTGTCGCCTTCCTGCGAATTGGCCGTGACCTGGCCGCTGGCCAGCGTGCCGTCCTGGTTGATCGTCAGGCCCGTGCTCGAATAGGTCGCGCCTTCGTTGTTGAAGGGGAACTTCATCGAGTATTCGTACGTGAAGATCTTCAGGTCCGAATGGAACCAGTCGGCCGTCAGGTTCAGGCTGTCCGACACGCGCCACGATGCGCCCAGCGAATAACCGGTGCGCTCGCGCTCCTGGTTGCGGTTCGTCGTATAGCGGTATTCCGGCGACCAGACATTGACAGGGGTCGTCGTCGTGGCGTGGTTGAGATAGGCCCAGGTGCCGCGGTTTTCGCCCTGGAGCAGGTCGCTCTGATTGAATTCCTTGTCATAGGTGACGCTGCCCAGGATGGCGAAGTCGTGGCCGAACTTGTGGCCGAACACCACCGACGCATTGGGCTTCCAGTCGGTGTGCGTGCCTTCGTTCATGCGCAGGTTGACGCTGAGCAGGTTGTCGCCTTTGAAGTCGCGCGCATTGCGGGTCTTCAGGTTGACGATGCCGCCCAGGCCGCCTTCCAGCAGCGAGGCGTCGGGCGACTTGTAGACGTCGACGCTGCCGATCAGGTCGGACGGAATGCCTTCCAGCGACTTCTGGTTCTGGAACCCGCCCTCGCCCAGACGGAACAGTTCCAGGCCCGACAGGAAGATGTCGCCATTGAGCGTGGTGACGTTCTGCGACAGGCCGCGGATGCGGACGGTCGTGCCCTGGCCGTTGGTGCGGTCGATCTGGACGCCCGGCAGGCGCTGCAGCGATTCCGAGATGTTCTGGTCCGGGAACTTGCCCATGTCCTCGGCCGCGACCGATTCCATCATCAGGTTCGATTTCTTCTTGGTCGTCAGCGCGCTTTGCAGCGAGGCGCGGAAGCCGCGCACCACCACGACGTCACTGTCGGCGGGCTTCGCGGCGGGCGCCGCGTCCTGCGCATGGACCGCGGAAGCGGCGCCCAGCGCAAGACCCAGGCTTAAGCAGGAGGCAGCCGTCATCAAGGCTACCCGAGGGTGCAGGAATTTTTGCAATGTAGTCTCCCCAACTTTGGATCTTTTATGTTTCCGGCACGGATTGACGCCCGAGGCCTAAACCACAGGTAGGCACCGCGACGGAATGCCGTCATTACAAAATTGATGGACAACGTTGTCAACGCAGTGATAGCGCTAACACCGCATTGGTATCGGTATCAGGCGTCATTATTTAGTTACTCATACATAATATATATCTAATACTTTGTTTTTCCTGCAATTTTAAGCATGGGCGCAGACGCCGTGTGGCCATAATGACATAGAGCACGATTATTTTTCGCTGGCGCGGCACGTTTGTATAGCGCTGTCATGACTCACCATGAAAGCGGTTCCACCTCAGATATTTTTATTTATTTTTACAAAAGAAACGCAACCGAACGCCTTATAATTGCGGGCAATGGCGGTCCACCGGTGTCAACGGGCGCCATCGGCCGGATGCGGCCATTGACAGCGTCGCTCAGCGGTTTAAAGCCGTGACCAAATTCACCGACACAGCCGGAAGGATCGCCATGACAGTCATCAATCTGACGCCGGAAGAGGTTCAAACCGCGCTCGACAGCGGCCAGGCGCTGCTCATCGACGTGCGCGAGCCGTACGAATTCGATGCCGAACGCATCCATGGCGCGATCAACATGCCCCTGTCGAGCTTCGATCCTTCCGCCCTCCCCCGGGACGGCGGCAAGCGCCTGATCCTGAGTTGCGCGGGCGGCGTGCGTTCCGTCACGGCGCTCAATGCCTGCCAGGGCGCGGGGCTCGGCCTTGAAGAACATCTTGCCGGGGGCCTGCGCGCCTGGAAGATGGCGGGGCTGCCGACGGAGGCCTGAGCGAAGGCGCGCGTGCCGCCCAATTAGTCCAGGGTAGACCGGTACCGCAGCATCGCCACCGCCGCCGCGACGACGATAAAGATCAGGATGGGCCAGATATTGGGCCACATGGCCTGCCAGTCCGCGCCCTTCAGCATCACCCCGCGCACGATCCTGAGGAAATGGGTCAGCGGGAAGATCTGGCCGATCATCTGCGCCCAGTCCGGCATGCCGCGGAACGGGAACATGAAGCCCGACAGCAGCATCGACGGCAGGAAGAAGAAGAAGGTCATCTGCATGGCCTGCATCTGCGAGCGCGCGATCGTCGAAAACGTAAAACCGACCGCCAGGTTGGCGATGATGAACAGGCCGACGCCAAGCGCCAGAAGCCACGGATCGCCGACGAACGGAACCTGGAAGAGCCAGACCGCCGCCACCAGCACGATGGCGGTCTGGATCAGCCCGACGCCGACATAGGGCACGATCTTGCCGACCATGACCTCCCAGGGGCGCGCCGGCATGGCCAAAAGGTTCTCCATGTTGCCGCGCTCGGTTTCGCGCGTCATGGCGATCGAGGTGATCATGATCATCGTCATGGTCAGGATCACGCCCAGCAGTCCTGGCACGATATTGTACTGGGATATGCCTTCGGGATTGTACATGCGGTGGATCACGATATCGACCGGGGGCGGCGTCTGCTGCAGGCCGGCCCACGGGCCCTTCAGGTCCTGCTTCAGGGCCGACTGCGCGATCTGCGAAATCATGCCCACGGCATTCGAAGCCGCCGAAGGGTCCGATGCGTCGGCCTCGATCAGAATCTGCGGCCGGTCGCCGCGCAGAAAGGCCCGGGTAAAGCCTGCCGGCACGGTAACGACAAAGGCCGCGTCGCCGCTTTGCAGCTTTTCGGTCGCCTCGGCCGCACTGAACACCCGCCCCTTGATATCGAAATAGCTCGAAGTCTGCAGGCCTGCCGTCAGCGAGCGCACCACCGTGCTGTCGTCTTCCAGGTACAGAAGCGTCGGCAGGTGGCGCGGGTCGGAGTTGATGGCGAAGCCGAACAGGGTCAACTGGATGACCGGCACCAGGATCATCATGCCGAAGGTCAGCCGGTCGCGCCGCATCTGGATGAATTCCTTCAACAGGATGGCGCCGATTCTGCGTAACGCGCTGAACATCACTGCCCTCCCCCGGATTTACCCATCAGGTGGATGAAGACGTCTTCCAGGTTCGGCCGTTCCTGACGCCATGCGACGCCCGGGGCCCGGCCCTCGGCGGCAATCAGGCTCTGGAGCGCGGAGAGGTCGGATCCGCTGACATGAAGCGCGTTGCCGAAATAGGCGACGTGCTCCGCGCCCGGCTTGCCGCGCAGGCGTTCCATAAGGTCGCGTACGCCCGCCCCTTCGGCGATGAACGTATAAAGCCCGCTTTGCGTGATGATGTCGTCGACGCGGCCCTGCGTCATCAGCTTGCCGTAAGCGATATAGACGATCTGGTCGCAGCGTTCGGCCTCGTCCATGTAGTGGGTCGAGACCAGCACAGTCAGGCCTTGCGACGACAGGCGGTGGATCTGGTCCCAGAAATCGCGGCGCGCCTGCGGGTCGACCCCGGCGGTCGGCTCGTCGAGCATCAGCATCTTCGGACTGTGCAGCGTGCACGCCGCCAGGGCCAGGCGCTGCTTCCATCCGCCGGACAGCGTCCCGGCCAGTTGCTTCTGCCGCGAGGTCAGCCCCAGGTCTTCCAGGGTCCTGTCGACCACGGTCTTGCGTTTCGGAATGCCGTAGAGATTGGCGACGAATTCGAGGTTTTCGCGGATGGTCAGGTCCTCCCAGTAGGAGAACTTCTGCGTCATGTAGCCGACATCGCGCTTGATCTGGCGGCTTTGGCGGATGATGTCGTAGCCGAGGCAGGTGCCAGAGCCTTCGTCGGCGCGCAACAGCCCGCACAGCATGCGGATGGTCGTCGTCTTGCCCGAGCCGTTGGGCCCCAGGAAGCCCCAGACCTGCCCGCGCGGCATGGTGATGTCGACATGGTCGACCGCGACGCGGTCACCGAAGCGCTTGGTCAGCCCGCGGACGTCGATGGCGGTGTCTTGTGCTTGCGGCATTTAAGAAACCCCACCACCACATCTCGCTCGTTTGCTAACGCAAATCTCGCTCGTGCGGTCCCCCTCCCCATCGCTGCGCGACGGGGAGATGCAAGATAGCGCGCATCCTTGCACCTCCGCGTTTCCAACGGAAATGGGGAGGGGGACCGCACGACTGAGCCATTGCGCCAGCAATGGTGAAGGAGATGTGGTGGTGGGGTTTCTTGCTTCTACCATCCCCCCCTCCATCACAGGCTCACATCGACCGGCTGGCCGGCATGGAGGGCTTCGGGTCTGGACGGCGTCGCCTCGATGAGGAACATCAGCTTCTGGCGTTCTTTCACACTATAGATGACCGGCGGCGTGAATTCCGAAACCGTGGAAATGAAGCGGACCTTTGCCGTCAGGCCGTCCGCGCAACCGTCGCAATGAACATGCACCATGCGCCCGACCGAAAATTTCGAAAGGTCCGACTGCGGCACATAGAAACGCACGAATTCGCGCCCCTTCGGCAGGATGGTGACCACCGCCGCCCCCTGCGGCACGAACTCTCCGGGCTCGCGCAACCGCTCCTCGACCCGGCCTTCGATACGCGCGTGCACGTCGCGGTCGCCGACCGTCCAGGCGGCCGAGGCCGCGTCGGCGCGCGACGCTTCCGCCTGCGCCAAAGCCGCGCGCTGCTGGTCGGTACGCGCCGCTAACTGCTTGTCGGAAATCTGCCTGTCGATATTGCTGAGCGACGCCTCGGCCTGGCGCGTGGTGGCGCGGAGCGTGTCCATCTGCGCCGCCGACACGAAGCCCTTCGGCTCCAGTTGCGCATAGCGCGCCTCGTTCGAGCGCGCCAGATCGAGTTGCGCCTGCGCCTGCCGCCTTTGCTCGATCAACGGCGCGATGTCGGCGGCGCGCGCGCCCTTTTGCAAATCCTCGGCCGTGGCGGACGCGGCCTGAGCCCTTTGCTCCGCGCTTTGCAGGGCATGGCCGGCCTGGGTCGCGTCAAGGCTGAACAGCGGCTGGCCGTCATGCACGGCATCGCCGCGATCCACCGCTACCGCGCTGAGCCAGCCCGACTGCGGCGCGGCGATGGCCACGGATTGCGCCTCGACATAGCCGCTGTAACTGTTCGCGGCCTTTTGCGTACAGCCCGCCAAAACCAGCAGCGCCACGCCCGCGACCATCGCCTTACGCATCGTCACCTTCCCCTTTATAGCCAAGCCCGCGCAGAAAGATATCGACATGCGCCTGAAGGTAAGGCCCCGGCGGAAAAGGCTCATCCTCGATGGGCGCGAATACGAACGACCACATCAAGGCCTTCAGCACCGGCGCGATGAACAGGTGCGCCGTCACTTCGTGATTTACGGAATCGATCTCGCCGCGCGCGGCCGCCCTGGCGAACAGCTGCCCCAGGGCTTCCAGCATCCGGCCCACGACCTCACGGCGATAGAAGGCGGCTAGATCGGGAAAGCGGCCGGATTCCGCGATCAAAAGTTTCGGATAAACCGGAAGCTTTCCGGCGGCGATAGCCATTGCGGCCATGTCGACAATGCGCAGAAGCGCCGGCCGGACAGGCCCGTCATACCCTTTGAGGAACAGCTCGGCCAGGGCCACGCGCGGCGCTATGTCACGGCGGACCAGGGCTTCGAACAGGGCCTGCTTGGTGGGATAGTAAAGATAGACCGTGCCCTTGCTGACGCGGGCATGCCGCGCCACGTCTTCCATGCGCGCACCTTCGAATCCGTGCTCGGCGAACTCCGCCATGGCCGCGTCCAGGATATCAGCCTGGCGCACCTCGGGCGTCGCCCGCCTTGCCCGCCTTGCCCGCCTTGCCCGCCTGCCCGATCCTGCCGTTTCGCCGTCCATATGCCACCACTTCAGTACTGACCGGTCAGTACTATACTCGCGATTTTGCCGGCCGGCAATGCGGCATCGTGCCTTGAACGAACGGGGTTGTGCGAATGGCAAGATTGCGATACTGGAATCGTCAGGGAACGATCGCGGCTTGTCCGCGAGGCTAATCATAGCGGCCGTATTTGCCGCATTTTGGGGGGACAGCATGAAAAAGCTATTCGTCACGACCGCCGTATCCGTAGCATTGTGTCTTGGCGCCGTGGGTGCGACCGGCGCCTATGCGCAGGAGGCGGTTCCGACCTACGTCAAGATCGACAAGCCGGCCAAGGGCACGCCGATCATGGTCGTGCTGCCCACCGTCAGCCTGAACCTGCTCACGGCCGCCGGCACGCAGGAGCCAAAGGAAGACTGGTCGAAATCGGCGCAGACCTTCCTCAATACGTCGATGACCGAATCGATGTCGAAGCTCGACTACAAGACGGTCGGCGTCGACCTCAACACGTATGAGGACCCCACGGCGCTGCAGATGCTGAAGCTGAACGCCGCGGTGACCGACAGCGTCTTTTACAATTCCATCTGGAAGCTTCCGACAAAGACGACCTTCGACTACACCTTGGGCGAAGACGCCGCCAAGCTGGTTCCGGCAGGCTCGGACACAGTCCCTGCCTATGCGCTTTTCGTCGAGTGTAAGGGCAGCTATTCATCGAGCGGCCGTGCCGCCGCCATGATCTTCATGGCCGCCATGGGCGTCGGCATGCCAATGGGCGGCCAGGCGATGCGTGCCACCCTGGTCGATCTCAAAACCGGCCAGATCGTCTGGTATCAGTTGATGATCGTCCCCGCCGGGACCGATATCCGTACCGCCGAAGGCGCCAGCGAAGCCGTGCATTCGCTGTTTAAGCAACTGCCGCTGTAAGAGCCCGGCCATGATCCGCCGCAACCTTCGCGGCCTGCTTCTCGTGTCCACGGCACTTTTGCAGACCGCCTTGATTCTGCCCGCCCAGGCCCTGGCCTCCGCGCCCGCGGCCGCCCAGGTCCAGCCGGTCGACCTTAATCCCGATCTGGCCGACGACGCCCCCGAGCGCGCTCCAGGCCAGAAGCCCGAACCCGGATCGCTGGAAGAAGGCATTTGGGTCGAGGTCGGCAAGGCCGAGCACGCCGCCAAGACCTCGGGGGAGCGCAACCTCAGCCCCGACCTCGACGCGTATGTCGGCGGCGTGCTGACACGCGTGACCGGCCGCTATTCCGGCGACGTCCGGGTCTACGTCATGGACCGCCCCTTCTTCAATGCCAGCATGGCGCCGAACGGCTATACGGAAGTATGGACCGGGCTACTGCTGCGCTGCGATGACGAGGATGAACTGGCCTTCGTTCTGGGCCACGAACTGGGCCACTTCCGCCATTCGCACTCCATCAAGACCTACAAGGCCTTGAGGGACGGCCAGAATACGGCGCTGGTCGCGACCATGGCCCTGTCCGTTCTCGCCATGGGTGCCGCCGCCAACGCCGGCACGGCCCAGGCGGCGCAAAGCATATCGAACGCCACCAGCGGCCTGATCGATGTCATCTACCTTGGCTCGATCGCGGCCTTCCTGGGTTATTCGCGCGAAACCGAAGGCCAGGCCGATACCTATGGGTTGATATACACGCGTGAGGCCGGCTATTTCCCCGGCGCCGGCGCCCGCATCTGGCAGGACCGGCTCGATGAAACGGCCGCGTCCGATATCGAAAAGGTGCGCACCTCGCCGGCGCGCATCAATGTATTCGGCGACCACCCGCTTGAGACCACACGCCTGACGGCTCTGACGCGCCAGGACAAGCTGCTTAACGGCGGCACGCCCAGCACGCGCACGCCCGAGGAAGCGAAGGCGGCGCGCCTGGCCTATCGCGCCCATATCCGCCCCTACCTTTCCGCCTGGCTGCGCGACGACCTCCGCCGCCAGGACTTCGGCCAGACCCTTTTTGTCATCGACCGCTTAGGCGTCGACGGCGAAGACAAGGGTCTGCTCAACTTCTATGCCGGCGAAGCCTACCGCCTGCGTGGCGGCAAGACGGGCAAGCCGGACCTCGACAGCGCCATCACGGCCTACAAGGTCGCACTGGAAAACCCGGACGCACCGAAAGAAACCTGGCGCCAGCTCGGCGACGTCTACCGTCGTGTGGGCGATACGCCGAAAGCCATCGAAGCCTTCAACGCCTATCTCAAGGCCCTACCCGACGCGCAAGACGCCTGGATCGTCCAGGACCAGCTCGACACGCTCGCCAAGGGCGATCAGCCCGCCACTCCGGCCGCTCCGGCCGGCGCCGCGCCATCTTCCACCGGGGGACTCAAACAATGACAACTTCCGCTCTCAAGCTGGGCACGGCCGCCGCCGTGTTCGCCCTTTTGCTCGGCGCCTGCGCCACGGGGCCGACCCTGGCGCCCAAAGGCGCTTTCGCGTCCGGCAAGGACACGGTCACGCTCGACCGTGACTGGTCGCTGTATCCGGCCGGACTGATAATGACGGGCATGGGACCAAAGACCAAGCTGCTGACCCTGGACGGCCCGTTGCTTAACCGCCTTTACGTGTCCGACGGTCTCGGCGCCGACGATCCGCTATTCATCAGCCCGACCAAGGGCGATTCCAGCAGCAATCCCGCCCCGCGCGGCAAGGCCAACATGTCGTTGTCCGAACAGATCGAATATGTCGCCACCGCCATCGGGACCCTGGATTATCAAAAAGTCCAGACCTCCGCGCCCAAACCGGTCACAGTCGGCGGTGCAAAGGGCGTTCGTTTCGAAATTACGGCCAAGACAAGCGACGGTCTCAACGTCCACGGCCTGGCCCAGGCCGTCTCGAAAGGCGGCCTCAACTACTACGTCGTCTACCTGGCGCCGGACAATCACTATTACAATGCGTCGCTTCCGGCCGTTCAGGCCGCGATGGACGGCCAGAAGCTGCCGTAACCCGCATTGCCGTCAAAGGAACGCTCCGCCCGGATACCGCTTTGCGGTTCCGGGCATTTTCTTCAGATCTTCACGAACCAGCGCTTGACATAGAGCGGCCACAGCAGCAGGCCAAGAAGCAGCAACAGCCCCGCTGAATAGGTCAGCGAGGCGATGCGGACATCACCCATGGCGGCGTTAAGCCACGCCGACAGGGCGTCATGCGCGCTTTTGCCCGCCAGCAGCGGCAGTTGCATCACGACGTCGATCAGGCTGATGCCGACGAAGGCCAGGGTCGCATTCGATCCGAAGATACGGATCGGATAGGCCCAGATGCGGGCCTTCAACACGTCGGCAACCAGGGCCAGGGCCGAAAAGACGATCAGCGACACGCCGGCCGAAACCAGGGTGAAGGATGGCGTCCAGATCTTCTTGACGATCGGCATCTGGGCATCCAGCGCGGCGCCGGCGACGAACAGCGTGACCCCCAGCATGAACAGGCCCGGCAGTGCCCTGGCCAGGCCGTCCCGGCGGACATAGAGCGCGACCATGACGCCGATCAGCACGTTGCCCAGTGCGCCGAGCGTCGAGACCAGCCCCTCAGGGTCATAGGTGACGGCGCCGTTATAGGTGCCGTACTGCCACATGAAGGCCGGCGTGAAGATGGCCCGGTCGACGACCGCCGGCAAGGCATTGACCTGATCGAAACAGGCCCCGGCGCAGCTTCCCGTCTTCCAGACCACCAGCATGGCGGCATAGGCTGCCAGCACGATGGCCGCCGTCACCGCCACGGGCCAGATCTTCATGGAAAAATCGCTGTCGCTCTTGCGCCCAACCGCCAGGCAGAAGGCGCCCGCCAGGCCGTAGCACAGGCCGATACGCTGCAGGATTCCCGGCAGGCGCAGGTGCCCCCAGATGGCCGCGGGAATGGCATTGAGCGCGACGCCCAGCGCGATCAGGGCCCCTGCCCGCCACAGGATGTGCAGGCTGAGGCCTGTCCGCGTCGACCGCGCGGCGCGCTGCGACAGGGACAGCGGAATGGCGGCGCCGGCGCAGAACAGGAAGCCGGGAAAGATCATGTCCGCCAGGGCCAGCCCATGCCAGTCGGCGTGTTTCAGCACGCCGAACCGCGTGTTCCAGTCCCCGGCATAGGCCACCAGGATCATGCCCATGACGCACAGACCGCGCAGGATATCGAGCGCATCGACGCGCCGGGACGCGGGCGCGGCGGCAGGCTTCACGGCGGGCTTGTCGGGCCTTTTGAAGGCGATGATTTCGGCGGACATGGACGCTTCGGTTCCCTGCACTTTTATATCCGCATATTACGGGCCGGCGTTCGAAAGTCCACGCGGCAAAGACACACATTTTCTTGTGTGTAAAGTCAGCCTGACATTTTTTTTGAATGTAAGGTTGACATTACATCGGTGAAAATGTAAGGTACACATTACATCAAGCCCCCCTGACCGAGGAACGCAGCCGTGTCCAGATTGTCCGCCAACACCCAGTATCTCATAGGGATCAGCACGACCATGGGCGCCTATGCCGCGGCCCTTTTCGCTTCGATCCTGACGCTGAAAGCCCACCCCGACCTGGCGGGGCCTGCCCTGTGGGCCGTGGCGGTCCTGCCCGCCCTGCCAATCGGCGGCTCTATCTGGGTCTTCCTGCGCTATATCGAGCAGGTCGACGAATATGTCCGCGCCGTGACGCTGAAGCGCTTCATCGTCGCCACCGGCCTGACCCTGTTCGCCTGCACGGCCTGGGGCTTCCTTGAGGAAAACGCCGGCGCCCATCATTTCTCGCTGTACCTGGTCTATCCCGTGTTCTGGGCGCTGTATGGCGGTGCCAGCGCGCTTTACAGGAGCGCGACGTGAAACAGTGCCTTCGTGAACTGCGCATCGCCGCGGGCCTGACCCAGGCCGACCTGGCCAGCCGTCTCGGCGTCTCCCGCCAGGCCGTCATCGCGCTGGAAACCGACAAGCACATCCCGTCGCTGGACCTCGCCTACAAGATTTCGGGGGTCTTCGACAAACCCGTGGAAGAGATCTTCGAGAACCCCTACCGGCCCAAAGCCGCGTAACGCCTCAATCAAAAGGAACATCCCATGTCCGACCGCAGCCTCCCGGCGCGTGAGCGCCCCTCCCTTGTCCAGATCCGCCATAAGGCGCAGGTCGCCACCTACGCCGTCTCCGGCTTCCTTGTCGTCCTGGCGGTACTGTCTCCCGCCTTCGCCCAAGCCGCCGTCCAGGCCTTCCGCGCCTTTATCGCCATCATCATGAACTGAGGCCCTCGCCCATGTCCCGCACACCCCCGCCACGCAAAGGCATCTTCAACAACCCGATGGCGCTGCTGGCCGTCATTGTCGGCATCGTTGTCGCCTTGTCGGTCGCCCACGCCCGCGCCGAAACCGCCCGCTTTCCCGACGCCGCCAATGCGCGTTTCAGCGTCACGGTCACGGGCTCCGGTCCCGATGTCATCCTGATCCCCGGCCTGGCCTCGTCCGGCGCCGTCTGGGACGGCACCGTGGACCGGCTCAAAAGCCACTACCGCCTGCATGTGCTCACCCTTTCGGGCTTTGCCGGCGAACCGGCCGCCGCCAACGCCCAGGGCGACATCCTGCCGGCCGAGGTCGAGGCCATCCACGCCTATATCGCGGCAAACCACCTGAAATCCCCGGTCGTCGTCGGCCACAGTCTGGGCGGCCTGCTCAGCCTGATGCTGGCTAAGGCGCACCCGGACGACGCGCGCAAGATCGTCATCGCCGACGCCCTGCCCTTCGTCGGCATCCTGTTCAACCCGTCGGCCACGGTCGACGCCGTGAAGCCGCAGGCGGCCGCCATGCGCGACGGCATGATCTCGACACCCGCCGACGCCTTCAAGGCGCAGCAGTCGGCCATGGCCCAGCGCTTCGCCACCTCGGATGCCGATCGCGCACGCGTCGTCGGCTGGTCGATGACGTCTGACCGCCGCGTCGTGGCGGAAGCCTTCTATGAGGACATGGTCACCGACCTGCGCAGCGACCTGGCCGATATAAAGACGCCGGCCGCGCTTATCTATCCAGGTGCTCCCGGCATGTCGGCGGACATGGTCGACCAGATCTACCGGAGCGCCTATGCCACAAAGCCGGACATGGCCTTCGTCCGTATCGACAACAGCCTGCATTTCGAAATGCTGGACCAGCCCGCAGCGTTCAACACGGCACTGGAAGCGGCGCTGAAGTAACCTCTACATATTGGCGAAATAGGTCGTCAGCCCGGGCAGGCTGGCGACCTTGTCGTACAGGCGCCGCGCCTGGGTGTTGGTCTCGTGCGTCACCCAGTAGACGCGCTCGCAGTGCCGGCTTTTGGCGTGCTCGATGGTCGCCTCGATCAGCGCGCGTCCCACGCCCCTGCCGCGCGCGCTGTCCGCCACGAACAGGTCCTCAAGATAGACATAGCCGTTGCGCGCCCACGTCGACCGGTGTTCCACCACGGCCGAAAAGCCTATCACCTCATCGCCTTCGCGCGCCACCAGCAGCACCATGGGTTCATGCGGATCGAGGAATCGCCCGAAGGTCAGGTCGCTCATCTCGTCCGGCAGCGGATGATTGTAAAAGTCGAGATAGGCTTGCCACAGGTGCCACCACCCCGCCTTGTCCCTTGCTGTTGCGTATCCGATATCCATGCGCGCCTCCATTCCCGGCCTTTACAGGATTCCGGCCGTTCGCGCGAAAAAAATGCCAATGATCCGGCGGCGCCGCGGCGCCGTAAACAGCACGTTTCGCCCGGCCGCTTCCCCAAAGCCCCGCGGCCAGGCCTGGCCGGTGCGCCCTCGTCCCGCGCACCGGCCCTTTTTGCAGGCTCAGGCCTTCTTGACGAACTCGGTACGCAGGACAAGGCCCTTCACCTTGTCGGCATTGCATTCGATCTCGTCGGCATCGTAGGTCAGGCGGATATTCTTGATCAGCGTCCCGCGCTTGAGCGTCACGCCGCCCGAGCCCTTGACCTTGAGGTCCTTGATCAGGGTCACGCTATCGCCGTTGCTCAGCTTCGCGCCGTTGGCATCCTTCACGATCAGTTCGTCTTCGTCATCGGCCATGATTATTCCCATAAAAAATTTGTGGGCTTGGCTTAACGGGCGCCGCTGGCGGACGCAATACCGGGCATGAAAAAAGCGCGGGAAAACCGCGCTTTCATCAGACTTTACCGGTGCACGGGACAGGCCGCGCACCGGCATGACCTTATCATACCAACGGCCATAAAGAATGACCGTCGGTATTCGTTTTTTTCAGCTCAAACGCCGCATGGCTCGCCGCATTGGCGGCGGCGGGCGGTCGCCCTTGCCAACGGCGATCGAGTCAAAGCCAATCGCCGTTGGTATCAGAAGCTGGTGCGCAGACCGACAACCACGGCGCTGGTGTCGAGCTGGGCGTGCGTCGCGTTCGAGTTGACCTCGATATCGAAGTTGCCGAGACGCTCCAGGCGCGCTTCGCCGAACAGGCTGACCTTCTTGGACACCGCGACGTTTACGCCGCCGAAGACCTGGACGCCCGGGCTCTGCAGGTCGCCCTTCAGCCCGACGCCGTCATCGAGCCACACGTGCGTTCCGCCGAAGCCGGCGCCGACATAGGGCTTCACCGAACCCTTGACAGGGAAATCGTAGACACCGTCCAGCCAGAAGGAAGCCGTCTTGAGGCTGCCCGAGTTGGTATTGGTGTAGGTCGTGCTGCCGGAGGTGTAGACGGAACGGTCGATGTCCTGGTGGCTGAACGACACGGCAATGTCCCAGTGCCAGTTGCCTTGCGGCTTGCTGGTCCAGGCGCCGCCGAATTGCGAACCGGATTTGTAGGCGGTGTGGATTCTGGTCGAGCTCGAACCGTAGTGCAGGTCGATCTTGTTCAGAGCGCCGGCCGAAAAGGCCCAGCTGTTGTCCGCGGCCGCGGCGTGACCGGCGACAGCGAGAAGGCACGCCACGGCTGTGGCGCAGATAAAGGTTTTCATGATGTCCCCCCAAAAGAAAGCAGACAGAAGTCACCGCCAACCCCGGCGGCCTATCCGCCTAACACGCGCGGCCGGATGCCGCCAAGACGGACGCGCCGGTATTTATGCCGCGCCCGACATAAATAACGCAAAATGCGGTAAAATTGTCACGCGTGGATGAAGGCGCCGCGCTGGCCGCTCTGATAAAGCTGGCGGCCGGTGATGGCGGCGGCCACGATGATCCCGCCCAGCGCCACGGTGGCTATCGCCATTTCATGGTCGCGATAGATATTGGCCATCATCACCCAGAACAGCGCCCAGATCAGCGCCACGCTGTAAAGGAGGCTGCGCGTGGCATAGATCAGCGCCGCCCCCACGGCGACCAGGGCCAGCAGGAAGACCAGCGACACATTGACCTCCATCGGATTGATCAAGGTGTTATGCCCGGCCACCAGCGACGAGGTTATGTTGACGCAGAAGGCCGCCGTCAGCCAGCCCGTGGTGAGCGCCACCGGCCCGACGACGAAAAGCTCGTCCTTTTTCGACAGGTGCAGGTCGCGCACCTGCAAAAGGCTGGTGACGCCCAGCGCCAGCGCCGCACCGACGATGACGATGCTGACCGCGTCCAGGCCGCGAATCGGCACCCACACCTGCCACAGGGCATTGAGCGTATAGATGCCGGCGGTCTGCCAGCCGATGTCCCTGAGCGCCAGGTTGTTGCGGTGCTTGGGACCCAGCTGCCAGAGGGCGGCGACCAGGGCATAGGCGTATATGACGCCCCAGATGATGAAGGCATACCCCAGCGGCACAAGGGGGTGGCTGCTGAGGGCGGACCGGATCTCGACGCTCTGGCCGACATGCAGCATGTCGGTGACACGCGCAAAGGCGATCTGCAGAAGCGCCGCCACCAGGATGGCGCCCGCCTGCCAGCGCCGCGTATCGCTGCCGGACATGATGAGGTTTCGAGACATGCGACTTCGCTCCCGCTTTGCCTGCGCCCGGCCCCGACGGGAAGTCTGCACACACGGCGCGTAAAAAGTCAGTTGGGCTTTACCCCCGGCAATAGCCCTCGCCCGGCGCCACCACCAGGCAGTCCTTCTTGCCGGCCAGCCACTTCATGCCGGTGTCGTCGCCATTGCCGGGACGGATCACGAAGGCCTGACCGTCGCGCATGAAGCGGATGCCGCCGTCGTCCGCGATACCGTCGAAGGTGCGCGGCCCGTCGAGATTGCTGACCGTGACGCTATAGTCCTGCCCCTTCGGCTGGATATCGAGCCAGGTGCCTTCCGGCCCCGTCCACCTGCCGGTAAAGGCGATGGCGTCGATCGCCGAGGCCGCGCTGGAACTGGCCGCTTCGGATGCGGCCGACACGGTCGCGCCTTCGGCGGAAGCGTCCTCTGGGGACGCCGGCTTCGAACAGGCGGCAAGACAGACAAGGGCGATAAGGGCAACGTATTTCATAGGCTCACCTTGCCCTATAGTACCGGACAAATCCATGCGCCGCCTGAGCCGCTGCCGTAAAGGCGCGATAAGCCGGACGGGCGGCGCGCTGAAGCAAACACGTTATGGACTGCCTCTATGCCTTCCCGTTTACGGCAAAGGTGGTGCGAGCGGAGCGAGTGACGGAAGGGGGCGCGGAAACCCACGCTACCGCAAACCCATGCTTCCACACTATGTCATATCGTTCTAAACACGGACCATGCCGCGTTCCACGTCCATGACCGTTCGCTCCGTCCCCCACGGCACCTCCGATTACGAAGCAGCCGTGCGTTTGCGCCGCGCTGTCCTGCGCACGCCGCTGGGCCTCGATTTCACGCCGGAAGAGCTGGCCCGCGAAGCCGCCGACACCCACCTCACCGCCTGGTCAGGCGACCAACTCGTGGGCACGGTCGTGATGACGCGCTACAGCGACGCCACCGTCAAGCTGCGCCAGATGGCGGTGTCGGACGAAACGCGCGGCACAGGCGCCGGCGCGGCCCTGCTCTCGGCCTTCGAAGACCTTGCCCGCGCGCGCGGCTTTTCGGAGATCGTCCTGGCCGCCCGCCAGACCGCCCAGGGCTTTTACGCCCGTCATGGCTACGCCACCGACGGCGCCGTCTTCGAAGAGGTCACGATCCCCCACGTCAGGATGTGGAAGACGCTGTAGAACGCCCTTGCGCGCGTTTTCGAAAGCCGGTATCACCGCGTCCTTCGCCCAGCGCCCCTGTGGTGGAATTGGTAGACGCGCTCGACTCAAAATCGAGTACCGCAAGGTGTGTCGGTTCGAGTCCGACCGGGGGCACCAGGGCCAGGGTCACGGCCCCTGGACCCGTCATCGCGACGGAGTGTGTGGCCGCAGATGGTCGCGGAACGGGCCGGTGATGGCCCCAAATTCCGCCATTTCTACCGATCGATAGCGGCAACCTCATTACGCCAACTGCCCACAACGAGTTTGCAATATGACCTGAGGTCGCCAACCAAGTTTGCTGCACTCTCCAACATCGGAGATAAATTATGAAGCAAATTTCGGACGATAGACGCCTCATCCGCTATTGCCGGCTTAGGCCTTTTATAAAAAGGCATCGCAGATGGCTTTTAAGCCGCAAAGCCGAAGGACCACGGTTGATGCGATTGGCGCTGTTCGAAACAGCCATCGAACGCGAAATCGATAGGCTGGTTAGTCCAGCGATTCGACCGCTCGATGAATTTGAGTAGCTGGTAAAATCGGGACGGGAAGTGCATCCAACGCTGCCCCCGATTGATCCTGCGCAAATGCGGCTCCGACGCGGTGTGATAAGCCCCGACGGCAATCGTCGCGGACGCAGCCGATGTTCCTGTCACCCACACCGCCCTCCCCGGTTCTGTCATGACCGCAGCCTTCACCCTGCGCGACGTCAGCAAGATTTATGGCAAGGGACCCGCCGCCGTGCGGGCCTTGTCGGAGGTCAGCTTCGACATCCAGGAAGGCGAGTTGATGATGCTGCTGGGGCCATCGGGCTCGGGCAAGTCGACCCTGCTCAATGTCCTGGGCGGGCTCGACCACGCCAGCACCGGCGAAATCCGCTTCCATGACATGGTGCTTACGGCGCTCAACGACCGCCAGCTGACCGCCTACCGCCGCAGGCACGTCGGCTTCATCTTCCAGTTCTACAACCTGATCCCCAGCCTGACGGCGCGCGAAAACGTCGATCTGGTGCGCGAAATCGCCGCCGACCCGTTGAGCGCCGAGGAAGCCCTGACCCTGGTGGGGCTGGCCGGACGCATGGACCATTTTCCCGCCCAGCTGTCCGGCGGCGAGCAGCAGCGCGTCGCCGTGGCCCGCGCCATCGCCAAGCGCCCGGCGATCCTGTTGTGCGACGAGCCCACCGGCGCGCTGGACCTCAAGACCGGCATGCAGGTCCTGGAAGCGCTCGGCGAAATCAACCGGCGCTATAAGTCGACCACGCTCATCGTCACCCACAATTCCGACGTTGCCCGCATGGGCCAGCGCGTCGTGCATTTCGCCGACGGCCACGTGCGCCAGATCGATGTCAATCCGGCGCCGGCCCGGCCGTCCGAACTGGTGTGGTGACATGCGGCCGCTGAACGCCAAGCTGCTGCGCGATATCTGGCGGATGCGCATGCACGCCGCCGGCATCGTCATGGTGCTTGGCTGCGGCCTGGCCGTGCTGATCATGGCCGTCGGCATGCGCGGCACGCTGGAACGGACGCTCGACGCCTACTATGCCGACAAGCACATGGCCGACCTGGCCGTCGACCTGGTCCGCGCGCCCGACCGGCGGGCCGCGGACATAGGCGCGGCCCCGGGCGTCGCGGCGGTCGAAACGCGCATTTCGGGCTATGCCCTGCTCGACCTGCCGCAGATGAAGGAACCCGTCTCGGCGCGCCTGGTTTCCCTGCCGCGCGAAGGCCGGCCCAGGGTCAACGACCTGGTCCTGGCGTCCGGGCGCTGGCCGGACGCCGCACGGCCGGACGAAGCCCTGGTCAACGAAGCCTTCGCCACCGCGCTGAAACTCAAGCCCGGCGCAACGCTCGACATGATCGTCCACGGCCACCGCGAGCGCGTCACCCTGACCGGCATCGCCAATTCGCCCGAATTCATCTTCGTATCGGCGCCGGGCGAAATGTTCCCGCAGCCGGAGCGGTTCGCCGTGCTGTGGATGGGCCGTGACGCCCTGGGTCAGGCCTGGGACCGCCGCGGCGCCTTCAACGAAGCGGTCATCCGCCTGGCGCCCGGCGCCGATCCCCGCCCGGCGTCGGCCGCCATCGACGCGGCCCTGAAACCCTATGGCTCCGCCGGCGTCCACGGCCGCGACCGCATGATGTCCGACCGCTTCCTGCGTGAGGAACTGGACCAGCTCGGCGTGCTGGCGGCCTTCGTCCCGGCCTTCTTCCTGGTGGTGGCGGCCTTCCTGGTCAATGTCTCCATGGGCCGCGTCATCGCCACCGAGCGCTCCAATATCGGCCTGCTCAAGGCCTTCGGCTACGGCAATGCGGCCATCGCCTGGCACTATGCCGAAAGCGCGCTGATCTTCGGCGGCCTGGGGCTGGTGGCCGGCATCGCCGCCGGCATAGGCTACGGCCGCTTCACCGCCGGGCAGTACCGCGCCTTCTACCATTTCCCGGCCCTGGAATTCTCCGCCTCGGCCGCAACCTATGCCCTGGCCGCCGTGGCCGCCTTCGCCGCGGCGGGCCTGGGCGCCATAAGCTCGGTCATCCGCGCCGCCGCCCTGCCCCCGGCCGAGGCCCTGGCGCCGCCGCAACCGGCCAGCTACGGCAGCGGCGCGGCGTGGCTGGAGCAACTGGGCCAGGGGCTCGACGGCAAAAGCCGCATCATCCTGCGCCGCATCGTGCGCTTCCCGCGCCGCGCCGCCACGACCATCCTGGGCATAGGCTTCGCCATCTCGATCCTGATCGTCACCCAGTCCTTCCCCGCCGAGATGACCTACATGCTGGACGTCCATTTCGGGCTGGCCAACCGTCAGAACGTCACCCTGACCCTGGGTAAGATGCAGAAGGACAGCGTCCTGCACGATATCGAGCGCCTGCCGGGCGTCATCGCTACCGAGCCCTTCCGCATCGACGCCGTTACGTTCGAAAAGGACGGCCATCGTGTCGAGGAAGCCATCTTCGCCTCGGCCAAGGGGGCGTCGCTCAATCGCCTGATCGATCGCGACGGCCGGCCGATCGCCATGCCCGCCGACGGCATCCTTCTGTCGCGCAGCCTGGCGCGCAAGCTCGATGCCCGCACCGGAGACATCATCACGGCGGAACAGTCGACGGGCCAGCGCCTGCGCCTGCCCGTGCGGGTGGCCGGCATCGCCGAGCCGATGACCGGGGCCTCGGCCTATATGGACCTCTATGCCGAGGCGCGGCTGATGCGCGAAACCGGACGGATCGGCGGCGCCTATGTGCGCCTCGATCCCTCCCGCTACGACGATTTCACCGCCGTGCTGAAAAAGACCCCGGCCCTGATGGGCGCCAGCTTCGTGTCCCTGGCCGAACGCTCCATGCGCAGGAATTTCAACGAACATATGGGCCTGATGACGGCCATCTATGCCAGCTTCGCCGCCATCATGGCCGGCGGCATCGCCTTTTCGGCGGCGCGGGTGACCCTGGCGGAACAGCAGCGCGACCTGGCGACGCTCAGGGTGCTGGGCTTCACGCGCCTTGAGGTTTCCTACGTGTTGGTCGGCGAAATCATGGTCCTGGCCGTGCTGAGCCTGCCGTTCGCGGCGGCCTTCGGCACGGTGATGGCCATCTGGCTGACCCACCTGTTCGGAACCGAAAACTTCGCCTTTCCCTTTGTCTTCAACCCGCCCGGCTATGCCTTCGCCATGGCCTTCACCCTGGCCTGCGTGCTTGCGGCCGCGATGATCGTCCGCGCGTCCGTCGACCGGCTGGACATGGTGGGCGTCCTGAAAGCGAGAGACTGACCATGCCCCTGCCGAAACCGAAGCCGAGCCACATGATCTGGGGGACCGCCGCCGTCCTGCTGGCCGCCGTCCTGGCGTGGATGCTGTGGCCGCGCCCGATGCGCGTCGAAACCGCCGTCATCGATACCGGCGAAGTCCGCGTCGACATCGCCGACGAAGGCCGCACCCGCATCCACGACGTCTTCGTCATCGCCGCTCCGGTCAGCGGCGAACTGCAGCGCATCGCGGTCGAACCGGGCGACCGGGTCGTCAAGGGACAGGCGGTCGCCAGCATCTATCCCGCCTCGCCCGCCCTGCTCGACGCCCGCACCGCCGCCCAGGCCCAGGCCGGCGTCCTGGCGGCCTCGGCGGCCCTGCGTTCGGCCGAAGCCGACATGGCCCTGGCCCGGCGCGACCAGGTGCGCACCAAGGTGCTGTTCGACCGCGGCTTCGCCAGCCCGGCGGCGCTCGATACGGTGAATGCCGCCTTCGACGCGGCCAGGGCGACGGTCGCCGCGCGCCAGGCGGCCCTGAAGCAGGCCGAGGTCGCCGCCGGGACGCCCGGCAGCGAAACCGGCGTCGTGACCCAGGTGAAAAGCCCCGTATCCGGCCAGGTTCTGCGGCTCTACCAGCAAAGCGAAACCGTGACACCGGCCGGCTCGCCGCTGATCGATATCGGCGATCCGGCGGATCTGGAGATCGTCGCCGAATTCCTGTCGCAGGACGCCGTGCAGATGCACCCCGGCCAGCCGGCCTTCGTCGAAAACTGGGGCGGGACGGGACGGATACCGGCGCACATCACCCGCATCGAGCCCTATGCCCACACCAAGGTTTCGGCGCTGGGCGTCGAGGAACAGCGCGTCAACGTCATAGCCCGCCTCGATTCGCCGGCGACGGCGCCCGTGCTGGGCCACGGCTTTCGCGTCGACCTGCGGGTCGTCCTGTCGGACCGTCCCGACGCCGTCCGCGTGCCGGTCGACGCCCTGGTGCGCGACGGCGCCGACTGGGCGGTGTTCCGCGTGATCGGCGGCAAGGCGCAATCGGCCCGCGTCCGTGTCGGTGACGCCGGCGATCACTACCGCCAGGTCTTCGCGGGCGTGAAGCCGGGCGACACGGTGATCGTCTTCCCGCCCGACAGCCTGAAATCGGGCATGGCGGTCCACGGCCAGGCGGCCCGGTAAACCGCGGGTCTTTTGAGCGCGATCAATGAAACGCGCGCCCCTGTCATTATACTGTTGGCCGATGGATTTGGGAGACGCGACATGACACGCATCAATCGAGAATGGCTCATGGCCCTGGCCGCGGCGGGCGTCCTCATGGCCGGCTGCACGACCGCCGGCACGGGAACCGGCATATCGAAGACGGGCGCCATAACGGGCACCTTCACCTGGACCTCGGACGACGGGATCGAGGGCAAGATGACGGCCGTACTGAGTACCGGCGAGACCTATACGGGCCCGTTCTTCCAGATCACGCAGCAGACCCAGGTCACCGCCCTGGCTCCGCTGTGGCGCGGCTGGGAAGGCCGCGCGCGCTGGCACGACTGGAGCGGCTGGGACGCCCGGGACGCCACGTCCACGACCTATAGCGGAACGGTCCTCGCCAACCTGCAGAATGCCTCGGGCGCGTATATGCGCTGCCGCTTCAGGCTGGTCCATCCCGTGGCCGGTCTTTCGGACGGCGGCACCGGCCGTTGCCAGCTTGCCGACGGGACCGTCATCCTGGCCGACTTTCCGGGCCACTGACGCGGCCCTTCACGGCAGGAAGGTCAGGACCTTGGCGCCACGCGTCCGGCCGGCCTTCAGGTCGGCCAGCGCGGTATTGGCGTCGGCGATGTCATAGGTCGTGACGTCGGGCACGATCTGGACCCTTGCGGCCCACTGCAGGAAGTCGCCGACATCCTCGCGCGTGACATTGGCGACGCTCTTGATCTCCTTTTCCATCCACAGGTCGCGGGCATAGTCTATCTGCAGCAGCGCCGTCTTGTCCGCGTCCTCCTTGCGGATGGCGTTGATGACCAGGCGGCCGCCCGGCTGCAAATTGCCCATGGCGGCGACGACCGGCGTCCAGGCCGGCGTCGTGTCGATGATCGCCTTCAGCTTTTCCGGCGCCGGCGCGGCGATGTCGCCGGCCCAGTCCGCGCCAAGTTCCAGCGCGAAGGCCCGCTCCGCCTCGCCGCGCGCGAAGACATAGAACTGGCTGTTGGGAAATTGCCGCCGGGCCAGTTGCAGCACCAGGTGGGCCGAAGCGCCGAACCCCATGAAGCCAAGCGGCTGGCCGTCCGTCAGTTCGCTCAGGAACAGCGACCGGTATCCGACCGACCCGGCGCACAGCAGGGGCGCGGCCGCGACCGCGTCGTCCAGCTCGTCCGGGATCGGATGGACGAAGGCTGCCCTGGCCGCCATGTAGTCGGCGTATCCGCCATTGTCGTCGCGCCCGGTCGCCCGGAACGACGGACACAGGTTTTCCTGCCCCGACCGGCACCACGAGCATTCTCCGCAGGCTGAAAATATCCACGCCACGCCGACCCGTTCGCCGATATCGACCGTCTTGACGTTGCGTCCGGCCGCCACGACGGTCCCGACGACCTGATGCCCCGGAATGATGGGCAGGCGCGGCGGCGGCGTGCGGCCCTCGATTTCGTCCAGCTCCGTATGGCATACGCCGCAGGCCGCGACCCTCAGCACCACGTCATCGACGCCGCAGGCCGGTTCGGGCCACTTTTCCAGCGCCAGCCGGTGACAATCGTCGGCAATGCAGCCGGTTTCGCGCAAGACCATCGCCCTCATGTTCGATCACCTCCGAAGCGGACGGCCAGTGGCTCCGCAGGGGCGCCGGACGGGCTGGACATCGCATGCCGGCACGCTAGGCCGGTTGCGGACAGACGCCTTGATTCTGGTCAATGCGGATGGCGGCATTTCCAGCCATGACCGGCATACAACCCAGGCGGAAGGCAGCGTATGGATGATCCGAACTTCGGAGTGTCGGGCCTGAGCGAAACGGCCGCAGCGGAACGGCTTGCCGCCGACGGGCCCAATATGCTGCCGCAGCCGGACCGGCGGACGCCGCTCCGTATCGTCGCCGGCGTCCTGGCCGAGCCCATGCTGGCCCTGTTGCTGCTCGGCAGCATCATCTATGTGGCGCTGGGTGATCTCAAGGAGTCGGCGGTCCTGGCGGGCTTCGCCATGTTCTCCATGATCGTCACGATCGTGCAGGAACTGCGCAGCGAACATGTGCTTGAGGCCCTGCGCGACCTCTCCAGTCCGCACGCCCGCGTGGTGCGCGACGGCGCCGTCAGGACCATTCCCGCCTCCGGGCTGGTTCGCGGCGACACGATCCTGCTGTCCGAAGGCGAGCGGGTCCCCGCCGACGCCTTGCTGCTGCAGGCCGAGGACATCCAGGCCGACGAATCGATGCTGACCGGCGAGTCGGTGCCGGTGCGCAAGATCGCCGCCGCGCCCGACCGCTGCGCGGCGGCCGCCGTGTCAACCGCCGGCAGCGGCCCGGCGGCGGCGCCCGGCGGAGACGACCTGCCGGCGGTCTTTTCCGGAACCCTGCTGGTGCGGGGCCGTGGACTGGCGACCGTGACCGCGACCGGCGCCCATACCGAAATCGGCAAGATCGGCCATGTGCTGGGCCGGTTGTCGGCGGAACCCCCGCGCCTTCGCGCCCAGACGCGACGCATCGTTCTGGTGGCCGGCACCCTCGGCGCCCTGGTCAGCGGCGTCAGCGTCCTTCTGTACGGCCTGTTGCGCGGACAGTGGCTGGCCGCCCTGCTCAACGGCATCGCCATCGGCATGTCCCTGCTGCCCGAGGAGTTCCCGGTCGTGCTGACCGTGTTCCTGACCATGGGCGCGTGGCGGATCTCCAGGGCCCGGGTCCTGACGCGCCAGGCCGCGGCCATCGAGACCCTGGGCTCCGCCACCGTCCTGTGCACCGACAAGACCGGAACACTCACGGAAAACCGGATGCGGATTTCGCGGCTTTGGCTTCCGGATGCGGGAACGCTGGACGTGGCCGCCGAAGCGCGCCTCGGCGGCGGCTTCGCCGACCTCGTGCGAACGGGCTGCCTGGCCAGCGCCCCGGGAACGCAGGACCCGATCGAAAAGGCGTTTTTCGCCGCCGGAGTCGATGCCGCCGAAGGCCGGATCGTGCGCAGCTATGGGCTGCGCCCCGACTGCCTGGCCATGACCCAGGTGTGGTCGGCCGGCGGCAAGACCGCGACGGCCGCCGCCAAGGGCGCACCGGAGGCCATCGCGGCCCTTTGCCGCCTGGAGGCCGGCCTGGCCGCGGCCGTGGCGTCGGCGGCCGAAGCCATGGCGTCGCAAGGCCTGCGTGTGCTGGGCGTCGCGCGGGCGCAAGCCGACGCCGGCAGCCTGCCGGACTCCCAGGACCGGTTCGACTTCGCCTTTGCAGGCCTGGTCGGGCTGATCGATCCCCTGCGGACGGCCGTCACCGCCGCGATCGAGGATTGCCACACGGCCGGAATACGCGTGGTCATGATCACCGGCGATCACCCCGTAACGGCCCAGGCGATTGCGCGGCAGGCCGGGATCGACGCGGACACCGTCATCACCGGCGACCGGATCGAACGGCTGGACGACGCGGACCTGGCCCAATGCGCCCGCGATACCAGCATCTTTGCCCGCATCATGCCGCAGCAAAAGCTGCGCATCGTCGAGGCGCTGAAGGCCGACGGCGAAGTGGTCGGCATGATCGGCGACGGCGTCAACGACGCGCCGTCGCTCAAGGCCGCGCACATCGGCGTCGCCATGGGCCGGCGCGGCACCGACGTCGCCCGCGAAGCCGCGTCGCTGGTCCTGCTCGACGACGACTTTCCGGCCATCGTCGCCTCCATCCGGCTGGGGCGGCGCATTTACGACAACCTGCGCAGGGCCATGGGGTTCATCATCGCCGTCCATATCCCGATCGCCGGTCTGGCCTTGATGCCGCTGCTGTTCAACCTGCCGATCGTGCTCGGGCCCATGCACGTCGCCTTTCTGGAAATGATCATCGACCCCGTCTGCTCCCTGGCCTTCGAAGCCGAGCGCGAGGCCGACGACATCATGCGGCGGCCGCCTCGTGCCCCGGAAGCGCCCCTGTTCTCGCGGCGGCTGCTGGCCGGCAGCCTGTGGCAAGGCCTGACCATACTGGGGCTCACCTGCGGACTGTACTGGATTACCATTCACCTCGGCGTTCCCGAGGTTGCGTCCCGATCCCTCGTATTCGCCGCCCTGGTCCTGTCGACCCTCGCCCTGGTCCTCAACAGCCATACCCAGGCGTCATCCCTGCTGACGGGCCTGCGGCGCATGACGCCGTCGCTGCTCGTCATCATGGTCGCGGCCCTGCTGGTCCTCTTCCTGACCCTCTATTCGCCGCTTGGGGAACAGCTCTTCCACTTCGCGCCCCTGTCCGCGGCTCAGGCCGCGCTGGCGCTGGCCGTCGCCGGGATCGCCCTCGGGCTCGGCCGGCTGGTGCCGTCCCTGTTCGGCCGCGGGGACATTTGATCCGTGTCAAGGTAAGCGCCGCCCGAGCCCGCATACTGCCTCCGAACATACGGAGACCGGCAATGGACAGGGTAAAGGGCAAGGTGGCCGTCGTGACGGGCGGAGCGATGGGCATCGGCGCAGCGGCCGCGGAATGCCTGGCGCGCGAAGGCGCCACGGTCGCCATAACGGACATCGACTCCGAAGGCGAAAAAGTCGCCGCCCGCATCCGCGAAGCCGGCGGCCGGTGTCACTGGTGGGATATGAACACCAGCAGCGAAACCGAGGTTCAAAAGACCTTCGGCGACATCGCCTCGTCCCTCGGGCACATCGACATACTGGTCAATAATGCCGGCATAGCCGGCGTCGACAAGCCCACCGACCAGATTACCGAGCTCGAATGGGAAAACGTGATGAACGTCAACGTCAAGGGCGTCTTCTTCTGCACCAAGCATGTCATTCCGCACCTGAGGAAGGCGGGTGGCGGATCGATCGTCAACCTGTCCTCCATCTACGGACTTATCGGAGCCGGCGACGTGCCGCCCTACCATGCCTCGAAGGGCGCCGTGCGGCTGATGACCAAGAACGACGCCCTGATCTATGCACCCGACCGCATCCGCGTGAATTCCATCCATCCGGGCTATATCTGGACGCCGATGGTCGAGGGCGTAGCCCAGCGCCGGGGCATCGCCCTGGACGAATTCAAGGCTTCGCTTGGGGCGCTCCATCCGCTGGGGCATGTCGGCGAGCCCGACGATATCGCCTGGGCCATCCTGTACCTGGCCTCGGATGAAAGCCGCTTCGTCACCGGCGCCGAGCTTGTCGTCGACGGCGGCTATACGGCGCGATGAAGCCCGTCCGCGCCCCATGACCAAGCCCCTGGCCCTCACCGACATCGCAGACGCGGCGCCTCGGCCGGAGCCATCGTACTGGGCGCGGCCGGCCGGCGAAGTGCTGAGGGCGCTGGGGTCCAACCGCCGGGGCCTGCGCGCCGAGGCGGCCGCCGAACGCCTGAGCCGGACGGGACCGAACCGGTTGAAATCGGGACCGCAGACGGCCCCGGCCATCCTCTTCCTCAACCAGTTCAAAAACCCGCTGGTCCTCGTCCTGGTCGCCGCCGCCGCCGTGTCGGCGGCCGTGGGCGAAGTGAATGAGGCGCTGATCATAACCGTCATCGTCGTCGCCAGTTGCGTCCTGAGCTTCAGCCAGGAGTTCAGCGCCTCGCGCGCCATGGCCGCGCTGCAGCAGCGCCTGTCGCAAAAAACCGAGGTGACGCGCGACGGCCGCGACATGACCGTCCCCGCCGAAACGATCGTGCCCGGCGATATCCTCAGGCTGTCCGCCGGCGCCCTGATTCCGGCGGACGGCCTCATTCTCGAGGCCAACGACTTCAACGTCAGCGAAGCGGTCCTGACCGGCGAAACCTTTCCCGTCGTCAAAGGCCCCGGCATCGTGCCGGAAGACGCCTCGCTGACCGCTCGCCGCAATATGGTCTTTGCCGGCACCTCGGTACGCAGCGGGACGGCCGTGGCCGTCGCCGTCCGGACGGGCGTGACGACCGAATTCGCCCGCATCGCCGAAGCCATCGAGCGGCAGATTCCCGAAACCGAATTCGCCCGCGGCATCCGCCATTTCGGCACGCTGATGACCCAGATCATGCTGGTCATGGTGCTGATCGTCTTCCTGGCGAACCTCCTGCTGCACCGGCCGATGATCGACTCGCTGCTGTTCTCGCTGGCCCTGGCGGTCGGGCTTACGCCGGAACTGCTGCCGGCCATCATCAGCGTGACCCTGGCCAGCGGCGCGCGCCGCATGGCCGCCGACGGCGTCATCGTCCGCCGCCTCGACGCCATC
The DNA here is from genome assembly GCA_936940865.1 of uncultured Asticcacaulis sp. GTDB lineage: Bacteria > Pseudomonadota > Alphaproteobacteria > Caulobacterales > Caulobacteraceae > Asticcacaulis. Next base: position 77,468 of record CAKZJB010000052.1, on the reverse strand, counting down.
GAAAACCTCGGCAGCATGACGCTCCTGTGCACGGACAAGACCGGCACCCTGACCCGGGGCGTCATCGCCATGAGCGCCGCCTTCGACGCCGCCGGTCAGCCCTCCGACGCCGTGCTGGACATGGCGCGCCTCAATGCCGGCCTGCAGACCGGTCTCCGGAACGCGCTCGACGACGCCATCGTGGCGGCGGCCAGGGATCTGCCGTTCGCGCAGGACTATGAAAAGACCGGCGAAGTTCCCTATGACTTCGAACGCAAGCGCCTGTCGGTCGTCGTCCGGCGCAAGGCCGCCGAAGACGACGCCATCCTGATCTGCAAGGGCGCCGTGAAGGGCGTCGTCGACGCCTGCACCGCCGTTCGCGTCAACGCACACGACCGGCCGCTGGAAGACGGCGACCGGGCGACCTTCGACGGCTGGCTGCGCAGCTGGAGCGCGGACGGCTACCGCGTCCTGGCCGTGGCCTTCCGTCCCCTGCCGCCCTCTTCGCCGGTGGACGTAACCTGCGAAGCCGGGTTGACGCTCGCGGGTTTCCTGCTGTTCACCGATCCGCCAAAGGAAGGGATTGCCGCCACGCTCAAGGCCCTGGCCCACAGCGGCGTCCACATCAAGATGATCACCGGCGATAACCGCTATATCGCCCATCACGCCGCCGAGGCGATCGGCCTTGAAGCGCCCGCCGTCCTGACGGGCGAAGACCTGCAGCGCATGAGTTCGGAGGCGCTGTTTTCCGTCGCGCCCCGCACGGACATCTTCGCCGAGATCGATCCCAACCAGAAGGAGCGCATCGTCGCCGCCCTGCGCCGCTCGGGACATGTGGTCGGCTATCTTGGCGACGGCATCAACGACGCCCCGGCCCTGCACGTGGCCGACATCGGCATTTCCGTCGACACGGCGGTCGACGTGGCGCGCGAAGCCGCCGACATCGTCCTGCTGGAAAAGGATATCGGCGTCCTGCTGACAGGGATTTCCGAAGGCCGCAGGACCTTCGTCAACACGTTGAAATACATATCGATCACCACCAGCGCCAATTTCGGCAACATGATCAGCATGGCCGCCGCCTCGCTGTTCCTGCCCTTCCTGCCGATGCTGGCCAAGGAAGTCCTGCTCAACAACTTCCTCAGCGACATACCGTCGATGGCGATCGCGTCGGACACGGTCGACAGCGGCGTCACGCGCGCGCCGCGGCGCTGGAACATCGGCTATATCCGCCGCTTCATGGTCTGCTTCGGCCTGATCAGCTCGGCCTTCGACATCCTGACCTTCGCCTTTCTGTTCCTGGCGTCGCAGGCGTCGGAGGCCCATTTCCAGACCGGCTGGTTCGTCGAGTCGGTCGTGACCGAACTCGGCATCGTCTTCGTCGTCCGCACGCGCCGCCCCATCTGGAAAAGCCGGCCGGGCTCGTGGCTGGTGCGGCTGAGCCTGCTGGTCTTCGCGGTCGTGGTCGCCCTGCCCTATACGCCCGCCGGCGGGTGGGTCGGGCTGACGCCGTTGCCCCTGCCGATTCTCGGCGGGCTCGGCGCCATCACCCTGGCCTACCTGGCGGCGTCGGAAGCGGCGAAGCACTGGTTCTTCGCCCACGAGCCGCGCGCCAAACGCAGGCGGCGCCGCGACCGTCTCCATTCCTACCTGCAGTGGACCTGACCATGAAAGCCGAAGCGTTCGAAGCCGCCCGGCCCGTACCCTCCGTCGCCGCCGAGGCCGCCGGCCGGCTGGGCGAGCAGATCGACCAGACCTGGCAGGGATGGCTGGCGCGATACACGTTCGGCATAACGCCGGCAGGACTGGCCGAGACCTGGATCGCGTGGCTGCTGCACCTCGGCCTCTGTCCGGGACGCGTGGCGGAACTCGCCCTGTTTCCGTGGCTTCACGCCTGCCCGTCCGACGGCGCGGGGGGCCGCGCCCGGGATTCGCGCTTTCGCTCGCCGCTGTGGCAGGACTGGCCCTTTCACGGCTACGTCAACGCCTTCCGGCTGGCCGAGGCCTACTGGGACAGGGCGACCCTGGGCGTGCCCGGCGTCACGCCGGCCCATGAGCGCGTCGTCAATTTCGTGGCGCACCAGTGGCTGAACGCCCTGTCGCCGTCGAACTTCTTCCTGACCAATCCCGATATCCAGGCGGCCGCGCGCGAGTCCGGCGGCAAAAGCCTGATCACCGGCGCCCTGCTTGTCTTCGAGGACTGGCAAAGGCAGATGTCCGGGCGCCTGCCGCCGGGCATGGACGATTACGCGCCCGGCAAGGCCGTGGCCGTGACGCCGGGCAAGGTCGTGTTCCGCAACGACCTGATGGAGCTTATCCAGTACAGTCCGCAAACGCCGTCGGTGCAAAAGGAGCCGATCCTCATCCTGCCGGCGTGGATCATGAAATACTACATCCTGGACCTGTCTCCGCATAATTCCCTGGTGCGCTGGCTGGTCGCGCAGGGCCACACCGTCTTTATCGTCTCGTGGAAGAACCCGACCAGCGCGGACCGCGACAAGGGCATGGACGACTATCTGCGCGACGGCGCCCTGGCCGCCCTCGATGCCGTGACGGCCATCGTGCCGCAGGCCAGGGTGCATCTGTGCGGCTACTGCCTGGGCGGGACGCTGGCCATGATCCTGGCCGCCTGGCTGGCGCGGCAGAAAGACGGCCGCCTGCAAAGCCTGTCGCTGTTCGCCGCCCAGGGCGATTTCACCGAGGCCGGGGAAATGACGGTCTTTGTCACCGACTCGGAAGTGGCCTACCTGAAGAACATGATGCGGGCCCAGGGTTATCTCGACACCCGGCAGATGGCGGGCGCCTTCCAGATGCTGCGGTCGGCCGACAGCATCTGGTCGCACCTGGTGCGCGACTATTGGCAGGGCCAAAAGCCGGTCATGTTCGACCTCCTGGCCTGGAACGCCGACGCCACGCGCATGCCGTACCGGATGCACAGCGAGTACCTGGAGAAACTGTTCCTGGACAACGCCTTCGCCGACGGACACTATTCCGCCATGGGGCAACCGGTCGCCCCTGAAAACATCACCGTACCGGTCTTTTCGGTCGGCACCGAAAGCGACCACGTCGCGCCGTGGACGTCGGTCTACAAGATCCACCTGATGGTCTCGGGCGAGGTGACCTTCGTCCTGACCAACGGCGGCCACAATGCCGGCATCGTCAGCGAGCCCGGCCATCCCGGCCGCTACTACCGCCTGGCGGACCGGCCCCATGGATCGCCTTATCTTTCCGCCGAAGACTGGCGGCAGGCCACGGTCCGCAATGCCGGGTCATGGTGGACGGCCTGGGATAAGTGGCTGAAAACCCACGGCAGCGGGGAAAACGTTCCGGCGCCGGCGGAGCCCGGGAATGCGGCCCATCCTCCCCTGGACAATGCGCCCGGCGCCTATGTCCGGCAGCGCTGAAATCGGACAAGGTCTTGACCATAATCAAGATCTTCGGCGGCGGCGCGTCTACAGTGCCGGCAGGTTTTCGATTTCCGTACAAGGATCATTGCCATGACAGACGACACCGTCCGCAAGACCAGGCGCCCCGCGGACGCGGGCCAAAGCGCCGCCGGCGACATGACGCGGACGCTGAGGGACGTCGGCGCCAACCTCAACCACGTCACGCAGGAGGCAATGGCCTGCTATTCGGACGCCATGGGCGCCGCGATGGAAAGCGGGCTGCAGACGTCGCGCATGCTGAACGAATTCGGCCGTTCCTACGCCGACGCCATAGGCTTCGTCGCCGCCACCATGTCGGAAATCACGCGGGAAAGCCTGGCCTGCCGCGACATCTCCGACGTAATCGCCCTGCAGCGCAAGGGCACGGACGGCCTCAACAAGGGGTATGAGAACTTCGTCCGCCTGTGCAACGGCTTCTACGACACGTGGTCGAAGTCCATCGAGCCGCTGGCCAACCGCACCGCCGACATCCCCGAGCGCATGCTCGACGCCATGGCGGACTGACCCCGGTTGGCGGCTTCCTTTCACCCCACCATATAAAGCCCGCCGTTGACCGCAAGTGTCGCGCCCGTGATGAAGCCGGCCTTGTCCGAGGCCAGGAAGGCCACGCAACGGGCGATTTCCTCCGGCTGCGCCAGCCGTCCGACCGGAACCGAGGCCTTGATGCTTTCAAGGATGGCGGCCGGAACCGCGGCCACCATGGCGGTGTCGGTATAGCCCGGCGCGACGGCGTTGACGGTAATCCCCTTGCTTGCGCTTTCCAGGGCCAGGGCCTTGGTGAAACCGATAACGGCCGCCTTTGCGGCGCAATAGTTGGTCTGACCGAACTGGCCTTTCTGGGCGTTGACCGAGGACAGGTTGACAATGCGCCCGAAACCGCGCTCGCGCATGCCGCCGATGACCTGGCGCGACATGTTGAACACACCGTCGAGATCGACGCGGACGACCTGCCGCCACTGCTCCGGCGTCATTTTGTGAAGAGTGGCGTCGCGCGTTATGCCGGCATTGTTGACCAGTATATCGACCGGGCCGAAGACCTGTTCGACCTCGGCCACTGCCGCCCGGCACTGTTCGAAATCGCCGACGTCGCACGCCCTGACCGCAAATCCCAGCGATTGCCCCAAAGCCTCCGGATCGGGCTTGCAGTCCAGGGCGACGACGGTGTCTCCGGCGGCCTTGAGTTCGCGGGCGATCGCCAGGCCGATGCCCTGGGTGCCGCCCGTTACGATTGCAATTCGAGCCATGACCTTCATTCCTTATCGATGCGAGGAAAAACATCCTGCCATCGCCCCTCCGGGCCGGTTTTGACAGCGATCAAAGACCATCGCCGACACCTGCCCGAACGGCGATTTCGTTGCATTGCAGCAACATTGCAGTGCGTCTTTTACGCCCTTTCGACGTAGGCTATTGCGCCGCCGGAAAAAATTAACAAGCCTGTCCCGGGGCGAGGCATCAGCCGTTTCGTTTGGCAATGCACCATGGCGTGATTTTCGCGCCCTCGTGACAGTGTCCGGACCGGTCCCATGCCGGTCGGCCTCCTCTTTCCGGAGCGCTGCGATGACGCATAATTGCTATTTCTGCGAGTCTGCGACCGGCAGGTCCGGTCAGACCTTGCGCGCCGCCTGGACAGCGCGGCACAGTGGCGGACCGGCCGCCGTGGTCATGCGCACGGGCGTCACGCCCATGCCCCGGCAACGCATGGTGCCGCCGTCCGTCTGCGACGCCTGCAACAGGGGCTGGATGAAGGATCTCGACGCCTCGGTCGAGAATGTGCTGACGCGCCTGCTCACCACCGGCCGGCTTCAGGTCACGATCCCGGAAGCGGAACGGCTGTCCTGGTGGCTGCTGAAAACGGCGTGCACGCGCGAAGCCCAGTTGTCGCTGCACGACACGCCGCGCGACCTCATCTCGGCGATCCGCCGCCGCGACGGTCTGCCCGACGGCTTTGCCCTGTTCCTCGGCTGGTTCGCGCGATCCGGCGGCACCACCGCCAGCCACATGGACCTGTGGTACGACAGCGCCGACCACACGCTGGTGAAGCGGCCGGGACGCCAGAAGTTCGGCGCCCAGTACCACAACCTCTTCATCGGCTTCGCCCGTACCGACGAAGGCCATCCGACCTTCCTGCACGTCCCGGGCATCCATATGCCCGTCTATGCCAGGGGCGCCCGCCTCAAGGACTATCCCGAGGTCATGCGCTCGGGCCTGCCGCCGTCGCTAAAGCCCGGCCTGCTCACCGAATTCCTGGCCCGAATCGGCTGCGACAGCCGCAGGCATTAAAGCCGGTCAGGCGGCATTGTCCTTCGACACGGCTTCCACCGGCCGCAGCCCCGTCTCCAGCATCTGCGGCACCGCGCGGGCCTCGACCGCCTGGCTGAACAGGAAGCCCTGGATGCCCGGGCAACGCTCCTGGCGCAGGCGTTCGAGTTGCTCCGCCGTCTCCACACCCTCGGCGACGCAGTCGAGGTCGAGGGAGCGCGCCAGGTCCAGTATACTGTGTACGATGGCAGCCGTGGAATGGTCGCTGACCAGGTCGCGGACGAACGAACGGTCGATCTTGATGCGATCGAGCGGAAACCGCTTCAGATACCCCAGGGACGACCATCCGGTGCCGAAATCGTCGAGCGACAGCTTGACGCCCAGCGCCTTCAGTTCGCGCATGATGCGCATGGTCGTCTCGGTATCGTCCAGCGTCAGGCTTTCGGTCAGTTCCAGTTCCAGCCATTCGGCGGCCAGGCCGGACTCGTCGAGCGCTTCACGCACCGTACGCACGATATCGCCGCGATAGAATTGCTGGGCCGACAGGTTCACCGCGACGCGGACCCGGGGCAGGCCCTGCGCCTGCCAGCGGGCGTTCTGGGCGCAGGCCGTCTTAAGGACCCAGCGGCCGACCTCGACCATCTTGCCGTGCTCTTCCAGCAGCGGGATGAACAGCCCCGGCTGAATCAGCCCCTGTTCCGGGTGATGCCAGCGCAAGAGGGTTTCGAAGCCGGTGATTTCCGAATTGTGGGCCGAGACCTGCGGCTGATAGTGCAGGACGAACTCGCCGCGCTCGCAGGCGCCGTGCAGGTCGTTCGACAGGGTGTGCCAGCGCTCGGCCGCCACGCTCAGGTCGCGGGTGAACAGGCGGTAGCTTCCCCTGCCCTTTTTCTTCGCCTGGTACATGGCCGTGTCGGCGGCCTGCAGCAGGGCCGCGGGGTTGTCGCCGTCCCCGGGATAGAGGGCTATGCCGATGCTGGAGCCGATGTGCAGATCGTGACGCCCCACCCTGGCCACGGGCTTGAAGGCGTCAAGGATGCGCTGGGCCAGGGCCTCGGCGTCCTCGGGCTTTTCCAGGCCCGTGGCGGCCACGACGAATTCGTCGCCGCCGAGGCGCGCCGGGGTGTCGCTTTCCCGCAGCACGCTGCGCAGGCGCTTGGCCACCTCTTCCAGAAGGGCGTCGCCGACGAAATGGCCCAGGCTGTCATTGATATGCTTGAAGTGATCGAGGTCGAGCAGCAGCAGCCCGACCTGGGTGCCGTCGCGGCGCGCGTGGGCGATCGACTGGCTCAGGCGGTCCAGCAGAAGCGTGCGGTTGGGCAGGCCGGTCAGGGCATCGTGCAGCGCCAGGTAACGGACGCGGGCCTCGGCCTCCTTGCGCGCGCGGATGTCGCGGAAGGTGCACTGCGCCAGCAGGCGGTTGCCCGCGCGATAGGTGGTGCCCACGACCTCGACACTGACCGTCGTGCCGTCGGGCTTTTGCCACGACCATTCGTCCCACTTCATCTGGCCCGAGGTCCGCAGGGCCTCGACAATCGCCTTGCCGCCCATTTCGCGAAAGGCGGCGATATCCTCGAGATAGCGACCGCGCGCCTCTTCCGGATTTAAGCCCAGCATCTGGCCGCACCGCGCATTGAGGTCGTAGACGGTATTGGCGTCGCAGTCGAGCACCAGGATGCCGTCGGCGGCGGTCTCGAACAGGCGGCGGTGGCGCAGCTCCGAGTCGCGCAGGGAATCCTCGGCGGCGTGGCGGGCGGCGACCTCGACCTCCAGGTCCGTCTTCTGGGCCATCAGGTCCAGTTGCGCCTTGCGCAGGGACAGGTGCGTGCGCACCCGCGCCATCAGTTCCTCGATCTGGAAGGGTTTTGAGATATAGTCGACGCCGCCGGCCGCGAAGGCCTTGACCTTGCTGTCGACGTCGCTCAGCGCCGTCATGAAGATGACCGGGATATCGCGGCTGGCCGGCTCGGCCTTGAGGCGGCGACAGGTCTCGAAGCCGTCGATGTCGGGCATCATGACGTCGAGCAGCACCAGGTCGGGCTTTGCGAAGCGCACGCGGTCCAGTGCTTCGTGGCCGCCAAGCGCCACCAGCACCTCGTAGCCATGGACTTCGAGATTGTCGACCAGGACGCCCAGGTTGACGGGATTGTCGTCTACGACAAGGATTCGCGAGGGAAGCATGGGGGTACTCATTGCGGTTACGCCGCGGACCTTTCTTCGGCGCCCTGTTCGATCAGGCGCAGGACCGCGGGGGATTGCCAGGCCGCCGCCAGGGCGTCGAGACGCGTGGCAAAGGCCGTGTATTGCGGCCCGAGGGCCAGGATCTCCGGGATTTCCTTGCGGATGGCGCGCAGATTGCCTTCGCGCGCGAGGGCCAGCAGGCGGTCATAGATTTCGCCCTGCGGCACGACGATGGGCGGCTGCGGCGCCGCATCGCCGGCGGCCGCCGAAGTCTCGAGCAGGTCCGCCATCAACTGGTACAGGGTGTCCAGGTCGACCGGCTTGGCCAGCAGGCGGTCTGCCCCCGCGGCCAGGGCCTTGGCCTCCGCTTCCGGAGACGGATTGGCGGTAATGGCGATGACCGGCACATGGCGTGTGGCGCGGGTGCGGATACGGCGGATGGCCTCGCTGCCGTCCAGCACGGGCATCTTCATATCCATCAGCACGGCATCGGACGGCGCCGTATCGAAGCAGGCAACGGCTTCCTGGCCGTTGGTCGCGGTACGGACGCGGAATCCCCGCGTTTCCAGGGCGGCCCTGAGCAGATCGACATTGGCTTCGCGGTCGTCGACGATCAGGACTTCGTAGCGGCCGTAGTCCTGGGCCGGTGCGGGCGCGGCCGCCTCGGCGACGGCCCGCGCGAAGGCGGCCTCGACGCGGAAGCGGCTGCCCTTGCCCGGCTCGCTTTCGACCGTGATGTCGCCATCCATCATCTCGATAATTTTGTGGGTGATACTGAGCCCCAGGCCCGTGCCGCCGCTGCGGTCGATCGAATTGCCCGATTGTTCGAACGGCCGGAAAATGCGGCCAATGTGCTCAGGCGCGATACCGATGCCGGTATCGACGATATCGAAGCGCAGCCGGACCGTCCCTTCGTCCACGGAAACCGCCGTGACCTCCATGCGAACCTCGCCCGACGGGGTGAACTTGATGGCGTTGCCCAGCAGGTTGATCAGCACCTGGCGCACGCGCTTCTGGTCGGCGACCACCGTCGCCGGCACATCGTCAGCGACCGAAACGATAAATTCGAGGCCCTTTTCCTCGGCGCGCAGCCGGATCATCTGACCGACCGTATGGACGCAGGCGCGGATATCGAAGGCTTCCGGAAGAAGCTCGAGCTTGCCGGCCTCCACCTTGGCGATGTCAAGGATGTCGGTGATCATGGTCAGCAGATGTTTGCCGCTGGAGCGGATGGTCGCGACCGCGGAGCGTTGCCGGCCGTCGAGCGGCGTCCCGTCCAGCAGCTGCGCATAGCCCAGGATGGCATTGAGCGGCGTGCGCAGCTCATGGCTCATATTGGCCAGGAATTGCGACTTGGCGGCGCTGGCGTCCTCGGCGGCCGCGCGGGCATCGGCCAGGACGCGCGCTTCTTCCGCCTGCCGGCGCTGGCGCTCCTCATAGGTCCGGCGCAGGCTCAGGAAGCGGAAGACCAGGAAGGCGCCGGTCAGCACCAGCCAGACGCCCAGGATGATCAGATACCATTGCTCTGTGGTCAGGAAGGCGCCCTTGAAGGTCACGCTTTTCACCGACACGTCGAAGACCGACGGCACCGGCTGGTCGCCGGAATTCAACGCGATGGCGATCACATTGTCGAGGGGGAAGACCGCTTCTTCCGGAGTCAGGTGATGGGCCGCCACCCACCACTGTTCCGTTACCAGTTGATCCATGGTCAGGTGAACTTCGTTCTCGCCCTCGACCACGTCGAATTCGGCCGCCAGCGACACGTCGCCGTCCTTGACCTTGGCGCGCAGTGCCGCCGGCGTCTTGTTCTTGACCACCAGTTTGAGATGCTTGCCTGGCCCGTGATAGGTGAAGCGGAGCGTCACGTCCTTGAAGTGGTGGAAATCGGCGCCCTTGCCCGTGCCGCCGAGATCGAGAAGCATCCCGTAGCCGCAGTACGGATATTGGAACCCCTTGCCGAGCGAACAGGAGAAGTCCAGGGGCCTGGCAGGGTTGGCCGTTATGAACGACGCCCCGCCGCTTTCCTTGTCGGCGTAGGTATAGGTAACGAATTGCCCGGACCGCGGCGTAAGAACCAGTTGCTGGCTAGTTATCGCGCTCTGGCCGAGCACGGCGGTGAACGTCAGGGCGATCAGGAGAAAAATGGTCGCTTCGATCTTGAGGTTGGTGAAATTCAGCCAGCCAGAACCGCCCTTCGCGTCCGAAGGCAAGGGTTCCGAAACAGAAGATATCAGGCTTGTATTCAACGGGCTTCTCTACTCAGATCGACGGTCCGCAAAAAATACCGGACTCGTCATACGCAACAATGAAGGAAACATAATAGTCCTAAATACTTAGCAAGGCGTTTCGCGATTATTCGAAGAGCCTATTCGTTATTAAGACTGCATTCATCATGTTTTCAGCCGCCCACGGCTGTCGCGCACATGTTCACGCGGCCGGCATGCCGCATCGACCCGCCGGTTCCGGCAGGCTATACTGGCATGATGACCGTACCCCATATCGCCCATAGCCCCCTGGCCGAAAGCGTGCGCCAGTTGATCCTGCGCGAGATGGACGACATGTGCTATCCGCCGGACGCGGACGACGCGGCGCACAGCCTGCGAGTGTCCGGAAAGCGCATCCGCGCCTGGCTGGGCATCCTGCGCGACGCCATGGGCGACAAGGCCTGGCGGCGTGAGGACGTCATGGTGCGCGATCTCGGCCGGCTTTTTTCGGCGCGCCGCGACAGCCGCGTCCTGATCGCGACCCTGGACACGCTCGAAAAAGACGGAACCGCGCATTTCTCCGCCGAGGACACCGCTGAGCTGCGCGCCGTGCTGGAGGCCGAGGCCGACGCGATCGAGGCGGCGGTCCCGATGTCCGAGGCGCTATCGCAGGTTCGCGACGTTCTGTTCCCGGCGCGGCGTCGGCTGGAAGGCCTGCGCCTTGGCCGCGCCCATCCGAAAACGGCCTTCCGCCGGATATGGAAAAAGGCAAGCAAGGCGCATGCGGAAGCGCTCAGGAGCCGGGATACGGACGCTCTGCACGAATGGCGCAAACAGGCCAAGTCGCTGCGGTACCAGCTGGACGCGCTGAAGGATATCTGGCCGCGCCGCGTCAAGGCCTGGAACAGGCGGTTGAAGGTACAGGGCGACCTGCTGGGCCAGGATCACGATCTTGCGGTGCTGGCGGAAAGGCTCGAGGACGACGCCCGGCGCGAGGCCATAGCGGCCAGACGAAAGGACCTGCAGGACAAGGTCTTTGCCGCCGCCCGGCCCTTCTATCGTTCCAGGCCGAATGCGATTGCACGCCAACTCGGCGCACGGTGGAAAAAATGGCGAAAGGCGGCGGCGTAAAATCCACCGGCAAGGACGGGACGTAGACGGCAGGTGCCGCCAATGTCCGCCCAGCCGGGAGCCGTCCGATGACCCAAACCGCGCTCAGGATCGTCCTCGGCGACCAGTTGTCTGCGCGCCTGCCGGCCATAGCCGGGGCCGACAAGGCGCGCGACACGATCCTGATGGCCGAGGTGGCGGCGGAGACGCAGTACGTCCGGCACCACGTCAAGAAGATCGCGTTCGTGTTCTCCGCCATGCGTCACTTCGCGGAGGCCCTCAAGGCGGCGGGGTACCGCGTTCGCTACGTGACGCTGGACGACGCCCTTAACAGCCACAGCCTGAACGGCGAAATCCTGCGGGCGGCGGCCGATCTTGCGCCCGATCGCGTCATCGTCACAGAACCGGGGGAATGGCGTCTGAAAGAAGGCTTCGAGACCCTGCGGCTGGCGCTCGGCGTCCCGCTCGACATCCTGCCGGACACCCGCTTCCTGTGCTCGCACGACGCCTTCGACCGCTGGGCCGACGGGCGGCGGGAATTGCGCATGGAACATTTTTACCGCGACATGCGGCGGCGCCACGGCATCCTTATGGAGCCGGACGGCACGCCCAGCGGCGGACGATGGAATTTCGATGCGGACAACCGCAAGACGCCGCCCGGCGGACTGTCCGCGCCGGGCAGGATCAGTTTCCGCAGGGACGCGATCACCGAGACCGTCCTCGATCTGGTCGAACGGCGTTTTCCGGACGGCTTCGGCCGCCTCCGGCCCTTCCATTTCGCCGTGACCCGCCGCCAGGCCCTGCGTGAACTGGAGCATTTCATAGCGGTCCTGCTTCCCCGTTTCGGCGACTATCAGGACGCCATGGTGGCGGGTGAGCCCTACCTCTATCACTCGCTGTTGTCGGCCTATGTCAATGCCGGCCTGCTCTATCCGCTCGAAATGTGCCGCAAGGCCGAAGCCGCGTGGCGGGCCGGACAGGCGCCGCTCAATGCCGCCGAAGGCTTCATCCGCCAGATTCTGGGCTGGCGGGAATATGTCCGCGGCATCTACTGGCGCTTCATGCCCGGCTATCGCGACGAAAACGCGCTCGACGCCCATGAGCCCCTGCCCTGGCTCTACTGGAGCGGCCAGACCCGCATGGCCTGCATGCGCGAAGCGCTCCGCCACACGATCGATCATGCCTATTCGCACCATATCCAGCGCCTGATGGTGACCGGCAACTTCGCCCTGCTGGCCGGGATCGACCCCAGGGCGGTGCACGAATGGTACCTGGGCGTCTATGCCGACGCCTACGAATGGGTGGAATTGCCGAACACGCTCGGCATGGCGCTGCACGCCGACGGCGGCCGCATGGCGTCGAAGCCCTACGCCGCCAGCGGCAACTATATCAACCGCATGAGCACTTTCTGCACCGGCTGCGCCTACGACCCGAAGGTGGCGACGGGCGACCGCGCCTGTCCTTTCAACGCCCTCTACTGGGACTTTGTCGCGCGGCATCGCGACCGCTTTTCGCGCAATGCCCGCATGCCTTACGTCTATGCGACGTGGGACAGGATGGGCAAGGCGAGGCAAACGGCCCTCAGGCAACAGGCCGAGGCCCATCGCAAGGCGATGGCCGACGGCACCCTGTGACGAATGAACCGCCGGACGCCGGCCGACGTATAGTGTGAAACCGTTGCGGGAGATATCGTCATGGCGACTTCCATCCTTCCTGGCAAAGGCGCGCTTTCGGCCGCGCTTCTGTCTGCGACCGTCGTCCTGGTTCCGGCGCTTGTCGGCAGCCTGGCCACGTTCGGCAATCTTGCCCCCTGGTACGCCTCACTGAACAAACCCGTCTTTACGCCCCCCAACTGGGTCTTCGGTCCGGTGTGGAGCACGCTTTACGGGCTCATGGCGCTGGCCTTCTGGCGCGTGCTGACGCGTGACGCGGACAGCATGCTGGCGCGGCCCGCAGTCTTCTGGTTCCTGATCCAGATGGCCCTCAACGCCCTTTGGTCCGTAGCCTTCTTCGGTCTGCACAGCCCGTCCGCCGGGCTGGCCGTCATTGCCCTGATGATCATCGCCATCGTGCTGACCGTCATATCCTTCCGGCGTATCGACCGCCTGGCGGGCCTGCTGCTGTTGCCATATCTCGCCTGGGTCTGCTTCGCCTCGGCGCTCAACGCGGCCGTCTGGCTGCTGAACCGGTAGGACCATGGCACGTTATCTCGTCATAGCCGCCTCCAGCGCCATCGGCCAGGCCACGGTCCGCCGCCTCGTCCGCGATGGGCACGAGGTGATCACCACGGCACGCGGCTCAGGCCGCATCGTTCCCGACTTCGTGCTGGACGCCAGCGATTTCGATGCCGTGGACGCGGTCTTCGCCCAGGCGGGACCGCTCGACGGCGCCGTGAATTTCGCGGGCTCCCTCATGCTGAAGCCGGCGCATCTGACGACCCGCGAGCAATACGAGACGACGATCGCCACGTCCCTGACGACCGCCTTCGCCACCGTGCGTGCGGCTGGGCGGCATATGACAGCGGGCGGCTCGGTCGTACTGATATCGTCGGCCGCCGCCCGCGAAGGCCTGGCCAGCCACGAAGCCATCGCCGCGGCCAAGGCCGGCGTTCTTGGGCTGACCCTGTCGGCCGCCGCGACCTATGCCGCCGCCGGTCTCAGGATCAACGCCATCGCTCCGGGACTGGTGGACTCTCCGCTGGCCGCGCCGCTTCTGGCCAATGAAGTCTCGCGAAAGATTTCAGGCGCCCTGCATGCGCTCGGCCGCTTCGGGACACCGGATGACGTCGCCCGCGTGGTCGTCTTCCTGCTCGATCCAGGCAACAGCTGGATCACCGGCCAGGTCATCGGCGTCGACGGCGGACTTTCGCGCGTGCGGCCGAAGCCGAGGGCCTGATCAGCCCGTAATCCGCACCTTGGTCAGCTGCCCGCCGATGGTCTTGAAGGCGGCGATAAGGTCGGCCGAGCTCTTGGCGTCGAAATAGTGCGAAGCGTCGGTCGCGCAGTATTTCAGCGCGCCGAGCGAGGTCGCGTCGCTGACGCCGAAGCCGATGGCGTAGATTTCGATATTCTTCGCCTTGGCGTAGTCGCAGACCTTCTTCTGGTCCGAATAGGTGGTCGCCAGCTGGGTGGCGCTGGCCGTCGACACGCTGCCGGACGAGGTCGAGTACTGGGTATTGGCGCCGTCCGTCATCAGCACGATGGCCTTGCGCGGCTGCTTGTTCTTGCTGTCGTAGGCGGCGCCTTCCGAGAACGGCGCCGGCGGTGACAGGACGTTGACGCCCCAGATCAGGCCGCCCGGAATATAGGTTTCCGGCTTGTAGCTGCCGATATTGACCACCAGGCCGCCGATGGCGTTGGTAACCGTGGTGCTGTCGTTGGTCAGCGGGACGATGGGATTGAGGCATCCCTGGCTGGTCTGCATGATGCCGGTATAGGCCGTCGTGGGGTCGGGCATGACCAGCTTGCCCGACGACATCTGGTTATAGACGCAGCCGAACCACTTGTAGTTCGTCGTCGTGCCGCCCGAGCAGCTCTGGTAAGGCGTCACGGCCACGGTGGTGCAGGTCTGGGCCACGATCCAGCAGCTATAGGTATACGGTACGCCGTCCTGGCTGCCCGTGCAGGTTCCCTTGGTGCCGCCGGTGCAGGTCGTCTTGGTGGAGACGGTGGTGCAGGTCTTTGCCGAGGTCGTCGAATAGTCGGCGGGAACGGACATCCAGCTCTGGTAGCGGTTGCCCGTGCCGACATTGACGTAATTGGCATAGGGCACGATGGCCATCTTGACGTAGCTCTTGTTGGCGGTCGTCATCACGGACGACACCAGCGACTTCGCCGCGGTCTGGAGCACCTGGATCTTCGTCTGGGAGCCGTCGAGGCTTTCGCTCATCGACCAGGTGTTGTCGAGCACCAGGGCGACTTCAAGCGTTCCGTCGGCGGCCTTGATGGTGCTGCTGTTGACCGTATAAGGCATGGAGGTGATGCCGACCAGTTGCAGCAGGTAGGGCTGATAGGTGCCGTTGGCCGTCATCGCGAAGGTGCGCGCCGTGGAGTTGAAATTCATCGCCGAAATGGTGGCATTGACCTTCTTGGCATCGACATTCTGCTTGAAGACCGTCTGGGCGATGGCCTTCTGCGTATTCGTATCGGTCGTGGACGAAATGGCGACGGCCAGCGCGGCTTCGTCGAGCGCGTCCTGGGCCTGGCGCTTCTGCCACAGCAGTTGCGAGAAATCGATGGCGCCGGCGACCGCGCTCAGCAAAGCCAACAGGCACAGGGCGAACACCATGGCCGTGTTGCCGCGCCTGTCGGATACGTACTTTCTGAACAGCAATCTCATCACCGGCCTGACGATTTTTCGCACGAGGAAAAGGATCGGTACGCATCCCGCGGGAGCTGCCCGATGAAACCGATTACCACGACATCCTTAATCCATCTCTAAGCCTGAAGGCCGTTGTTTTATAATACTTTCAGGCAGCGGGGCGGGCTTCGGGCAGGACGAAGAAGAACGTCGCGCCTTCGCCCGGCGTCGAGACGAAGTCGATCGTGCCGCCCACTAGGCCCAGGAACTTGCGGCAGGTCGACAGGCCGATGCCGTTGCCCGGAAACTCGTCGCGCGTGTGCAGCCGGCGGAAGATGGCGAAAACCTCGTCGCGGTAGCGCTCGTCTATACCGATGCCGTTGTCGCGCACTTCGAAACGCCACGCCTTGTCCGTCTCGTGCGCGGACACGGCGATTTCCGGGGGCTTCACCCCGTTCTGGAACTTGAGGGCATTGCCGATCAGGTTCTGGAACAGCAACCGCACCAGGGTGGGATTGGTGCGGAAGGACGGCAGGCTCGAAAAGGTAACCCGGGCATTGCGGCGCTCGATTTCGTGGGAAAATTCCGCCAGGACGTCCCTGAGGATGGTTTCGCAGTCGACGACGGAAAACTGGACCGGATCGCGGCCGACGCGCGAAAAACGCAGGATGTCGCTGATCATTGTCTTCATCACGCGCGAATTGCGGATGATAAAGTCGACGTGCCTGCGGTCGGTCTCGTCGAGCCTGGAGGCGGCGTCCTCCAGCAGCATTTCGGCATAGAGGCTCATCATGCGCACCGGTTCCTGCATGTCGTGCGAACAGATATAGGCGAAGCGTTCGAGTTCCTCGTTGGACTGCCTCAGGCTGTCGTTCAGTTGCATCACCTCCTCGCGCTGGGCGTAGAGGTCGTACCAGACCAGCGCCACGATCGCCAGGACGGCGAGGACGGCCGCCCCGGCCAGGGTCCCCCACAGGGTCAGGCGCGCCCAGGCGATCCGCGTGGCCAGCAGCCGTTCCAGCTGGTTGATGCTGACCACCCAGAGGCCGTCCGTCGCCCCGCGCAACTCCCGCACCAGCCCCCTGGCGCCGACAAGGCTATCCTTGCCGTCCCATCCCACCGGGGCGCTGCCGGCGGCTTCGGCATAGCGGCGGACGCTCTCCGACAGACGCTCAGCGGGCAGGGCCATTGCGACCTGAACGCCGCCATCGCCGCTCCGCGAGGCATCGGCGACCGAAGCGCTAACCGCCTGCAGGGCGTCACGCAGCAAACCGGCATTGAAGAGGAGCGCGGTCCGGCCGTGCGCGCTTTGCGGATCCGCGCCGAACGCCCGGTCCAGGTCGGCGCCGCGGCCGCTCAGGGCCGGCAGGTCGGTTACGACAAGCGCCATCAGGTGATAGGAGGCCGGCCGCGCATCGAGCGTCAATCCGGTGTCGTCGGCGATCTGCCTGAGGAAGACGCGGATATGGCCGCAGGTCTCGGACTGAACCGGAATGCGCGCCAGTTCGACCTCCAGGGCCTGCCCCATGGTGTCGAGGCGGGGCAGCGGCGTCGCCCCGGCGCCGAAGGGGACGGCATCCCACCGGGCGGCGGGCTGCCGCGCATCGCAGGCCGACACCATGCTCCAGGCGCGGCGCAGGTATTCAGTCCCCGTCAGCTCCTCTTTGGCCGCCGCTATGTCATGGGCGCAAAAGTTGACGACCACGGCCGACAGGAGGAAGACCGGCAGCAGAATCGCCGCCGCAACCAGGACCAGCTTGCGGCGGCGGCGAAGTCTCTCGCTCACCGCGCCGAAAGTCCGGGTGAAAACCCGTGCGGGGGCCTTCATGCCGCCGCTTCCGCGGCCGGCAGAGTCATAGGAGTATTCAGCATGGCCTTCCCTGTGTGTGGCCGCGGTCCAGGCTCCGTACGCAATAATGGTTCAGACCTTATCACAAAACCCGATTGCGTCCGGATAGTAAACCGAGTCGCGGGATCAGGCGGCGCGGACCTGGCTGAGGAAGGCATGAACCTGGGTGCGCAGGTTGGACGCCTGGGAGGCAAGCTCGGACGATGCACTCAGGACCTGCGATGCGCCGGCTCCGGTTTCGTCGGCCATGCGCGCCACACTGGTGATGCTGGTGGTTACCTCCGTTGTCCCGGCTGAAGCCTGGCTGACCGCGACGACGATTTCCCGGGTGGCGCTGCCCTGCTGCTCGACCGCCGCCGCGATGGTCGCCGAGGATTCGTTGATCGAGCGGATGGTGGCGGTGATGCTCTGGATCGCCGCCACGGCCCGGGTCGTGGTCGCCTGGATTTCCGATATCTGCGTATTGATGTCGGTGGTGGCCTTCGCCGTCTGCTGGGCCAGGGCCTTGACCTCGGCGGCGACGACCGCGAAGCCCTTGCCGGCATCGCCGGCGCGCGCCGACTCGATGGTGGCGTTGAGCGCCAGGAGGTTGGTCTGCGAAGCAATGCCCGAAATCATGTCGACAATGCTGGTGATGCGGTTGGCGGCGTCCGACAGCTGATGGACGACGGCGGCCGTGGTGTCGGCTTCGGAGGCGGCGTTACGGGTCTTTTCCAGCGATATTTCGACCTGGCGGCCGATTTCGCCGACTGATGCCCCCAGTTCTTCGGCAGCCCCCGCCACTGAGGTGACATTGGTGCCGGCCTGTTCCGCCGCGGCGGACACCGCGGTTGCCTGCGATGCCGATTCCTGCGCCGAAGACGTCAGTTGCGCGGCCGTGGCCTGCATTTCCGTTGCGGCCGAAGACACCATGTCGACAATGCCGCCGACGGCGTTCTCGAACTGGTCGGCCAGGCTCAGCATGGTCTGCCTGCGCTCGGCCTCGGCCATTTCGCGCGCTTCCGCCGCCTCGGCCTCCAGCGCGATGTTGCGGATCATGCCCTCGCGGAAGACGTCGACGGCCGCCGACATTTCGCCGATTTCAGACCGTTCGCCCCTGTTCGGAATGGTCACCGAGGTGTCGCCCTTCGCCAGGACGCGCATGACGTCGGCCATGCGCCGGATCGGCACGGACACGGTCCGGATCATCAGGAATCCGATGGCCAGACAGATCAGTCCGGTCACCACGACGGCGGCGACAATCATGACGATGGCGTCCCGGCCCAGTTTCATGCCGGCTGCGGCGACCCTGTTGCCCTGGACGACCTGATACGCACGGCCCTTGTGGATGGCGGCGCGCAGGCTGTCCACCAGCGGCTGCATCGTGCCGAGATAGACATCGGTGGCGCCGGCGACATCGTTGGCCTCGACCTTCTCCATGTAGGGCGCGGCCTGTTCCATATAGGTGGCGAGGCTGCTCCTGATGCCGTCGGCCAGGACGCGTTCCTCAGCCGAATTGGCCGTGGCGCTATAGCTTTCGTAATCCTTTCGGATATCCTGGCCGGTCTTGTCGAGCTTCGCGATCATCGCTTCACGCTTGTCGCCGGACAGCAGCAAGACCTGGCCCTGGCGCGACCGGTAGAGCTCGAAATCCTGCGACAGGTCCCCGAGATAGTTGGCGGCGGGCAGCCAGTTGGTCGCCACCGCGTTCGCGGTGGCGTTAACCGCCTCCAACCGCAGGATCGAAAACATGCCCAGGCCAAGCACGCTGGCCAGGATGATCGACAGGGCAGCGATGACACGCACCCGAACAGACAGATTTTTCAACACGCAACCCCTGAGACGCTGACAACCATGAGTATGGCCAACGCGACATAACGTTGCGAAAAGCGACTAATGCAAGGTTAATATATCTACGCACGTTTGAGGTCTTCAACCCTGGGGACGCACTGGATACCGTTACGGACAGGCGGCCGTCCGGAGTTGAAGGCGCGATCCCGGCGACCGGGCGGCGGGCCATGGCCGCCGATGCAACGCCGCGAAATTCCCAACTTATTCAATGACTTGATTTTCGCTCAAAACGGCCGCGCGGCCCGTCTCGGCGGCTCCCGCCCGCCGCCGGGCAATCGCGGCCGGCGCGGTTCAATGGTACCAGGTTTCATTTCCGGCATCATCGTGTTGCGTGAAATGAAACCCCCGCCGGCCGGGTGGCCCCGTCCCTACCCGTGCGACGCCTTGACCTTTGCCGGCACCGCTTCGCCCAACCAGGCTTCGGCCTCCTCCATGGTGCCGAAGGTCCGCGCTTCGATATTCGGCAGGACGCGCCCATAGGTGTCGGCCCGGGCGATACGCACCGGGTCGTCCGTCACGATCGCGACCTTGAGACGTTGCACCCGTCCTGCCAGCTTCGGCCACTGCTCGGCCAGGGCGGCGTAATCCTCGAACTGCAGGACGTTGATGAACTGGCGGATATCGAGCAGGCGATTGTATCGCCAGGGCTCGGTCAACGAAGCATAGGCCCGCTCGGTGGCCTCGAGCATTTCCTTGCCGTACACGACGCCTTGCAGCTTGAAGAGCACGAAGTGGGATTCGGGATGGATCTCCACCGAAATCGCATTGCGCCGGCTGGTCATGATCGCCTCGTCTGGGTTCAGACCGCATCCCGAAACCGCCCCAGGCGTTTCAGGATGCGCTCCAGGCGGGCATAATACGCCTGTTTCGACGGATTTGATACAGCTTAACCCTGTTCCGCCGATCACGGCGTCGACATCACCACCACGCCCTGCGCCGGCACCGTCACGCTGACCCGGCCCGAGGCATTGCTGGTGAAACTGCCGCCGGCCGTGGGGAACAGCCCGGTGAAAGTCGTCGAAGCCAGCCCCGTATCGGCCGAAAGCGAGGCCGACGCCTGGGACAGGTTGATCAGGATCACCGCCGTGTGGCCGCTGTCCCGGCGCAGGAAGACAAGGCTTGCGTCTCCGGCGTGCGACAGCAGGGTCAGGGTTCCCGACTGCAACACCGGATTATTGCCGCGCAGGGCGTTGAGCGCCGTGTACCAGCTGTGCAGCGAGCCCGTCACGCCGGCTTCGGCCGCCGCGTTCTGGGTGGCGAAGTTGGTCGCCAGGCCGCGATAGGGCGTGCCTGTCGTGAAGCCGGCCGTCACGGCCGTATTGGTCCAGCTCATCGGGGCGCGCACGGCGGCATCGCCGCCTTCGCCGTTGTTGCCCATGCCGACCTCTTCGCCGTAGTAGATGAACGGCGTATCCGACGCCAGAAGCTCGATGGCCGCGGCGATGCGATAGTCACCTTCGGAATGGCCGCTGAGTTCGGCATACGGCCGGGCGCCGGCGCCGCTGTCGTGGTTCGACATGAAAAGCGGCAGGCTGGCGCGGTCGGACGCCGTCAGGTAGCCGGCCATGCCGGCGGTCAGAACACCCGATATTGCCGAGGTCTTGATGTCACCCTGGCGGCCGAAGGCAAAGCTGTGGCCGCACGACGCCGCGTAACTGGAGGTATTGTCCCAGGCTTCGCAGACCATGTAGCGGTTGGAATAGCCTTCGATGACCGACCGGGCCTGGGCCAGCAGGGTCTGGTTTTCCGGCTGGTCGTACCAGGCATTGGCCCCGTTTTCGATCAGCGAGGTCGCCGCGTCGAAGCGGAAGCCGTCGACGCCGCGATTGAGCCAGAAGCGCAGATTGTCCATGTGATAGGCGACCACCGACGCGTTGCGCAGGTTCCAGTCCGGCATCGAATCCGCGAAGATGCCGTAATAGTAGCCGCTTTCCGACACGTGCCAGGACGCCGACCCGCCATAGCCGGTCCAGCCGGGATCGGTGGCGTTCCACAGGTACCAGTCGCGCCTGGCGTTGGTCGCAGACGACACGGCGTCGAGGAAGACCGGGTTTTGCGCCGCCGAATGGTTCATCACATAGTCGAGCACGATGCCGATGCCGCGCGCGTGCGCCTGGGTAATCAGGTCGTCGAAATCGGCCATCGTACCATAGTCGGGCTCGATGGCGCGATAGTCCGCGACCGCATAGCCGTGGTCATGGTCCTGGCTCTTGTAGATCGGCATCAGCCACAGGCCGGTGACGCCCAGCGACTTGAGATAGTCGAGCCTGGAAATCAGCCCCTTGATATCGCCCTTGCCGTCGCCGTCGCTGTCCTTGAAAGAGCGGACGAAGATTTCCATGAACTGGGCGCGCTTGTTCCAGTTGGCCGGCAGGGCCGAGGCGGTCGAGCCGACCGTAACGACCGACAGGTCCAGGCTGTCGGACTGATGGCCGACGCGCGCGAAGGCCGCGTCGGCATCGGCCTGGCTGGCATAGAGGGTGCCCGTGTCCTGCACCACCCACACGTCGCTGCCGAAGGTTGCGCGCGTCACCGACAGGTCGAGCATCGGGCTCTTGGCGTCGCCCTTGTGTATGATGAAGTCGAGCTTGGCCGAGGCGTCGCTCAGGGGAATGACGGCCGTGTCCCAGCCCCCGGTGACGCCGTCGAAGGCGTGCGGCGCGGTCCAGCTGGTCGCGACCGAACTCGAAATGGCCGGATGAGCGGAATCGTCGTTCCACAGGTGCAGGCCCCAGCCCGTGTAGTCGCCGTCGAGCCGCTTGTAATGGATGGTGATGGTCTGCGCCGCCGGCGATGATGGCGACGATGAAGACGACGACCCGCCGCCGGACGAAACGCCGCCGCCTCCCCCGCCACCGCAGGCGCTGACGGCCAGGGCCGTACCCAGGCTCAGGGCAACGGAAAGCCGGCGCAGCCGGACGGCCGCGTGAGATGCGTGCATGATGAAACTCCCCGTGGCGCGCGCCCTTCGGGACGCGTCTATGTGCTTGGCGGGAGCTGTATCATCATGTGGGCACGGCCGGAATTTGAATACGTATTCCGGCAACCGGCGGGGGAATTGCGCGAGCCATGCGGCGTTTGTTCTGCGCCGCTGGTCATAAAACTAAGCGGCCGTCACGAACAGGCGGCGGGCGCGGGCGCGCAGGGCGGCGGGATCGTCGGCGGACGCGGCGGGCGCCGGGTTTTCCCTGGGCTTCAGGGGCACGACCGGCACGACGGAACGAACGGCCAGAGCAACACGCGGCCGGGGCACGAAGCTTTCGGCCGCCGCCGGCACCGGATGCGGCACCGCCATGCGCGGCAGGGAGAGGATGATGAGCAGTCCGCCCAGGCCGCCGGCGGCATAGGCATAGATACGGACCATGGTGACCAGGGCCGAAGCCTGATCGAGATAGGAGGTGGAACAGGCGGCGGCTATGGCCGTCACCCCCAGTATACAAGCAAAACTTCTGGCAAACGCAGTCATGGCGCTCCCTCTTTCTGAGGCTCTGCCGCAAGATATGGTAAAAGGTGTGAATAAGTGGCTAAACCACCCGCGTTCGCTTCACCACCTTCACGGGTTTTGCTGCCGGCTCAAAGTCCACCGGTGTAGACGCCGGGCGCGGCTTCGATAAGCCCATGCCCACGGCCATGACGAGCGCAATCGGCACATAGAGCACGAGGCCCGCCAGGATAAGTGTCGCGGAGAAAACCAACGCCCGCACGCGCTGAAAACTGTACACGTTACTATCCCTGCTCCGGCGCTGGGCCGGTCTTTTTCTTGTAACGGTATTATGAACCCATTTCGACGAAAATAAAGCGATTTCGCTGCGGGCATGACACTGCGGGCGACACATTCGCTTGAAAGGCGGCGATTGTCCGTTTGTGGAACGTCAGCCGATCAGCCTGCGGGCCCGGGCCAGGTCGTTGCACAGGCGCTCGATGTCGGCGCGCAAGTGTCCATCGTCGCCCCCGGACGGCTGACCCGCGGCTACCGGCAACGCCGCCAGGCGCTGGAGCCGCGCCTCGGCCGTCGACAGAATTTCGTCCTGGGCCGCGACCCTGCGGCGCAGCGCATGCAGCGTCTTGCGCGTAAACGCCTCGTCGCGACTGGCGCGGAGCACGTAGGACAGCTGATGCGACACGAGGCGCCAGTTGAGCGGCTTGACGACGAAAGAGGTGGCGCCGGCCGCATAGGCGCGGTCGACGGCGTCCATGTCCTCGCGGCCGGTGGCGATGACCAGCGGCAGGTGCTTCAGCCGTTCGTCGGCGCGGATCAGGCCGATCAGTTCGAAACCGTCCATGACCGGCATTTCCAGGTCGATCAGCGCGATATCGAAGTCCCCCCTGGACAGGCGGTGCCAGGCTTCATCGCCGTCGCCGGCGACCTCGACCTCGACCTTGGGCGTCGCCAGGTTGGCGGCCGCGAACTCACGCAGGATCGGGTCGTCGTCCACCACCAGCAAACGGGCGTTTTCGAAATGGACGAAATGGTCCTTCGGCATGGTGTCCGAACAGCTCCCTGTACGCGGCGGAGGATCATCCTCCGGACTTTCTCGTTTTCGCCCCATCGAACGGTTTAGCAGGAAGTTTTTAACATGTGATTATTAGCAATGGTGAGCCCCTGTCCAATGCGCGCCAACCGCGAGTCTCCATGGCGAAAAAGGTACAAAATGACCGCCATGACCGTGAAGAACGGCCTGCGGTGCCAAAAACCTCCATCCGCCGCCGTCTGAGCGGCCTGGTGCTGGGCTCGGTGCTGTTGTCCACCCTTCCCGTCGCCACCCTCTTCATCGTCCGTGAAACCTCGCGCCAGGCCGAAACCCGCTGGGCGTCGATGAGCACGGTCGCCAACCTTCTGGCCGGCAATGCCGTCGAAGCCGCCCAAAACGACAATGCGGCGCAGGCCTTCGCCGTACTGCGCGCCGTAACGCATACGCCGGGCGTCACCTATGCCCGTATCCAGGACGCCCGGGGCCAGGTGCTGGCCGAGACAGGCGCCGGATCACGGCTGGCCAACGACCTTACACTTTATACCGACGCGCCGCGTGCCGGCATCCGCGATCTGGTGCTGACCCGCACCATCCGGGTGGTGGCGCCGATTCGCATAGGCGCCCACCGCCTGGGGCAGGTCGTCATCGTCCACACCGCGCAAGGCTTCGGCCTTGTCCTGGTCCAGGCCGTGTCGGGCATCTTTTTGCTGGCCGGCGGAGCCCTGGCTTTCGCCCTGTGGTTGGCGCGGCGCATGCAATACAGCATGACGGCGCCATTGGCCGACCTGACCCGTTCCGTCGAAGCCATCGCCGCCGGGGGCGACTTTTCCCGCCGCGTCGCGACCCGGTCGCGGGACGAGGTCGGGACGCTGGTCACCGGCTTCAACGCCATGCTCGACGCCATTGCCGAGCGCGACCGCAAGATCGACGCCCACCTGAAAGGGCTGGAAGCCGAGGTCGCCGCCCGCACGCGCGACTATCTGGCGGCGCGTGACGAAGCCCAGGCCGCCAATCGCGCCAAGTCCGATTTCCTGGCGACGATGAGCCACGAAATCCGCACACCGATGAACGGCGTCATGGTCATGGCCGAACTGCTGGCCGCCGAGAGCCTGCCCGCCAGGGCCCGGCGCCATGCGGCGACGATCGCGCGCTCGGGCCGCAACCTGCTGGCCGTGATCAATGACGTTCTCGACTTTTCCAAGATCGAGGCCGGCAAGCTGGAGGTCGAAACCTGCGAGGTCGACATCCTCGACCTGGTCGACGACACCCTGGCCCTGTTCAAGGCCAAGGCGCGCGAAAAGGGCCTGGAACTGATCGCGCTCGCCGATCCCGATGCCCCGCGCATCGTGCCGGCCGACCCGGTGCGCCTGGGTCAGGTCGTATCGAACCTGGTGTCGAACGCGCTGAAGTTCACCGAGACCGGCTATGTCTGCGTCCATGTTTCCGCCGACAGCAAGCCCGGCTACTGGCGGCTGGTGATCGAGGATACCGGCATCGGCATCGCGAAATCGAAGCTGAAATCGATATTCAGCGCCTTCGAGCAGGAGGACCGGACGACGACCCGCCGGTTCGGCGGCACGGGGCTTGGCCTGTCGATCGCCAGGCGCCTGGCCGAAGCCATGGGCGGCGCCATCGCCGTCACCAGCGAACCGGGCCGGGGCACGCAGTTCCACGTTCGCCTGCCCGTTTTTGCCGGCGCGGCATCGGCCGCGCCGCCGTGGGCGGGCCGTGGCACCGCCTCGGTACGGATGGATGCGGTTCTGGAACGCCGAGCCGTCGCCGGACGGCTGGCCGCCGCCGGAATCGACGTCGTCGATGGCGACGCCGACCTTGTCATCGCCGACGCGGCCCACCGCCAGGGCGTGCCTCCTTCGGCCCTCGTGCTGGCGGTCGAGCCGGAGGACGGCGAAGGCGATGCCATGGTGACGGCTGGCCGTGCAGCCTGCGCCCTGCCCCGCCCCCTGCGCCACCGCGACGTCGACGCCCTGATCCTTGCCATGCGCGACGGCACGGGCTTCGCCATCCGCGACAGCGAAACGACACGCGACGCCATCGATGCAGCCTATCCCGAGGCCAGGGTGCTGGTGGTCGACGACAGCGAAGTCAACCGCGAAGTGGCCCTGGAAGCCCTGCTGCGTTTCGGCATCCGCGGCGAAACAGCCAATGACGGCCGGGCCGCGCTGACCGTCATCGCCAGCCGGCCGTTCGACCTTGTGCTGATGGACGGCTCCATGCCGGTTATGGACGGCTACGAAGCGACCCGCCGCCTGCGCCAGACGGAAGCCGGCGCATTGCGTCTGCCTGTCGTCGCCCTGACCGCGCACGTGGTGGGCTCGGCGGCGGACGCCTGGCGCGACGCCGGCATGGACGATGTCCTGCACAAGCCCTTTACCCTGGCCGACCTCGGCCGGATCCTCAAAGCATGGCTGCCGGGGGGACTGGCGCAGGCGCCCGTCGCTCCGGCTGTCGAGGCGCCGGCCGCGGCGACGGCCGCGCCTGTCGAAAGCGCGCTCTTCGACGCCGACATCACCGGTCCCCTGTTCGCGCGCGCCGACGCCTTCCTCGACCGCGTGATCGACCTCTATCACCGCCATGCCCCCGAAACGCTGGCGAACATGGTGGCGGCGCACGGGGCCGGTGACAGCGATGCCGTGGCGCGCGCGGCCCACGCCCTCAAATCGATGAGCCTCAATCTCGGCGCCAGGGCGGTGGCCGAGGCCTCGGCGGCCATCGAACATACGATCCGTGATGCGGGCGGCAGGATCACCGCCTCGGACCTGGCCGGCCTTCACGCCGTTCTGCAAAGCACGCTTGCGGCCCTGCCCGGCGCGGGCGCGGCGGCGGCGAAGCCTGCCCGGGTAAACGACCTGGCGGCGGAACTCGACGCCGATCTCGATGCAGGCGCCTTCGAAATGGTCTATCAGCCCATTTTCGACCGCACGGGCCAACAGATCATTTCCGCCGAAGCCCTGGTCCGCTGGCGCCGCGACGGCCGTCCCCCGGTCGGCCCGGACATCTTCGTGCCGCTGGCCGAGCGCAACGGCCTGATCGGAAAGCTCGGCGCCTTCGTCCGCCGGACCGTGCTGTCGGAAACCCGCGACTGGACCATTCCCGTGGCGGTCAATGTTTCGCCGATCGAGCTCGAAGATCCGAATTTCGTGTCGGACCTGCGGCGCCTGCTGTCGTCGACCGGCTATCCGCCCGGCCGGCTGGTGCTTGAGATGACCGAAACCGCTTTCATGAACGACCCGGAACGGGTGTCGCAGGTGTTCGACGACATTCATGCCATGGGCGTCAAGCTGGCGCTGGACGACTTCGGCGCCGGCTATTCCAGTCTTACCGCCTTGCATCGCTTCGCCTTCGACAAGGTCAAGATCGACAAGGTCTTCGTTACGGCGCTGGACGGCCAGCCCAAGCCGGCCCTGGAAGCCCTGGCGATTATCCAGGCGGTCACGGGTCTGGGCCGCGCCTTCGGCATGCAGGTCGTGGCCGAAGGCATCGAAACCCAAAGCCAGCACAAACACCTCAAGGCAGCCGGCGTCCACGCCCTGCAGGGCTATCTGTTCGGCCGCCCGGTCCCGGCGTCCGACCTGTCGGACATGGTTCAGGCCGCGGCCTGATATCCGCCCCCAAAAAACAGATATCCGGATATTGACTTCGCTATCGATTGGCGCAGCTTATCCGTGTTTTCCAGGACATGACCATGAATCGGTTCGATCCGCTCCCTGCGGGGATGCGAGCGCTGCCAACAGACGAACGCGGCATACCTGTACCATGGTTCGTCGACTGGTTTTCCGGGAAGCCCGATTTCAGGGTCGTCGATGGCCGCAGACTGATCGAAGGATGGAACCGCGATCTCTGCTGGATTTGCGGAAAGCAGCTTTTTGCCTTCCGCGCCTGGATCGTCGGCCCCGTAAGCATGATAAACCGCTGCACGGGCGAGCCCCCCGCCCATCCCGAATGCGCGCGGGTCGCGCTTCTGAACTGTCCGTTTTTGTCAAACCCGCACATGAAACGGAGCAAGGCGGCCCTGCCGGCGAGCCATTCCGGCGGCGGGGAGCTTGTCGAACACAATTCCGGCTTGTCTTCCGCGTGGATTACCAGGGGCCGGGGCGGCGAATTGTTCGATCCGGGAAATGGCCCGCTGTTCAGGATATTCGAACCGCATAAGGTCGAGTGGTTCTGCAAGGGGGCCGCGGCAACGGACGACGAAGTGCACGCCGAATTCGAATGCGCGGCCCAACGGCTGCGCGACATCGACCGGCGATACGGCCCGGCCGCGCTGCAAAACCTCGAAAGCCGGATAGCCGCCTGCTCGAAATGGCTGCCGGAAAGGGGAAGCGGCGATCGCTGATCCAGCCGCCCCGGGACGCAGGCCTACTGCGCGAGGACCGGTTGGCTGCGGTTGGGCCCGACGCCGTCCGGCACGGGCACGCCCGAGCCGACATAGCCCGTATTGATCACCAGGTTCGGGTTCTGTTTCAGCGTCAGGTTCTGGGCCACGATGATGCTCCAGGCCGAGTCCTGGGCGACATTGCCCGAGGTTTCGACGGCCAGGGTGGCGTTCGGGATATAGATCGTGCCGAGCAGCTTGTTGACGTGGTCTGACGCGATGGCGAAGGTCTGGGTGTTGTCGCGCGTCGTTACCAGAAGAAAGCCGGCGAACGGCCCGCTCCTGCGCGCGCCCAGCGTCACCTGCGCCTTGTCGGCAAAGGTGATCTTCTCGGTGGAACCGAAGACGAGCACGACGTCGTCGCCTGTAATGATTGCGTTTTCATGGGCATTGAGATCATTCATGAAATAATGCTCGCCCGGCAAAAGGATCAGGGTGGCGTTCTTCTCGACCTCATAGCGCTCGCAATGCACGCCAGGTGGCAGGGCAAGCACCAGACCGGTCAGTTCCTTAATGGTCAGGGGCTTGCCGACGCAGCCGAGCGGCGGATTGAGGTTCATCGACGCAAAGGGGTCGCCGATGGTCATGGCGCCGGAAAAGCCGGCCGGAGACACCGGCCCGCTTATGGTACCCACGGCCTCGGTCCGGTCGGCCTGGATCATGGCGCCCGGATCGACCTTGATGTCGTCATTGGCGTGGACGGCGCAGCCCGTCGCGCGGACGCGCGCCTGGTTCTGCATCCTGATGCCGCCCGTCCCCGTCTGGAGTATGCACAAGGGAATATGGCCCATGTTTTCGGCCTTGGCCGTGGCCGTGACCGTACGCGCCCCCAGCAGGTCGACAATGGGCTGGTGCATCGTGGTGGCAACGACCGTGACGGCGCTGTTGTCGGCGGCGACCGTGACCTGGACCGACACCGCCGTCGCAATACCCGATTGCGCCGCCGTCTGTTTCGTTACCGTCGCCGCGGTATCGGACGGCCCGGAGATCGCACCGGTGGCCACGGACAGCCGGCCGGCTCCGGCCAGGGCGCCGGCATCGGCCGCCGCCTGAAGCCTGGCGTGATCATTGGAAATCGAGGTGATTTCGAGCACAGCGACACTGCTGAGCAACAGCGGTACCGCGCTCAGGGCAACGATCGTGGCGACATTGCCGCGACTGTTCGCAGCGATTTTCGACAGCCAGCTCCGAAACACGGAAAACGTCCTCTACCTGCCAACTGAAGATGACGCGGAGAGGTAAATATTCGCTTTCACGGCTGCACTAACAGTGAAACAGCACCGGTATTGCAACAATACTGTGAGCCATCATACGGGAACACAACCCTGTATTGCCTGTATTTTCGGCGGACAATCACACCAGACCGGCAATACTTACGCTACGGCAATCAGGCCAGCATGTTGCGCTTGTGTGCCGGCAGCTTCTTGCCCCGGTTCGGCGGCGGCGCGGGCGGGGGCGGGGGCGGGAGCCGGAGCCGGAGCCGGAGCGGCAGCCTTGACCGCCGGCTGCGCCTTAGCCGCCTTTTCCTTGACGGCCCGGGGCTTTTCCACAGGCTGACGGACAGGAGCGCGCTCGGGCTTTGGGGGCGCGGCCAGTTCGTCCTGGGCGGCGCGAATCATGGCCATGACGGCGGGCTTGTCCTGCCACAGCTTGTTCAGTCCCTGCAGCGCCTTCCAGACTTCGAGATAGTGGGCTTCGGTAGCCAGGGCGACCTTGACCTTCGGTGTCGGATCGGGCGCGGCCGACGGCTTTTCGCCCTTCAGGGCCGTGTCCAGTTCGCCGACGATCTTGCCCGGCTTGGCGTTGAGCGCGATGACGAAGCCCAGACGCGCCTCGATGACCTCGGCCACCTCGCGCGCGCGCTCAAGAATTACGGCGCCGGACGACTTCAGCGCCCGGTCGAGATACCAGCGCACGCTCTTGTAGATGGCTTCGGCCGAGGCCTCGCGCTGGCGGGCCAGCCGGCGGCGGCCGCGCTGCCGGCCGGTATAGTAGGCAAGGGCACCGACCGCCAGGATGGCCAGGCCGAGCACGATCAGCGTAACCAGGATGCGCGGCTCGACATGCAGGCCGGGACCATAGCCCGACGGGTCGGGGGCGTCGCCGCCGAACGTATCGTCAAAACCGGGATCGGAACGCGCCATCACTTCCTCGACTTGCCCGGGCCTGCGCCCTCTTCACGCGGATCTTCCCACGCCGGCGACGCCATAAGCTGGGCCTGGGCGGCGCGGAAGGCCGTGGCGACGGCGCTCATGTTCTTCCAGTAATTGAAAAGCTTCTGCACGGCCTTCCAGATGGCCTCGCTCTTTTCATCCGCGCTCATCGGCACTTTTTCGGGCGCGGGATCGGCAGGCGGGCGCGACGGCGGCCATCGGCTGGACCTCGGACGCGTTGACGGCGATATTGATGACCGTGCCACCCATGGCGGCGGGGGCCGCTCCCTTGGGCTTGAAGACCTCTTCCCGGGTGCCTTCGATGGCGGTGTTCAGCTTGCCCACCACCTTGTTCAGTTCGGCGCTGAGCTTCAGGGTATGCTGGAAATTCTCGGTAATGGCGGCGCGGGCCTTTTCCGCCTTTTCGACCTGGTCGTCCGGGCCGGCCTTCGCGGCGGCCGACAACAGCTTCTTCACGGCATCGATCCGGCGATCGATGGCGCCGCCGACCCCGCCCGACGCGTCGCGCTGGGCGTTCTTGAAAACGATGGTGAGGATGCTCGCCAGAACGATCAGGCAGACCGTCACCGCCGTCCAGAACAGGAAATCGTGGTGGCCGCCGACATCGGTGGGGAAATCGGCCACGGGGGGCGCGTCGTATTTGTCGTCCATGCCGGCCTCCCCTCCTTTCCCCTTGGTCGCACGCCTGTGCGCAGCCGTCCGTGAAGGTTAACAGATTGCACCGAAGGGCGCGAGTCCGCAACGCCCATTTACCGTATCCGGTACGGGCTTTTTCGCCTCAGCTGTGGCTTTTCAGCGATTTACCGGGATCAGCGGTTGCCCTGGGCCTTGAGGGCGGCTTCCTCGACCCGGCGCAGCAGCTTCTTGAACTGAAGCTGTTCCTCGGGCGAGAAGTCGGCCAGCATGACCTTTTCGTACTCGATCGCCGCCGGAGCGACGTCGGCGAACAGGCGTTCGCCTTCCGCGGTCAGAATCAGGTGGTGCGAACGGCCGTCATGTTCGTGCGGGGCGCGCGTGATCAGGCGGCGCTTGGCCAGCGCCTGGGCGGCACGCGAAATCGTGACCTTGTCCATGCCGGCGCGCTTGACCAGGGCCTGTTGCGTCGAAGGACCGTCCTCGCGCAGGATGGTGATCAGCCGCCATTCCGGGATTCGCAGCCCGTAAAGGCTTTCATAGGCCGTCGCAATCAAGGTGCTTACTGCGTTCGAAGCCACAGCAAGGCGATAAGGCATGTACTCGTCAAGCGTAAGCGTGGTCTGAGTCATCTGAAAGCGAATCCTTCGTAGGGCACTATGCTAAATGCCCGCACGCCGAGCCAATTACAAATGAGTAATTTTCAAGAGTTTGACGATTTACCCTAAATGAACCGTTTAGCACCGCTTCCGGACTGACGCGGGAGTCAGAAAATTTCCGCCCCCTTTCGGGCGCCCCGGACGCGCTTCCTCGCGACAAGTGGCCAAACTCCTGTTAAGGGCATTGATATTTGTCACAATTGCCGGGAACCGTTCGTGCTGAGACGCCTTTACAACTGGATGATGACCCTGGCGGGCGGCCGCCATGCCGAAACGGCCCTGGCCGTCGTATCGTTCGCCGAAGCCTCCTTCTTCCCCATTCCTCCCGACATCATGCTGGCGCCCATGGTTCTCAAGCGCCCGGAAAATGCCTGGCGCTTCGCCCTGGTGTGCTCCGTGGCCTCGGTCATAGGCGGCTTTCTGGGCTACTTTATCGGTTACAGCCTGGGGCCCGTCGGCCTGGCCATCCTGAAATTCTTCGGTCACTCCGAGGGGCTGGAAGCCTATCGCCAATGGTTCGGCCAGTGGGGTTTCTTCGTGATCCTGGCGAAAGGCGTCACGCCTATCCCCTACAAGATCACCACCATCGCCGCCGGTCTTGCGCACTTCAGCCTGATGCAGTTCTTCGTGGCCTCCGCCATCACCCGCACGGCGCGTTTCATGCTTGTGGCGTGGCTGTGCAAGCGCTTCGGCCCGGAGGTTACGGAGCTGATCGAAAAGCGCATATATCTGGTCGGCACTGTCGTAATCGCGATCATCGTGATAGGATTCGTCGCCATGAAATTTCTGGCTAAGGGCCACTGATGACGACCTTGCGCACGCGAATCGCCAATACCAAGCTGGCCCTGGCTTTCAGCCGCTGGTGGAGCCTTACCGCCCTGTTCGTGTCATTGGCCATGCTGGCTACGGCCTGGTCATTCCAGGTGTTCGGCGGCCTGAACCCCTGCCATCTCTGCCTCAAGCAACGCGACATCTACTGGATCGCCGTCGGGGTGTCCGCCGTATGCAGCGTCTGGGCCCTGTTCACCGGCGCCAAGGGGCCGCCGCGCGTCTTTTCCTTCGTGCTGTTCGCCGTCTTTGCCACGGGCACGGCCCTGGCCGTCTTCCACGCCGGCGTCGAATGGAAGTGGTGGCCGGGCCCCGAAAGCTGCACGGCCGCCCGCGGCGAGATCAGCATCGACCAGATGGCCGCCTTCCTGGGCGGGGCAACGACGCGCGGTCCGCAGTGCGATGTGGCGGCATGGCGCATGTTCGGCCTCAGCATGGCGGGCTATAATGCCATCGCATCCGCCATCCTGGCGATCTTGAGCCTGGTGGCTTCCGTCCGCTTCCGTTCGCCGCGCCGCAAGAAGGGTCACGCATGAGCACAGCCCCCCAGCCCGAAACGCCCCCCAGGCCCGGCCTGGGCGCCACCGGCGACCGATTGGCGGAAATCCTGCGCGTCGACCATGCCGGTGAGCTGGCCGCCGTCCATATCTATCGCGGCCAGAGCCTGGTCTTCGGGGATACGAAAAAGGCGGCGCTGGGCAAACAGTTCGAGCACATGCAGGGCGAGGAACAGGTCCACCTCGACGCCTTCGAGGCCCTTATGCGCGAACGCGGCGTGCGCCCGACGGTGATGACGCCCGTCTGGCGGCTGGCGGCGCTGGGCCTTGGCGTCGGAACGGCGCTGCTCGGCGAAAAGGCCGCCCATGCCTGCACCGAAGCGGTCGAAAGCGTCATCGGCGACCACTATGCGGACCAGGTCAGGCACGTTCAGGCCTCGGACCCGGAACTGGCCGCGAAACTGTCCCAGTTCCGCGACGACGAATTAGGGCATCATGACCGCGCCGTCGAACAGGGCGCGCGCGAGGCCCCCGCCTATCCTCTGCTGTCGGCGATCATCAAGGCCGGCTGCAAAGCCGCAATCAAGATCAGCGAGAAGATCTGATCACCCGGCAAACTGATAGTAGATCAGGAACCCGGCGGCCGCCGTCATCAGGATGAACGCCCCGCCGCCCAGGATGTTCGACCAGACGCCGTTGGTGTATTCGCCCATGACCGTCTTGTTGTTCGAGATGTGCAGTACGATGGCGATGATGACCGGAGAGGTCACGCCGTACAGGATGGCCGACCAGATCAGCGCCTTGATCGGGCTGATGCCGAGGTAGTTGATAAGCAGGCCGACGACCAGCGACACGATGGCCACCGTGTAGAAGGCCTTGGCCTCGACGAACTTGCGGTCGAGGCCCTCGCGCCAGCCGAACGCTTCCGAAATAATATAGGACAGGGCGCCGCTCAACACGGGGATGGCCAGAAGCCCCGTTCCGACAATGCCGAGCGCAAAGAGGTAATAGGCCCCTTTACCGGCCAGCGGTTCGAGCGCCTTGGCCGCCTCCTCGACCGTATCGATCTGGCGGATGCCGGCGGTATAGAGCACCGTCCCGGTCGTCAGGATGATGAAGAACATGACGACGTTCGAGAAGAACATGCCGAAATCGACATCGAAACCGACATCGCGGATATAGCGCTTGTCGACGATCACATGGTCGCAGCGCACCGTCTCGACCTCCATGGTGGCCTGCCAGAAAAACAGGTATGGCGAAATCGTCGTGCCCAGGATGGCCACCAGCACGTTGATGAAGTCCTTGTTCAGCCCGATATGAGGAATAAAGGTGCTTTTCACGACAGCCAGCCAGTCGGTGCGGCACAGGAAGGGTACGACAAGATAGACCAGCAGCACGGCGCACAGCCATTTCAGCGCCGACGCGAACTTCTGATACGGCAGGAAGACGATGGCCAGGACCAGAACCAGGGCGAACCCGGACGAAAAGGCCTCGGACGACACCCGCGGAAAGATCAGGTTCGACACCGCGCCCATGCCGGCCAGATCGGCGCCGATATTGAGGATGATGGCCGGAAAGCTGAACAGCACCATCAACCACAGCACCGGCCGGGGATAGTTCCGCTTCAGCAGGCCCGTAAGGCCGTGGGACGTGACGACGCCGATGCGCGCGCACATTTCCTGCACCGCCGCCATGAGGGGAAAGGTGACCAGCGCCGTCCACAGGGTCATGAGCCCGTACTGGGCCCCGGCCTGGCTATAGGTGGCGATGCCGGAGGGATCGTCGTCCGAAGCGCCGGTAACCAGTCCCGGTCCCAGCATTTTCAGAAAATGGAGCAGGCCTTTCGGCGCTGTCTTGTCGGTCGCTGGCTCGGTCATGACGGCAGTTCCCTTCCCTGTCGCGAGAAGAGCGCAATTCGCGGCCTGCGTAAAGCTACCTTCCTTCGAAGTCGAGGCTCTGGCGCATATGCTCGAGAAGCGTTTCGCGCACCTCATCGTCGATATGGCCAAGGTCCAGACGGGCGTCGCCACTGTCCGTCATATGCACTTTCACCGTCTCACCCATGAAGGTGAAGCTATGCACCTTGGGACCGAACAGCTTTTCACGCCTTGCGGTCACGCGTACATTGAGGGTGGTTTCCAGCGCCTTCCTCAGGGGTTCGACCGCATAGCGCGTCTGGCCCCTGCCGCGCACGAAATTGACGACGCCGAAGGCGCGCTTGTCCATCTCGAACCGCACAGGTGACATGTCTTGCCGAACTTTCTCAACTGCCGCGCCGTTCTGGCGTCGGTATCCCCACCTTGCCGGGGCCACCTGTGTCTGGAAAGTGTTTACGTCTCCAGAGGCGTATCCCAGTACAGGTAATCTATCCAACTTTCGTGCAGATAGTTAGGGGGAAAAGAGCGCCCGAGCTCTTGCAATTGAAACATTGTCGGCCGGTGTGGATTTTTTGCCGGCATCATGCGCGCCTGCTGCGGCGTCTTGCCGCCCTTACGCAGATTGCAGGGCGCGCACGCCGTCAGGATATTCTGCCAGCTCGACCTGCCGCCCTGGCTGACAGGCACGACGTGATCGAAGGTCAATTCGTGGGGCGAGCCGCAGTACTGGCAGCGGAAACGGTCGCGCAGGAAGACATTATACCGGGTAAAGGCTGGCGGACGGTTCTGGTCGATATAGGTCTTGAGGCTGACGACGCTGGGCAGCCGCATTTTCATCGACGGCGAATGGATTTCGATGTCATAGGTCTGGACCACGTCCACGCGGTCTTCGAACACAGCTTTCACGACCTCCTGCCACGGCTTGGTCGACAGCGGATAGTAGGACAGAGGCCGGAAATCGGCGTTAAGCACGAGGGCGCGCCAGTCGTGCGGCGGGTGTTTCAGGACCTGCATGACATCCTCCGGTCGGGTCTGTCAGGCGGCTTATGACAAGCACAGGTTTTGAAGACGAGGCTCCTTATGGCACGGGTTCGGGCGCCGGCACCGGAGCATCAAAGGCGTCTGTCGCACGCCTGTAAATCCGGTGCCTCAGCCTGTGGATAGATTGAACCCGATTCCGCCGAAAGGAAACAGTGAATTTTCGATGACGGCAAATTATGCTGCGACCATGACCTTCATAACCCGCTTCGCTCCCTCGCCCACCGGCTATCTGCATCTCGGCCATGCGTTCAGCGCGCTTACCGCTTTCGACGCGGCCCAGGCCGATGGCGGCGGTTTTATCCTGCGCATCGAGGATATCGACCACACGCGCTGCCGGCCGCATTTCGAAGCGGCGATATACGAGGATCTGGCCTGGCTCGGCTTGACCTGGCCCGAGCCCGTCCTGCGGCAGAGCGAACACATTTCCGATTACCAGGAATCGTTGGAGGCCTTGCGCGCCCTGGGCGTGGTCTATCCCGACCACCGCACGCGCAAGGCCCAGGTCGAGGCCGCCCTGAGCGCACCCCAGGGCGAAGCCGCGGACTCCACCGTGGAAACGACCGATACACCCGCCTGGCGGCTATCGCTGGAAGCGGCGCAATCGGTGCTGGGGCCACGTTACGACACCCTGAGTTTTCAGGAAGTGCTTTTTCGGCCCGGCAGGCATTCGGCACGCCCCGAGGTCAACGGCGATGTGGTCCTGGGCCGTAAGGACATCGGCATAGCCTATCACCTGGCCGTCGTGATCGACGATGCCCGCCAGGGCGTGACCGACATCGTGCGCGGCCACGACCTGTTCGACGCGACGCATACCCAGGTTCTGCTACAGGCGCTGTTGGGCCTGCCGACGCCGCGGTACCACCATCACGCGCTGCTGCTCGATGAACAGGGGCGCCGGCTGGCGAAGCGCAAGGGCTCGAAATCCCTGCGCGACTATCGGCTCGAAGGCGTCGCTGCAAAGGAAATCAAAATGATGCTTTCCATTGCCACGAAGACCCAGTCTACATGAGCTTTATGGCTACCAGCTTGCCATCACTGAAAATGGTGGAGAAATTGCCCGCGTAGCTGCCTTCTGAAATCACCAGGATACTACCTGGGATAATCGCCAGGGCGCCAGGCGCATTGTATGTCCAAACAGTCGCATGCGTCGTCAAGTCGATGGCGTAAATATGGGCCTCCGTACTGACAAATACGAGATTGTCGACGACCACTACGTTGCCAACTGTTGTCGAGTCGCCCGGCGCAGACCATGACCACAAAATGCTACCGTCGCTTTCCTTTATTGCGTCGAGCGTGGCGCTCGATTTGCGTCCGGCAAAAAGCATTCCATTGTGGAACGCCGGCGCGGTCCGGTAGACGTTCGCCGTTCTCCAGGCATAGGAGCCGGTCTTTACGGAAAAATTGACCAACGGCCGGCCAACCTGCGCCTGATCGATCATACTGCCGCTGTTCATTGCCGATCCGCTAAAGGCGATGACGTTCTGGTCGGAACCGATGATTGGTCCGGAATAATAGGAGTAGCCGCTCCAGTTAAAGAACGGGTCGGATATACTTGCTACCTTTGCGCCCGTACTGCGGTTGAATACGTCCAGAGCGCTGCCCGAATAATAGTAGACATAGGTTTCATCGACTGCCGGCGCTTCACCGTCCCAAATCGATCCGCCGCTGTCGCTGGCAGTCCATGTCTGACTTCCGTCCGCAAGCTTGAACGCATACACGCCATTTCCATAATAGCCGGCGGCAATATAGGCGCTGTCCGAATACAGTGTCGGCGCAAGGAAGCCAGCCCACTGCGAAGCGAACGACATCTGCTGCACATAGGTCCCCGTCGACGCATTCAACGCCGTGACGGAATTGGTCTCGTTCATCGTCTGAATCTGAACGTACACATTTCCAGCAGCATAGCCCGGTGCGCCAAGGCTGTTGCCAGGCGCGTCGTAACTCCACAATTGGGTTCCGCTCGACGCCGAAATTGCATGGATGGTACCGAAGCTACTTCTGCCACTGACGAAAATGGTTCCGTCATGAGACGAGATTGTCGACAGCAATTCACCGTTCGGCGCCGACCACTCCCACGCCTTCGCAAACTTGGACGGATCGAGCGTCAGGTGGACATAGCCCGAATGCCCGGGCTCCCGTTGATATGTCGCCCAATCCTTCAGGTTGACGACGATATCGTAGGCGTAGGTAACGGTGGACCCGGCGTAGACATGAGTACAGGCCGTTTCCTGACACAGACGGAAGGTGACATTGCCCTTGTATTCGCCGGGAGCAAGATCGCTGCGCGTTTGCGCGGAAACCGTGTAGGTGCCGGATGTGCTTCCGGCTACGGCGCTGCCGCTGGCAAAAACCGAGGTATCATATTGGACGTCGGCAACGACCGGCGTCGAAACCGAGCCAGATGCAGTTCCCGTCGTGGTAAGCGTCGCCTGCCCACCTTCGGTTACGGTAGCGTTGCCGCTGGATGAAGACAGACTGACATTCAGCGTCGGTGCACCTCCCCCACTTCCACCGCCGCAGGCCGT
This sequence comes from uncultured Asticcacaulis sp., assembly GCA_936940865.1. GTDB lineage: Bacteria > Pseudomonadota > Alphaproteobacteria > Caulobacterales > Caulobacteraceae > Asticcacaulis. Next base: position 39,215 of record CAKZJB010000052.1, on the reverse strand, counting down.
CAACAATACGGCCACCGAACACAGCACAAAAATATTGCGAATCATGGTCCCCCCAAAAGGCAATTCCCCCAGCAGAGACCTGTCGTATATTCTTACCGCACCAATTTCAATTGAAAGCGTCCGCTTAAACGAAAACGCAGGCCCGGAAATCCGGACCTGCGTCTTTGAATATCGAATTGTGCGACCGATCAGAGCAGCTTGATATCGACCGCCGCAGTCTTGCCGCGCTCGGTTTGCAGCTCGTAGCTGACCTTCTGGCCGTCGGACAGGCCCTGCAGGCCGGCGCGCTGAACAGCCGAGATGTGGACGAACACGTCATTTCCGCCCGACGCGGGCTGGATGAAGCCGTAGCCCTTGGTGGTGTTGAACCATTTGACCGTACCTTCGGCCATGTGCGCTCTCCTTAGTAACGAGCTGTTATCGAGGACGCCGGGTTTCGACGCCGGCGACAATCGCGGTCTCGGTAGCAGCAAGTCCGGGAGCGGCGGAGCACGGGTATTCGCCGTTTCTCCTTGATCCCTTTAGCATAGGCAGCCAGAGTAACGAATTGTGCAAACATTAAGCCAGTGCTTTGCCGATCGGTCAAACGAAAAGGCGGTGACGTTCGGGCGTGAGCTCGCGATTTCCTGCCAATATTGGCGAAAATGTCCCACCAGCGACCACCCGAAGCAAAATTATTGCGCGAAAGACTGGGGCGTCGCCACCAAATGGTGTTAAATCGGACAGCCAGCCTTCCGGCAGGGATGCCAACGGCGATTGATCCTGACTCGATCGCCATTGGCACGGGCGCCAATCTTTTCGTACCTTGCCCGCCGCCGCCTTGTCCTCAAGGAGCGAAGCGTTAGGACAATGCCTGGTGGTCCTCAAGGAGCGAAGCGTCAGGACAACGCTTCGTGGGCGGCCCGCCATGCGGCGTTTGAGCCGAAAAAAGCGAATACCGACGGTCATTCTTTATGGCCGTCGGTATAAGTCTCTTTACGCCGCCGACCTGCGCACCGGCTCAGGCGGCGTCACGCCTTCGTCGAACAGCGGGACGCCCGGCCGTGACGCATCGAGCGAGAAGCGCGGCTTGAGCGGGCTCTTGTTGCCGCGAAAGCCGCCCGCCAGCTTGACGATACGGGCGAAGGCGACAACGAACGGTTCCAGCCAAAGCTTGCGCTGCGTCAGGGACGGCTTGAAGCCGAACCAGCGCCTGAGCAGGCCGTTGCCGTAGATAAGGTTGGCGCGCCATAGCGATTTCGGCGTCTGAAACTCGATCGACAGGGAGACGTTGACCATATCGCCGTTGACGATGCGGTGGGGCGCGTTCTGGACCCAGGTCATCATCTCGCCGGGCTTGAGGTCGTGGATCAGCGCCATCCGGTCCCAGGCCGGGTCGTATGGCAGCTGTTCGTCGGATTCCCGAAGCGCGATGGCTTCCAGGTCGGCATCGCGGATGCATGGCGCCGCGGCCGGATAGACGTGGACCTTTTTCACGCCGCGCAGCTGCCAAAGCATGACCAGCGGCATGTCGAGATGATAGAAGACGTGGGCGTTGGGCGACGAAATCAGCAGGCCCAGGTCGGGCTTCAGCGTCGACACGCCCGTCCTGGCCGCTATTTCCTCGAACATGCGCTCGCACAGCGCATTGATCGCCGGGTCGTGGTGGTTGACCTTGCGCAGGTTCAGCCACAACCTGCCGGCCTTGACGCCGTCCAGCAGGGCGCGGCCGTCGAGATTGCCGCGCCGGCCGAAGAACCACTGTCCCGACGTCGCCGGGTCGTAGCCCATGGTGAAGACCTCGACGCCTTCGCGCGGGAAGCGGTCGATCAGGCCGATCAGCGCCTCGTCGCCGAACAGGTCGCTCTGATGCAGGTCGTGATCGAACAGAAGGTTGTCGCGCGTGAATCGCCGGGCATGCTCCGGCGTCCAGTTCAGCAGGGTGTCCATCAGTGGCTTCCGCTGTTCTTGAGGAGGGCCTGGCCGTAAAAGCCGATTTTGAACGGCGGGAACCAGATGGCCTTGTCGAAGCCGCGCATGGCCTTGTCGAGGCGCGGCGCGCTTTGGCGGCTGCCGATCATGTAGAGGATGCCGCCGATCAGCGAGAACAGCAGCCCCTGCACGACGCCCTGGACCATCCATGCGGCGCAGGTGAGCGGCTTGTGCGACAGCGCCGCCCAGAAGCTGGGGCCCTGGCCGTAGGCGAAGGCCCGGCGCAGCGTGTACTTGAGTGTCGAACGCGACGGCGGCACGTCTTCGAAGACCGTGGCCTCCGCCGACCATGCCATGACGCGGCCTTCGCGATAAAGATCCCCGAACAGCTTGTCGTCCTCGCCGCCCATCTCGTTGTGGTCGGTGCAGAACGGCTTGGTCTTCGGCATGACCGACCGGCGGATCAGGCTGTTGCCGCAGCCGTAATAGGCTTCCAGGCGCTGAGATTGCTCAGGCCCTGTGCGCGAGAAGAAGGTCTCGAAGTATTGCGGGAAGGCGGCGTCGCGATCCTGAAGGCGGGCCTGGACCGGACCGAAAACAACGTCGGCGCCGAACTCGGCTTGCGTCCTGAGAAGGGTGGAAAGCCAGCCGGCGGGGGCTTCTTCATCGTCATCGAGGAAGGCGATGAATTCGGCGTCCGACGCCTCGACGGCGGCATTGCGCGCATTGGCCACGCCTGTGCGCGGTTCGTGAACATAGGTAATGGCGATGGGGGCGATGGCGGCCAGCGCCGCGACCTGGGTCCGGGCCGATGCCTCGGGGCTGTTGTCGCAGATGATAAGGCTGACCGGGGTATCGCCGACCGCCGTCTGGATCAGCACCGACGCCATGGCGCGGTCCAGTCCTTCGGGACGGCGGAAGGTCGGTATGATGACGCTGACGCTGCCCGGAACGGCCGCCCCTGCGCGGTCTGTCGGAAACGGCATGGCTTTATCCATGGTCGGCAACCTTCATGCGTTTTGAAGCGTTCGAAAAGGCGTAGGCAACGCCTCGGGCCCGGCCGAGCGTATCGAGTTCCAGCGTAGCGATCTGGTCGAGGCGGCGGTTCAGGCGGGCGAATGCACCGTCGACCTTGGGGCCCAGGGCGCGGCGAATATCGGCGCCGACTCGCGCCATGCCGGCGCTGAGGCGGGCGTCGGGGGCGTTGCTGTAGGCGCGGGTATGGCGCACGGCGAAGGACGTATTGGAGAAGATGGCCTTATAGGCCTGCTGGCCGGTCGACAGGTCGTAATAGCGCACGCCGGCGGCTTCCAGCGGCTCGTGCAGGCCGTTAAGGAAGATCTGGCCCGGCGAGAAGGTCGAGAACGCCGGGTCGTAGCTTGAAATCCACGGATGGGCGCGATCGCCAAGACGCGCGCCGAAATGCGCCAGCACGGGCGTATCGCCGGCCATCAGCGTAACCATGAACCCGTGCAGGCCGGTTGTGTCGGCCTCGAACAGCCGGCCGAGCATGTTTTGCACCCAGGGCGCGCCCACGAAGTCGTGCAGTCCGGTGTCGCGGGTCTGGCGGCGCTTCCAGTCGATCATGGCGTCGAAGGTCGATCGCGTGCGGTCGCCGGCGACGATGCGCACCTCGCCGTGGGCGTCTTCGAGATGGCGCGTGATGCGGCGGATGTTCTTCAGCAGCTTCTTGTTGGCGTTGTTCGTCGTGTCGCCGCTGAGGTCGATGCCGTGGGCTTCGTCGTTCTCGCCGCCGGGGCACTCGCTGAAGACGCCGTAGGGATCGATCAGGCCGATCGCCTGAAAGCGGTGGATGCCGGCCGCGCGCAGGGCGTCACCGATGCGGATCTGCGGTTCGGGAAAGGTGATCAGGGCGCTGTAATCGGAAAACGGCGCGCCGGCCGGGCGGGCAAAGCGGCCGGGGCGGACATGCACGGGCAGGAAGCCGACCGTGCGGCCGTTCTTCTTGAAGACGGCGACGCGGACGTCCGACCGGACGGCGGCCACGGCCTGGACGAAATCCGGCGACAACAGCGGGGAGGCGAAGGCCGGCGTCACGGTCTGCATGCCGCGCCACAGCTCGATATCGCGGGCGGTCAGGGATGAAGCGGGAACGGTATCGCAGGTCAGCATGCTCGCCTTTGGGACAGGTTGCAAATTTCACTGATGGATATGCAAGGGGCGGGCCATCGCCCTCCTTTTAGGCGAAACCCGTAAAGATCGCGTTTGTGTCAAGGTGAGGTGTCTTTTTGACAAGGTCGCTTGACATATTGCGTGCGTGAATGTAAGGGTAGCTTGTCATTTTGACGGGAGGTATTGGCAATGGGCGTGCGTTTTTGGAGTGTGGCGGGAATAATGGTTCTGGCTGCCGGTCTGCTTGGCGGTTTCAATATGGTTTGGATCCGCCATCCACCGTTCCCGGTCTATGGCTATGGGGTGGATCTGGTCGCCATTCCCGCCATCATTGCGGGACTGCTCTATGTCCGTCGCATCAAGGCGGCGGCGATGGACGAATTCATGATCGCCAAGAAGCGCTTTGCGGCGCAAAGCGGCTTTGTCATCGGATTTGCCCTGTTTGCCGTGTCCGGGCTGGTTCCGCTGATGTTTCCGCAAGCCTATCATCAGTTCATCGGCGGCATGGACGGGGCGGACGACGGCTTTATCATCGGCCGTGTTTCGGGTATGGCGCCGTTCGTTCTGGGTTTGGTGTTCGGGCAGATCGGCGCCTGGCTGAAATATCGCTGATGAACAACAAGCTCAAAGTGCTGCGTGCCGAACGCAACTGGTCACAGGCCGAACTGGCCGACCGGCTCAAGGTCTCGCGCCAGACGGTCAACGCCATCGAAACCGGCAAGTACGATCCATCCCTGCCCCTGGCCTTCGCCATTGCTGCCACGTTCGGTCTCACGATCGAAGACATATTCCTGCCCGATTGAAACGTTACGGGCTGACCGATGCGAGGGGGGTATCATCATGATGGTAAAGGACTGGCTGGCCGAGCGCCTTCATCGCTTCCTGGGCCTGGCGCTGGGGGCCGCGGCCCTGGCGACGGCGGCCTGCGGAATGTGGCCGCACCAGGCGCGTGCCGAAGCGGCACACCCGGCCCTGTGGGTTATCCACGATGCCGACTCCACCGTGTACCTTTTCGGCACCATCCATGTCATGAAAGACGGCGTGGATTGGCTTTCGCCGGATTTGCGCCGGCGCTTCGACAGCGCCCGCGATCTTTGGCTCGAGGTTCCGGATCTCGATGACGCCGCCGGGGTCGCGCAGGCCATGCAGAAATATGCGCTCAACCCTGCCGGCGACATGACCAGGGGGCTGACCGACGCCGAAATCCGGAAGATCGACGCGCTTGGCGCGCCCTACGGGTTGAATGCGGACCGGCTTCAAGGTTTCAAGAAATGGGCGGCCGGTCTGGTGCTGATGACGCAGAAGATTTCCGCCATGGGCTATAGTCCCAGGGTCGGTGTTGACCTGACCCTGCTCCAGGCCGCGCGGACGTCCGGAAAACCCGTGCACGGTTTCGAGACCCTGGACCAGCAGATGCAGATTCTGGCGCCCGCCGACGAAGCCGGAGACGAGGCGGCCCTGCGCCAGTCGCTGAAGGATGCCGACACGCTCGCAACCGATCTGCCGCCGCTTCTCAAGGCCTGGGAAGACGGCGACGAGGCGACGCTCGCCCGGGAACTGGTCGACCGGATGAAAAAGGAAGACCCTTCAGGCTATCGGCGCATGATCGTTGCGCGCAATGCCGCCTGGGAGCCCCAGGTCGAGGACATTCTCAAGGGCAAGGGTACGGTTTTCATCGCGGTGGGCGCCGGACACCTGGTCGGCCCCGACAGCCTGATCGCCATGCTCAGGCCCATGGCGTCACGGCCGAACGCGTCGTTCCCTGAGCGGCATCATGCTGGCGGCGCCTGTGCCAAATCCAGCCGGTCCACCCTGGCGCGAGTCTTGCAGTCCCGCCACCGCAAAACGGTTGCGATGGGGAAAGCAATGGCAGACCAGCTCGTACGACAGATTCGGCGCCAGATGGTGCAGACGCCGCCATGGGTGCGCGACGCCTGTATCGGCCTCCTCGCCGGCGGTCTTGCCGTCGTCACCTGGACGGCGCTGAAATTTGACGCGCCCGTCGCAGAAAGCCCCGCAGCCGTCGCGACGGTGGCCGGGGGTACGAACGCCCTGCCTGGACCTACGGGGGCGCCTCTGTTGTGGCGTGTGCAGAACGGCCAGGCGACCGTCTACCTTTTCGGCAGCATCCATGTGCTGAAGCCTGGCACGGACTGGATGGACAAACGCCTGTTCCAGGCATTCGACAGCGCCGACGCCGCCTGGTTCGAAGTGCCGGACCTCGATGCCCTGCCGCACTTCAAGCCGCGGCCCGGCAAGGTCACGGCGGGAGGGGCCGTCCTGACGGCCGGATTGACCGGCGCCGAAAAACATCAGCTGGAAACCATCCTGAACCGCTACGACACGACGACGGAAGAGCAGAAACACGTCCGTCCGGCGGTCATGGCGTCCATGATCGGTCAACTCGATCTCCAGGGCGGCGCCTTCTCGGTCGACAGCGGCGTCGACATGACCCTGTTCCACCGCGCGAAAGCATTGAAACACAGGACCGGCGGCTTCGAGGACAACGGGACGCATTACGGTTACCTCCATGCGCTCGGCGAAGGCAGCGCCGACGGCACCCAGGCGCTGAAGCGGGCCTTGGCGGCCCATTTCGGTACGGGCGATCCGGCCGACAGCGTCGACGGCATGGCAAGGGCGTGGGCGGCGGGCGACGAGCGGACCCTGACCTCACAACTGATGGCGCAAAAGGCGCGCGACGCCAAATTCTACGACCTGCTTCTGGTGAAACGGAACGCCCTGTGGATGCCGCAGGTCGAAGCTTTGCTGAAGGGCAAGGGCACGACCTTCGTGGTTGCCGGCGTCGATCATTTCATCGGGCCCGACGGACTGGTGGCGCAGCTTAAACGCCGGGGTTATGTGGTGACGCGCGTCGATCCCTGACGCGCGCTCCAATCCCATTGACATTGCGGCCATTGTTATTCAAAAGGCACGCCTAAGCCCCGAAAGCTTAGATATTGTGTCCCTTTCGTGACGCTTCCATCTCCGGAAGCGAGTACGGGAGGGCTTTATCTTTTTGGGAATACTGTCATGAGCGAGGTTTCGGAAGATCATCTCTACGGCGTCTACAATCGCGCACCCATCGAGGTCGAGCGCGGCGAGGGTACGCGTTTGTACGATCGATCGGGCCGAGCCTATCTCGACTTCGTGCAGGGCGTGGCGACCAACGGGTTAGGCCATGCCGCGCCGGTGCTGATCGAAGCCCTGAAGGCGCAGGCCGAAAAGGTCTGGCACGTCTCCAACATCTTCGGCATTCCGGGCCAGAAGGACCTGGCGGCGAAACTGTGCGCCGCTTCGTTCGCCGATCAGGTCTTCTTCACCAATTCGGGTACCGAGGCGGTCGAATGCGCCATCAAGACGGCGCGCAAGTATCACAGCCATAACGGCAACGACCAGCGCGCCGACATCATCACCTTCAAGGGCGCCTTCCACGGGCGGACCCTGGCGGCCGTGACGGCCGGCGGCTACGAGCCCTATATTACGGGCTTCGGTCCGCGCCTGCCGGGCTTTGTCAATGTCAGCCTCGACGATCCGGAAGCGCTGCAGGCCGCAGCCGCGGCGCCCACGGCCGCGGCCATCATGATCGAGCCGGTGCAGGGCGAGGGCGGGGCCCGTGCCCTGACCGACGCCGAACTGCAAAATCTGCGCGATCTCTGCGACCGCAACGGCCTGCTGCTCATCTTCGACGAGATCCAGTGCGGCATGGGCCGTTCGGGCAAGCTGTGGGCCTATGAGTATTCCGGCGTGACGCCCGACATCATGTGCGTCGCCAAGGCGCTTGGCGGGGGCTTCCCGATCGGCGCGTGCCTGGCGACGCGCGAGGCGGCTTCGGGCATGGTGTTCGGTACGCACGGCTCGACCTTCGGCGGCAATCCGCTGGCCGTAGCGGTCGGGCTGGCGGCCTTCGGCGAAATCTCGAAGCCGGAATTGCTCGGCAACGTCAACCGCGTCTCGGGCTACCTGCGCCAGCAGTTGGAAGGCCTTAAGGATGCGTGGCCCGATATGATCGAGGAAATCCGCGGCAAGGGCCTGCTGGTCGGCATCAAGGTCAAGCCCAACAATCGTGAGGTGATGGCGGCGGCGCGCGATGCCGGCCTGCTGATCGCCGGCGGTTCGGACAACTGCGTCCGTATGCTGCCGCCGCTGAACCTGACCGAGGCCGAGGCGAGAGAAGCCGTCGGGCTGCTGGAAAAGGCCTTCGAGTCCCTTCGCGCCGCCGCCAAGGCCAAAGAATCCGCCTAAGCGCATCCAAAAAATTCAGGGAGTCATTCATGACCCGCCATTTTCTCGACATCTGCGACCTGAGCGCAGGTGATCTGCGCGCCATCGTCGATGACGCGCATGCCCGGAAAAAACTGCGGCAGGGCTGGCCCAAGGGCCAGCCGGACGCCGACGCGCCGGCGAAGCACCGCGTGCTGGCGATGATCTTCGAAAAGAACTCGACGCGGACGCGCTTTTCGTTCGACGCCGCCATCCGCCAGCTTGGTGGCGACGCCATCATCTCGACCGCGCTCGACATGCAGCTCGGCCGCGGCGAGCCGATCGAGGACACGGCCAAGGTGCTGTCGCGCATGGTCGACGCCATCATGATCCGCGCCAACCGCCATGAGGACGTCGAGCGCCTGGCCAAGGCGGCCACGATCCCGGTGATCAACGGGCTGACCAATATGAGTCACCCGTGCCAGATCCTGGCCGACATCCAGACGATCGAGGAGCATCGCGGCGCCATCGAAGGCAAGACCCTGGCCTGGGTCGGCGATGGCAACAATGTGTGCAACAGCTTCATCCATGCCGCTGCGCGCTTCGGCTTCACGCTGAACATCGCCTGCCCGGACGCCTATAAGCCCGCCATGAACGCCATGGTTTTTGCATCGGAAGCGCGTGCAAAAGTCACCGTCACCAGTGATCCGCAGGAAGCGGTGATGGGCGCCGACGTCGTCATGGCCGATACCTGGGTGTCGATGGGCGATCTCGACCACGACGAACGCCTGGAGGCCTTCCAGCCTTATCAGGTCAACGAGGCGCTAATGAAGCTGGCGCGCCAGGATGCTCTGTTCCTGCACTGCTTGCCGGCGCACCGCGGCGAAGAGGTGACGGACGGCGTCATCGACGGACCGCAGTCTGTGATCTGGGACGAGGCTGAAAACCGCATCCACGCGCAAAAGGCCGTCCTGGCCTGGTGTTTCGCGGGTTAAATTTTAAAAGCGCCGGATATTCCGGCGCTTTTTCAATATCGCGGTTGCTGTTGCCCGGTCGTGAAGCCGAGCAGGTTCAGGACGTGGACGATCAGCATCATGGCCACCACCACCAGCAGCAGCATGAGAAACCGCCAGGGCACCATGCGCGGGCCGTGGTTCGGATTCATCGGGCGCTGGCCCATATAGCCGCAAAACGTCGCCAGGGCACTGGCCAGGCACAGCAGAATCACTGTAGGGACGAGATCGATTTCCATCGTGCCCATATGCCGGCGGCGGCGCGCCCCGGCAAGCGGCATCGCCGGAAAAACGAATGGGCGGCACCAGATGCTGCCCTCGCCGCAGCCAGGGGTATGCGGCGCAATTGTCGTTCTCCTGAAAAGCGAAACCATGTTCCGGGATTTCCACAGAGAAATTACGTCTATCAAGATGTAGCGGTTAACAAAAGGTTTACACCCAACATTCTGCGGTCTAGGCTTCCGAGTCGGAAGTATGGGGAATCGCATGAGCGCGAGTGCACCTTGGAGTGTTAAAGGGATCGACGCCAAGGCGCGTGAGGTCGCCAAGGACTTGGCGCGCCGGTCCGGCATGACGCTCGGCGAGTGGTTGAACCATATGATTCTCGAAGGCGAGGATGTCGGCGCGGCGATCAGCCGCGAGCGCGAGCGCAGCGAGGGGCGGTCGGAAGCACGCGAATCGCAGACGATCCGCCGTCGTCCGGCGTACCGCGAAACCCACAACGATCTGGATGACGAGCCGCGCCGGCCGGCGGCGCCCTATTCCTCGGGCGCGCGTCCGCTGGCGGCGCGTGAAGGTCGCGGCATCAATTCGTCCGACCTGCGCCGCCGTTCGATTTTCGAGGATCGGCCGCGTCATGACGAAGACCGCGGCTACGACGTGGCCTCCGACGAACTCGGCCGCGTGGCCCGCGTTCTCGAGGCATTGAGCGCCCGCATCGAGGGGTCGGAAACGCGTTCCGCAACAGCTGTGCGCGGCGTGTCGTCGGCCGTCGATTCTATCCTCGACCGCCTGGAGCGGTCCGAAGCGGCTCAGGCCGATCGCATTTCCGAGCAGACGGAAAGCCTGCGCGCGCACCAGGAAGAAAGCCGCGAGGCCCTGGCCCAGCGCCTTGAACAGGCTGAGCGGCTGATCGACGCCCAGGCTGAACGCCTGGAAGGCCTGTCAAGCAATCTGCGCGAGGAACGGGAGCATATCGCCCGCCTCGAAAACGAACTCAAGAGCCCCGCCGCGCTCGACACGATCCGCACGGTGGAAGGCGCGCTCGGCAAGCTGGCCAACCAGTTGTACGAAGGCGAGCAGCGCAGCCGCGATACGGTCAAGGACATCCGTGAGGACATGGTCGGCCTTTCGCATCGTCTGGCGCAGATCGAGGTTCGCGATCCCGAGCGCGTGGCGCAAGTGGCGATCGACAAGGTCGTGACCCGTCTGGCGCAGCGCCTTGAGCAGGCCGAAGCCCAGACTTCGGGGGCCATCCGCGCTCTGGAGCAGGCTTTCACCACGCTGGATGCGCGGCTGAATCGCGCCGAGGAGCGCGGTGACGTCACCGATCCCGAACAGGTCCAGTCGCTGTCGCGACTGGCCAATGACCTGTCGCGCCGGGTCGAGGACTCGCGCGCCGAACTGCTGCGTGCACTCGACGACCGGACCAATGCGACGACCGAGCAGGTGCTGAAGACGTTCGCGCGCCGCGTCGAGCAGGCCGAGCAGCGTTCGGCCGCCGCCATCGAGAAGCTGGGCGCCGACGTCATGCGCGTCGCCGAAACGCTGAACCGCCGCGTGTCGTCGGTGGAAGCTGCGGGAACCGAGGGCATGAACCGGCTGGGCGCCGAAATCGGCCGCGTTGCCGAAGCCGTCGAGGCGCGTCAGCAGCGCGCCGACAGCGGCCATGCCCAGGCACTGGAGCGCCTCGGCAACGAGATTGCGCGTATTTCCGAACGCCTGGGGCAACGCATGGCGGAAAGCGAGCGCCGCACGGCCCAGGCTGTCGAAGGTATCGGTCAGGCGATCGAAGCGCATCGCGATCACGTGCGCGGTGAACTGACGGACCGTATCCGCCAGTCGGAAGAGCGTACGGCCAGGATGCTCGATGAGGCGCGCGCGCGTCTCGACCAGAAGCTGGCCCAGGCCCAGACGGAAGCCCTGCTGGCCGAAAACAATCTTCGCGCAGCGAAGGCGTCGCGGCCGTCTGCCGCCAGCCTGCCGGATCCGTTCGCCGACATGGACGACGATGACGCGGGCGCGCCCCCGTCCGTTGGCCGTCCCGAGGCGGAGCCGGTTGTCCGCCCGGAAGCCCCGATCGAAGAGGCGCCAGCCGTTCAGCCACAGGTCGCTGTTGCCGGGGACGAGCCCGCGTTCGACCCGTTTGCCGCGGAAGATCTGGAATACGAACTCGTGCCGGCGACCGGCCGTCAGGCGAGCCCCGCCGTCGATGAGGAGAGCGATCCGTTCGCCGATATCGAGGTCGCCCGCAAGACGGCGCCCCGTACCGAAGCGACCGCCGCCCACGGTTTCGGCCGGGCGCGCGCCACGCTCGACCTTGCCGATGAACTGGCCGACGGGGGTGTGGCCCCCCGTCCGCGGGCCGATGAAGAGATGGACCTCCTGGACGAAGAGCCGGGCATTTCGGTTTCGACGCGCGACGCCCTGGCCGCGGCCAGGGCCGCCGTGCGCGCCAGCATGGAAGGCGGATACGAGGACCGTCCGCGCGGGGCCCTGGCAGGCCTCGGCCTGAAGCCGGGTACGCGCAGCCAGCCCAAGCCGGCCAAGGCGCCCAAGGAAAGCACGCTGCTCAAGGCGTTCAAGGTATCCGCCGTGGCGGCGGGTATCGTCGGCGTCGGCGGCCTGACGGCGCTGGGGCTCAGGAACTATCTTGAACCGAAGACGACGGCGCCGTTGGCCGCCACGGCAGTCGCGCCCGCGCCGGAACGCATCGACGACGGCCTGCTGCGCGCCGAATACCAGGCGGCCTCGCAGGCCCTGGACGCACGCGCGCCTGGCGCGGTCGACCAGTTGCGCCACGTGGCCGAGCAGGGCTATGCCGAGGCGCAGAACAAGCTGAGCGGCATCTATCGCGGCGACGGCAATTACGTGAAGCCGGATCCGGCCGCCGCACGGCTGTGGACCGAGCGCGCGGCTCAGGGGGGCGTCGCCACGGCGATGCACAATCTGGGCACCATGTATTACAACGGCGTCGGCGGCGCGCAGAATCCCGTCACCGCCGCCATCTGGTTCCGCAAGGCGGCCGAGCGCGGCGTCAGCGACAGCCAGTACAATCTGGGCCTGTTGTATGAGCGCGGCGAAGGCGTGCCGCTCGACCCGTCCGAAGCCTACAAGTGGCTGAGCATCGCCGCGCGTTCGGGCGACAAGGATGCGGCGCGCGAAGCCTCCGCCCTACGCCAGGACCTGAGCGAAGCCCAGCGCCAGAAGGCCGACGCCGCCGTGGCGGCATTCAAGCCCGCTGGCGACGTGGCCAGCGCCGCTCCGCGGGGATAATCGACGTGAATTCCGAGCGGTCCTCCGCTCGGCAAGCGGACCGGGCGCCGCCTGAGCGCTACTTCGATGTGGTCGCGGCCGCTGCCGCGGCTTTTTTGTCGTGCCAGTCGATGGTCGAAGGCTCGCCCGGCTGGCGGTGCGTGATCGTCGGCAGATAGATGGGCGCGTAGCAGTGGCGGTCCTTCCAGGACCACCAGTTTCCGGCCGCATCGCACTTCCGCTTCGGTATGCCGTACAGCAGGTCATAGCCGGCCGTCAGCGTCACCCCGACCAGCAGCAAGCCCAAAAACCAGTATTTCAGATAGCGGATATTGCTCGGCATGTTGACGTTCGCGGAAACTTTTTCTATAAGGGCAATCGCGCGACTTATGCGCCGAACCCGTTGCAAGGGCAATCGAAATTCCTTGATTCACGAGGGGTTTTGATGGCTTTCCGATTGACTTTCGGGGGTTCGGGCGGCACAAGCGCGACGAAAACATCAGCCGCCGGAGAAATTCTCGGATATGGCGGCTTCGCAGGGCCTGGCAGGTCTTCTTGCCGGCTACAAAGGCCAGCCTTTAGAGGTAAGTCATGAAGATACTCGTCCCCGTCAAGCGGGTGCTCGATTACAACGTCAAGGTCCGCGTCAAGGCGGACCAGTCGGGTGTCGACCTGTCCAACGTCAAGATGTCGATGAACCCGTTCGACGAAATCGCCGTCGAGGAAGCCACCCGCCTGAAGGAAAAAGGCGTGGTGACCGAGATCGTGGCCGTTTCGATCGGGCCGGCGCAGGCGCGCGACACCATCGTCACCGCGCTGACCATCGGGGCCGACCGCGGCATCCTGATCCAGACGGACCAGGACGTCGAGCCGCTGGCCGTGGCCAAGCTCCTCAAGGCCGTGATCGAACAGGAAAAACCCGACCTGGTCATCATGGGCAAGCAGGCGATCGACGGCGACAACAACGCCACCGGCCAGATGCTGGCGGCGCTGACGGGCTGGCCGCAGGCGACCTTCGCCTCGAAGGTGGTCATCGAGGGTACGGAAGCTCTGGTGACCCGCGAAGTCGATGGCGGCCTGCAGACCGTCGGCGTGCAGTTGCCGGCGGTGATCACCACGGATCTTCGCCTCAACGAGCCGCGCTATGCGTCTCTGCCCAATATCATGAAGGCCAAGAAGAAGCCGCTCGACGTCAAGGCCGTCGCCGACTACGGCGTCGATGTCGCGCCGCGTCTCAAGGTGGTGAAGGTTGCCGAGCCGCCCAAGCGCGGCGCGGGCAAGAAGGTGGCCGATGCGGCCGAACTGGTGGCTGATCTCAAGGCGGCGGGAGTACTCTGATGGCGGTTCTGGTTATTGCCGATCACGACGGTTCGGCTCTGCGTGATTCCACGCACAAGACGGTGACAGCCGCGCAGGCGCTGTCCGGCGAGATCGACGTGCTGGTCTATGGCGAAGGCGTCGATGGCGTAGCCGGCCAGGCGGCGAAGATCGCCGGCGTCCGCAAGGTCCTGGTGTCGCAGTCGGCCGCGCTGAAGCAGGACCTGGCCGAAGATGTGTCGACGTTGATCGCCGGTCTGGCCGGCAGCTACGACACGGTCGCTGTCCCGGCTTCGAGCTCGGGCAAGAACGTCGCGCCGCGCGTCGCCGCCCTGCTCGACGTGTCGCTGATCTCTGACGTGCTGCAAGTGGTCGACGGCAGCACCTTCGTGCGGCCCATCTATGCCGGTAACGCCCTTGAAACCGTGCAAACCTCCGAAGCGAAAAAGGTCCTGACCGTGCGTCCGACGGCTTTCAAGCCGGCGGGCGAGGGCGGTTCGGCGGCCATCGAAGCCGTGGCGGCGCCGGCCGCCTTCGGCAAGAGCCGTTTCGTCTCGGAAGAGAAGGTCAAGTCGGACCGTCCGGAACTGGGTTCTGCCCGCGTCGTCGTTTCCGGCGGCCGCGCACTCGGTTCGGCGGAAGAGTTCAACGCCGTGCTCGACCCGTTGGCCGACCGCCTGGGCGCCGCCGTCGGCGCTTCCCGTGCGGCGGTCGATGCCGGCTATGCGCCGAACGACTATCAGGTCGGCCAGACCGGCAAGGTCGTGGCGCCTGACATCTACATCGCCATCGGCATTTCGGGCGCCATCCAGCACCTGGCCGGCATGAAGGACTCCAAGGTGATCGTGGCGATCAACAAGGATCCGGAAGCGCCGATCTTCGGTGTGGCCGATTTCGGCCTGGTCGAGGATTACAAGACCGCCGTACCCGCCTTGATGAAGGCGCTGGGGTAAGCGATAGGCGGATAAGGAATGCTCCCTCCCCGTAGCCTGGCTGCGGGGAGGATTTGCTTTTCATTTTGCATTGCATAAAAGCTCGCCATATCCCCATATAGGCGAGGGGCTACACACGAGGACACCATGGAAATTCGTTCGGTCGGCATCATCGGCGCGGGACAGATGGGGGCCGGTATCGCCCAGGTCGCCGCCCAGTCGGGTTACGACGTCGTCCTCTTCGACCAATCCTCGGACGCCGTGAAGAAGGCCTTCGACCGCATTGAAAAGTCCATGAGCCGCCTTGTCGAAAAGGAAACCATCACCGCCGACGTGGCGCGCGATGCGCGGACGCGGCTGACGCCGGCCGCCTCGGTGGGCGAGCTGTCGCAGTGCGACCTGGTCATCGAAGCCGCGACCGAAAACGAAGAGGTCAAGAAGGCCATTTTCAAGTCGGTGTGCGAACACCTTAAGCCCGGGGCCATGCTGGCGTCGAACACCTCGTCGATCTCGATCACGCGCCTGGCGGCGGCGACCGACCGGCCGGGCAAGTTCATCGGCCTGCACTTCATGAATCCGGTGCCGATCATGAAGCTGGTCGAAATCATCCGCGGCATCGCCACCGAGCCCGAAACCTACGAGCGGGCGGTCAATTTCGCGCGCAGCCTTGGCAAGACGACGGCCAATTCCGAGGACTTCCCGGCCTTCATCGTCAACCGTATCCTGATCCCGATGATCAACGAGGCCATCTACACGCTATACGAAGGCGTCGGTACGGTGGAAGCGATCGACACGGGCATGAAGCTTGGCACCAACCACCCCATGGGGCCGCTGGAACTGGCCGATTTCATCGGGCTCGATACCGTGCTGGCGGTCATGAACGTATTGTACGAAGGTCTGTCGGATTCCAAGTATCGCCCGTGCCCCCTGCTGGTGAAATATGTCGAAGCCGGTTGGGTCGGCCGCAAGGTCGGGCGCGGCTTCTACGACTACCGCGGCGAAAAGCCGGTTCCGACGCGCTAAATGGACAAATTGCAAATCCGAATGCCGCATTCGACCTGGATGATCGCGGCCGCCCTGGCCGCGATGCTGGTCCATGGCTTGTTCTGGTTCGTCGCGCAGATTATCGTCGGCACCAGCGACGCCATAGGCGACACCCAGCGGCAGATGGTGCTTGCCCTGGCCTGGCTGGTCGGGTCTCTGGCCCTGTGGCGCCTGCGCCCGCCGCCGTCACGGCTCCATGCCGTCTCCATGGTTATCCTCTGCGCGCTGTTCGTTACCGTGCTCGGCAGCCTGGCCGCCCTGGTCAAGCTGATGGTGCTGGAGCACGCCGACATGTCCGCCGGGCTCCTGCAGTCGTTCGGCATGCTGGGCGGGCTTCTGGTCCTGGCGCACCTGGCGCTGGCCATTCCTTCGGCCATCGTGTTGCAGCTGGTGGCGCTGAAGCGGCCGAAATCCGCCTGATATGAGCGACGCCGGGACAGAACCGGCGAAAGGGCGGATTGTGGCGCTGGACCACATCCGCGGGCTGGCCGTCTTCGGCATCCTGGCGGTCAACGCCATCGCCTTTGCCCAGCCGATGGATGTCTATTCCAATCCGGCCTTGTCGCCCGTGCCGCTCAGCCCGGCGGACCTGACCTTGTGGACGCTGGTCGAGGTCTTTTTCCGCGAAAAGTTCGTCAGCACCTTTACCCTGCTGTTCGGCGCCAGCGTCTTCCTGGTCGGGCGCGAGATCGCGCCGGGAACGCCGCCGTGGGAAACGCCGCTCTTCCGCCGCCTGGCCTGGCTGGCGTTATTCGGCCTGGTCCACGGTGCCCTTGTCTGGCATGGCGACATCCTGCTGTCCTATGCTCTTACGGGCTTCGTCTTCTGGCCGTGGCGCAATATGGCGCCGCGAATCCTGATCGGCTGGGGGCTGTTCCTGTTCCTGGCCGGCGGCGCCATCCTTCTCCTGCCGGCGATCACCGCCGCCGACGGCACGGCGCCGCAAGCCGCCGATATCGACGGTGTCGTGGAAACCATGCGCGGGACCTTCTGGGATTCTCTGGCCGGCAATTTCGGAGAATGGGCTTCGACCATTATTCCCGAGCTGATCGACTTCCTGCCGACGACGCTCGGCCTGATGATGATCGGCGCGGGGCTGTTCCGATTGGGCTTCTATCATGGCGAACGCAATCCTCGCCTGTATCCGATCCTCATCGCCATGGCCGCTGCAGGCCTTATCGCCATGGCGTTTCAGGCCTGGCAGAGCGTCTCGGCACACTTTCCCTTTCCGCAGGCCTTCGGCCTCTACCAGGTCGCCAATACGGTGCTGTGCCTGCCCGTGGCCCTGGGCTATGCCGCGGTGCTGATCCTGGCCGGGCGGTCCGTTTTGGGGCGTGTGCTGCTCTACCCGCTGGCCTGCGTCGGCCGGATGGCCTTCACCAATTACCTGACCCAGTCGCTGATCATGACGGCCATATTTTACGGCGGTCGCGGTAGTCATCCACCGCATTTCGGCGAGGTCAACGATGCCGGTCTGCTGCCCTGTGTGCTGGCGATCTGGGCCTGGCAACTGGTGGCCAGCACGGTCTGGATGTCGCTGTTCCGCTACGGTCCGTTCGAATGGGTCTGGCGCTGCCTGACCTATAAGCGGTGGATGCCGATCCTGAAGTGACTATTCCGCCGTCAGCTTGTCGAGCAGGGCGTGGACTTCGGGCGTGTCCCAGCTGGCTTCGCCGTCGAGGCGCGCCACGATCTGGCCCTGCTTGTTGAGGATCAGGGTCGAGGGCAGGCCGGCGACGTTGAGCTTTGCGGTCTTGGCGATCAGCTCCGGATCGGCATAGACCTGAAGCGGCTCCTGCACGTCGATGAAGGATTTGACGTCGTCGAGTTTGTTTTCCGTGTCGCCCGACAACGGAATGACCTTGACCGGCTTGCCGGCGTATTGCGCCTGCAGGTGGGCCAGGGTCGGCATTTCGAAGCGGCACGGGGCGCACCACGTGGCCCAAAGGTTCAGCACCACGACCTGGCCCTTGAAGTCGGCGAGATGCACGGGCTTCCTGTCGCGGTCCATGAAGGCCATGTTGTCGATCGGCCTCGGCTGCGCATAGGTCACCAGATGGGCGATTGAGCCCTTGACGTAGCCTTTCAGCGGCCCCTCGGCGGCTTCCGCCGTGACCGGTCCCTGAACCTTGGCGCCACCCGTCAGCTTCGGGCCGAGCAGGAAAAAGCCCGCGCCGGCCGCGATGGCGACGACCACAACGACGATGCCGACGAAAAGCGCGATATTGACGCGCTTTTTCGATGTCTTTGCCTTGCCTTGGGCCTTGGGTTGCGGCTTGTCCTCGGCTATAGCCGTGCCGCCGGCGTTGTCAGCCGGCTGTGGTGCGGGTTTGGGCGCGGGTTGTCCCGACGGTTGCCCAGCCAGGCCGTCACTATCCAAAGGGTTATCCATGACCGATCATTCCGACCCAAAAACCAAGACGGGCGCCCCCGGTACCGTTGAGCCTGGCGCCGCGCGCGTCCCTTCGCAGGGCCAGGAAATGTGGGGCGGACGGTTTAATGCCCGGCCCGACGAGATTATGCAAGCGATCAACGTCTCGATCGAGGTCGATAAACGCTTGTGGCAACAAGACCTTGCGGGCTCGCGTGCCCACGCCGCCATGCTGGCGAAGCAAGGTATCATAAGTTTTGAAGATGCCAAACTGATCGCTGACGGGCTGGATACGATCGAGAGCGAGATTCGCACGGGCGTGTTTCCTTTCCGCCACGAATTCGAAGACATCCATATGAATGTCGAGGCGCGCCTGCGCGAGCTTATCGGGCCGACGGCCGGACGACTGCATACGGCACGCTCGCGTAACGACCAGGTAGCGACCGATTTCCGCCTTTGGGTGCGCTCAGCCGTCGACGCCACGATTGCCCAGCTGTTCGACCTTCAGGGGGCCCTGCTGGAGCGGGCCGAAGAGCAGGCCGACACCCTGATGCCGGGCTTCACCCACCTTCAGCCCGCCCAGCCCGTAACCTTCGGCCACCATCTGATGGCCTATGTCGAAATGTTCGGCCGCGACCGCTCGCGTTTCGTCGACGCCCGCGCCCGCATGAACGAAAACCCGCTGGGTTCGGCGGCCCTGGCCGGTTCGCCCTTCCCGATCGACCGTTTCGCGACCTCCGAAGCGCTGGGCTTCGACCGGCCCATGGGCAACAGCCTGGATGGCGTCTCGGCGCGCGATTTCGCGCTTGAAGCCATGTCGCATGCCGCCATCTGCGCCGGCCATCTGTCGCGCCTGGCCGAGGAAATCGTCATCTGGACGACGCCGCAGTTCGGCTTCGTCAAGCTGTCGGATGCCTTCTCGACCGGCTCTTCGATCATGCCGCAGAAGCGCAATCCCGATGCCGCCGAACTGGTGCGCGCCAAGACGGGCCGCATCACCGGCTCGCTGATCGCGCTGATGACGGTGATGAAGGGGCTGCCCCTGGCCTATTCCAAGGACATGCAGGAGGACAAGCCGCCGGTGTTCGAATGCTTCGACGCGCTCGATCTGGCGCTTCGCGCCATGGCCGGCATGGTGCGCGACCTGGTCGCCCAGCCCGAGAAGATGCGTGCGGCGGCCGGCGCGGGCTTCTCGACGGCGACGGATCTGGCCGACTGGCTCGTCCGTACCCTCAACATCCCGTTCCGCGACGCGCACCATATTACCGGCGCGGCGGTCAAGCTGGCCGAAAGCCAGGGTGTGGACTTGGCGCAACTACGGTTAAGCGACTTGCAGAATCTGGAAGCCAGGATCACCGAGGATGTGTATAAGGTCTTAACGCCCGAGGCCTCGGCTGCGTCCCGCCAGTCGTACGGCGGCACCGCACCCGATCAGGTCCGTTTGCAAATCCAGCGCTGGAAGGAACTTCGCTCATGACGTCACCTGTTTCCGCAAAGGCCCGCCTCGTGATCGTCACGATGCTGGGTGCTGCCCTGGCTGTCAGCGTCAGTGCCTGCGGCAAGATGGGGCAGCTTGAGCAGGCCCCGCCGATGATCGGCAAGGCGGCCAAGTCGAGCTATTCGGTGTCGAAGAATGCCGGCGGCGGTGACACGGCGACGCTGGACGACACGTCCGCCAGCCAGGAAACCGAGCGCGCCAAGCCCGACATCAACGATGTCAACAAGCAGAAAGATCCGTACCGCTCGAACAAGAAAATTTCTGAGGCACCGCTGGAAGGTTTTGGCAATGCGGCCAGCTTCACCAACCACGAACCCACCCAGCAGTAAGTCTGTCTTATGAATCACTTCGAGTACCGGAACGGCGTCATGCACTGCGAGCAGGTGTCCCTGGCGGACATCGCGCGCGACGTGGGCACTCCGGTCTATGTCTACAGCACCGCGACTCTGGAGCGGCATTTCACGGTCTTCGCCGGCGCGGTGTCGGCGCATCCGTCGCTGAAAAGTCCCAAGGGCGAAGCGCCGCTGGTCGCCTATGCCGTCAAGACCAATTCCAACCTGGCGGTCTTGCGTACCCTGGCCGCGCAGGGCGCCGGCGCCGATACGGTCTCCGAAGGCGAAATCCGCAAGGCGCTGAAGGCTGGCGTGCCCGCGAACAAAATCGTCTTTTCCGGCGTCGGCAAGACCGATGAGGAAATGGCCTTCGCGCTCAAGGCCGGCATCTACCAGATCAATGTCGAATCGCCGCCCGAACTGGAACGCCTGGCGCGCGTCGCCGCCTCGCTGAACATGATCGCCCCGGTCGTCATCCGCATCAATCCCGGCGTCGGCGCCGGGGGGCACGCCAAGATCACCACCGGCGGCGCCAAGGACAAGTTCGGCGTCTCTGCCGAGGAAGCTCTGCGCCTCTATGCCGAGGCGTCGGCGCACCGCCATATCGCGCCGATGGGGATCGCCTGCCACATCGGCTCGCAGATCACAGACCTGACCCCGATGCAGGCGGCGTTCTCCCGCATGCGCGGCTGGGTCGAGGATCTGCGCGGCAACGGTCTGAGCGTCGAGCGTCTCGACCTGGGGGGCGGCCTGGGCGTGCCCTACTTCAATCAGAAGGAACCGCCGAGCCCGGCCGACTATGCCGAAATGGTGGCGCTGACGGTCGGCGATCTCGGCGTGCGCTATACGTTCGAACCCGGTCGGGCGATCACCGCCAATGCCGGCGTCCTGTTGTCGCGCGTCATCCATATCCATGAGCGCGCCGACAGCGGCCAGAAGTTCCTGGTGCTCGATGCCGGCATGAACGACCTGATCCGCCCGGCGCTCTATGACGCCTATCACGATATCCGCCCGATCGCCGTTTCCGACACGGCCGACACGGCGGTTTACGACGTGGTCGGGCCCGTTTGCGAGACCGGCGATACCTTTACGCGCGGCCGCGACATGCCGGCCTGCCGGGAGGGCGATGTTGTCGCCTTCATGACCGCCGGAGCCTATGGAGCCGTCATGGGAAGCGAATATAATTCGCGTCCGCTCGCGCCCGAGGTGTTGGTGCGTGACGGCGACTGGTCGGTCGTGCGTCCTCGCCCGAGCTATGAACAGATGATGGCGGCCGAGCCGCTTCCGGACTGGTTTTCGCCGCGCGCCGTTTCGGCGTAAGGCCTGATTAGGGGGATAAGACCGCATGGTTTCGAAGGGACCTTTGAGCAGGCCGTTTTCGAACCTCAACCGCGCCCTGTTCTGGACGCGGACGGTGATGGTATGGGAACGCCTGTTGCCGGCGTTCTTTCCGTTCGTGCTTCTGGTCTTGCTGATCGCGGTGGCGGCGCAGTGGGGCCTGTTCCTTCCGCTTTCGTCCTGGGCACACGCCGGTATCCTTGCCGCCGGCCTGCTGGTCGCCATTTTCGCCTGCGTGCGCGCCATCATGCGCTTTCGCCAGCCGACCTTTACCGAAGTCAATACGCGCCTGGCCGTTGACAATGGCGTCAAGCCCGAACGGCTGCTGGCCATGCGTCATGAACTGCAGCAGCCCAGGCTCAGGATCGGGAAGGCCAAGGCCGGTATCGCGGTGTCCGATCCTTTCGCCCTGCGCTTCGTCGCGTTGATGGCGGCGCTGATGGGGCTGCTGATTCAGGGGCCGGTGCCGGCCTCGCGCATCGCCCAGGGTTTCTGTCCGTTCGCCAAGACGGCAGCGCAGACGGAAGTGGCGCAGAAATAGGACCATGCCTCAGGGAGACATGGGGTATTTCGTCCTGGCATTTGTTGCATTGGTCGATGTCTTTGCCCTTCTGCAACTCGTTCGGGCCATCCGGCACAACAAGATCACCACGCCGTCATCGGGCTTTCGCACAAAGGATCGCTACGCTCAGCCATTCGGCTTCTGGGGGTCCGTGACCTATTATGTCGTCTGTCTGTTGGGCAGTGTTTACGCCGGGGTGGCGTTCTGGTTCGGGCCTCGGCCCTAATCCATCGCGCCCACATAAGGAACGGCACGGTAAAGACCGCCGCTGTCGAGGCCATACCCCACCAGATAGCGCGCGGGCGCTTCCCAGGCGGCGTAATCGACGTCGGTTTCGCGGCGAGCCCCTTCCTTGAGCGGATCGGGCTTGCGCGCGAAGACGCAGGTGATGACCTCGGCCGCGCCGGCTTCCAGGCAGATGTCGCGGGCGATCTTCAGCGAGGCGCCGGTATCGAGCACGTCGTCGATGATCAGCACCTGGCGGCCTTCGACCGAGCGCTGCAGCGGCGCGCGGATCAGCATGGTGCCGCTTTCCTGGCCATCGCCGTAGGAGGACAGCCACAGGGCGTCGAACGCCAGGTTATGGCCGATGCGGAACAGGGCGCGGGTAAGGTCGGCGGCGAACCAGATGCCGCCCGTCAGGAGACAGACCCCGACGCAGCCGGGTTTCAGGCGAAGGGCCAGCGTTTCAGCAACGGCCGCGACGTGGGCGCAGACTTCGGTTTCGTTCAGAAGGACGGCGGGAGGAAGCGGAGCATTATCCATCACCCTTCGCCCGTACCATGGTGTCCATCGGCTGACAATGTCGAACGCAGGGGCGGTACAGGGCGGTTGGACAGGGGCGTGTTAGTGGCGCCGGCATCCGAATCGAGCGCGCCTTCCGCTTCGGCATGATCGTCCGGGCCGGGAGCGGTCGAAGCCGGGGCGGGAGGCTGTGGCGGGGTCGAATGGCCGCTGTCCTGCGGCGCGGCGCCTTCGGAGCCGGCCGCGGCCTCGCGCGGCTTGTCCACCCGGGCCGGCGCGTGCGGCTTGCCGGACTTCATCGCCTTCATGGCCACCAGGTCGAAGGTGAGGTCCAGCCCCGCCACCTGGTCTGTCGGATCGGGAACGTCGAAGGTCAGGGTCCGCGTGGCGTGCGGTGCGACGACCAGGTCGCCCGGCGGCATCAGTACGGAACCGAACTGCGCCTGGCTGGCGTTGAGCAGCTTGACGCGCACCGGCGGCACAGGCGCGGGGTCGTCGCTGACATTCTTGACCTGGGCTTCGACGGTGACGACGAAGCGGCCGCCTTTCAGCGACGTCGTGGCCTTCTGGTCGCCGAACTGCAGGTTGGTGCCGTTGGTCTTCAGCCCCACCATGGCGTAGGCGCCGGCGATACGCGGGAAGGCGCGCACGATGTCGACGCGCAGGACATAGGCCAGGGACAGGGCCAGGACAGCCAGGGCCGCCAGTCCGCCCCACACCAGGCCCTCGATAGCCACGGCACGCAACTTGGCCTGCGCCGACAGCATCGCGCGGTATTTGGCCGGCAGGATATGCGCCTTGACGGCTTTGAGCTGCTCCGGCTTGATGGGCGCCTTTTCGGCTTCATCGTCGGGATGCCGGCCCTCGCTGTAACGAAGGTCGATGGGGATTTCGGCATGCCACGTCGTCTTGCAGGCGGCGCATCGCACTGTACGGCCGCGCATGCCGATGACCGCTTCGTTCACCTTATATTGCGTTGCGCAGTTCGGGCAGCTGAGGATCATGGTGACGGGGACAGGGCGAATCGGTAGGTTACCGCGCGAGGGCCGACACGGCTTCTTAACCTTATTCCCGCAAAAGTCTTAACAACCGGTCAAGCATTTGCCAGAAGGCATTTCCGTTTCCCATGAACACCCGAACCACCGACATTCGCGCCGTCGCCAAGGACGGCCAGGGACGCAGTGACGACATCGTCGTCGACGTCCGCGGTGTCAGCCTGGGCTACGGGGCCAATGACGAGGACGGCGGCTATATCCTCAAGAATCTCAACTTTCAGCTTCCGGCCGGTTCGTTTCACTTTCTGACGGGGCCGTCGGGCGCCGGCAAGACGTCGCTGCTGCGGCTGATCTATCTGGCACAACGCCCGACGCTCGGCGAAATCGCCCTCTTCGGCGAAACCATCCGCACCGGCGACCGGGCGCAGAGTGCGGCGCTCAGGCGCCGCATCGGTATCGTCTTCCAGGAATTCCGCCTGCTCGACCATCTCAACGTCTTCGACAATGCGGCCCTGCCGCTGGTGGTGCACGGCCAGTCGTTCAAGACTTTCCACGAGGATGTGACCGAGCTCCTGACCTGGGTCGGGTTGAAGCACCGGTTGACGGCCATGCCGCATATCCTGTCAGGCGGGGAAAAACAGCGCCTGGCGATCGCCCGCGCGGTGGTGACGCGGCCGACCCTGATCCTGGCCGACGAACCGACCGGCAATATCGACTACGCCATGGGCCTGCGCATCATGCGGCTGTTCATCGAGCTGAACCGTTTGGGCGCCACCGTGTTGATCGCTACCCATGATGAAAGCCTGGTGCGGGCGTCGGGCATGCCGGTACTGGAGCTGAAGGACGGCGAGCTTTATCGCCGCGGCCCGAAAGGCAGCGCCGCATGAGCGCCGTCGATACCGTCCTGTCGAAACTGTCCCAGGCGGGTACGCGCAATCTCCTGCCGGCGCAGGACGAACGCGAGGTGGCGCTGCACTACGTCATCGCCGTGTTGTGCGTCCTGGCGTGCCTGGCCGGGCTGGTGGTGCTGGCCTCGGGGCGCGCCGCCGACGGCTGGTCGCGCGACATCCGGGCCGAAGTGACGATCCAGGTGCGGCCGTCGGGGCTGGAAACCGGATCGGTCGCCGCCGCCAAGGCGGCCGAGGTGCTGGCCGGGGTCAAGGGCGTGTCGGAGGCGGTCGCCATCGAGCCCGAAAAGGCCAAGGCGCTGATCAAGCCGTGGCTGGGCGACGCCATCCTCGACGACCTGCCGATTCCCAACCTGGTCGAAGTCCGGCTCGATCCCAAGACACCGCCGCGCCCGCGCGCCCTGATGGATGCCCTGGCGACGAACGGCATCGACGCCAGCCTGGACGATCACTCGGTATGGCTGAAGGACGTCGAGCAGAGCGCGTTGACCATCCGCCTGTTATCGTTGGGTATAT
The DNA here is from genome assembly GCA_936940865.1 of uncultured Asticcacaulis sp. GTDB lineage: Bacteria > Pseudomonadota > Alphaproteobacteria > Caulobacterales > Caulobacteraceae > Asticcacaulis. The sequence goes on along the minus strand of CAKZJB010000052.1, from coordinate 13,927 downwards.
TCGTCATTATCGGCTCGGCGACGGCTGCCGTCGTGGGCTTTGCCACGCGCGCCTCGCTGACCGCGCGCGCCGACGTTGTCGACGTGCTGTCGCTGTGCGGCGCCACCGATATCTTCATCGCCGAGCGCTTCCAATATCGTTTTGCCCGCATGGCTTTCCAGTCCGGGCTGTTCGGCGCGATCGCCGCGGCGGCGGTCATGGCGATCATAAAAGTCACAGGGTCGTCGCAAAGCTTTACCCTGGCTCTTCCCTTTTCATGGTTTGACCTGTTAATATTAACACCTTGCCCCGTGCTGGTGGCGGTCATCGCCGGCATCACGGCGCGTATGGTCACCGTACGGCTGTTGGGGCACCCGCGATCATGAGGAAAGCGGGTATGAAGAGAGCGGGTGGGCGAAGGGGAGTCGCGGTAAAGGGCATGCGCACGGCGATCGCGCTTGTAGTGGTGGTGCTGCTGTGGCTGGCGGGACTGTTCGTCTTCGCCAACCGCGTCATCGAGTCCACGCCGGCCGTCGAACCCGACCAGCCCGCCGACGCCATCGTCGTGTTGACCGGCGCCTCCGACATGCGGCTGAAGGAAGGCATGCGGCTGCTCGATCACCGCAAGGGCCAGCGCCTGTTCATTTCCGGCGTCAACCAGAAGGTCACGCGCTCCGAGCTTCAGGATGTGACCGAGGGTTCGCGCCGTCTTTACGAGTGCTGCGTCGACCTTGGCTACGAAGCCGAAAATACGGTCGGCAATGCGCGGGAGATCGCCGACTGGGCGCGCGGCCATGACTTCTATACCCTGATCGTCGTGACCTCCGACTACCATATGCCGCGGTCGTTGCTCGAACTTAAGGCCGACATGCCGGACGCGAAACTTGTTCCCTATCCCGTGCCGTCGCCCGATCTCGATACGCGCAAATGGTGGAAATCGCCCAAGGGGACGCGTACCCTGGTCGTCGAATACAACAAATACCTTGCCATACTGGCCCGCGACATGATTTTGTCGATCTCGCGCGCCTTCGGCGACAAAGGCAAGGGCCACGATGTCAAGGCGGGCTCGGAAGACAGCGCCGCCGCCGATGCCGTATCGGCCAGTGCCAAGACCGCAGCGGGATACGCTTCGTGACATCTGCCTTTATGCGGCTTCGGTCGCTCCTGTTCATTTTGTGGCTCTACGGAACCATGGCCATCTATGGTCTCGGCCTGTTGCCGCTGCTCGTCATCTCCGAAGGCGCCGCCATGGCGGCCATCCGCTGGTGGGCGAAGGCGGTGCTGTTCGGCGCCCGCTTCATCGTCGGCATTCGTGTCGAGTTCCGCGGGTTGGAGCACCGGCCGAGGGGGGCAGCCCTGGTCGCCGGCAAGCATATGAGCATGCTCGACACCATCGCGCCCTTCGTCGTCATGGACCGGCCGGCCTATGTGCTTAAGCAGTCGTTGATGTATATGCCGGCCTTCGGCTGGTATGCCTGGCGGACGAAGATGGTCGCCATCCGCCGCGAGGACGCCGCCAAGGCGCTAAAGGCCATGGTCGCCGCCTGCCGCGACCGGCTCAAGGACGGCCGTCAGATCGTCATCTTTCCGGAAGGCACGCGGTCCGATCCCGGTGACGATCCCACATACAAGCCGGGTGTGGCCGCGCTTTATCGCGACCTGGACGTGCCGTGCCACCTCATGGCCACCAATTCGGGCCAGTTCTGGCCCGGCCATGGCATAGACCGCAAACCCGGCACGGTGGTGTTCGAATTCCTGCCGCCGATTCCGGCGGGCCTCAAGCGGGGCGAACTGATGGCCGAGATGAAGGCGCAACTGGAGGGCGCTTCGAACGCGCTGCTGGCCGAGCATCGCTAAACGGGACTATTCCCCGCTTTCGTACCTTTTGACGATCTGGATTTGCGCCATGGAGACGTCGAGATCGATCCCACGGTCGAGTTTTCCGGAATCGGCCAAGCGCATCTGCGTCATCTTGCGCTGGGCGTCGCTGTCGAAGGCCGTGATCAGGTTCAGCAATTCCGGTTTGGACAGGGCGCGCGCCTGGGCACGGGCATCCATGGTCAGGATCTTGTCCTCGAGCTCGGTTTCGGCCTGAGCGGCGATGGCGGACAGGCGATAGCGGTCGGCTTCCGACAGCTTGTTGATCTCGATATGGTTGTTGACCTCGGTGATGATCAGACGCATGTGCTGCGTGGCGACGAAGCGGCGAAGCAGGGCATCGGTGCCGTCGACACGGTAGAGGGTACGCACCAGTCCGATCTTTTCGTCCATGGCCGGGTCGGAAGAGGCGGCTGCCGCAATCTGTGCCTGGTCTTCGGCCGTGCCGCCGGCGGGGCGGGTGAAGGCGGCGACCATGGCGCGGGCGGTGGCGTGATCGAGCTCGGCCATGGCGGGAACGGCCGGCAGACGACCCTGGCCAATGGCGAGGTTCAGCCCCGTGCTTTCGGCATCGAGCGGGGCGCCGGACTTCGACAGCACGTCATTGATGGCGCTGGATGCCGCAGCGGTCAGGGGCTTGCCGGCATCGGCCGTGGCGGCTTGCGGCTGGACGTTGGACTGCGGCTTCGGGGACGTATCGTGCAGCAGCCGGCTTTGTGCCAGAAAGGCATCGAGCGCCAGGCTGGGCGGTGTCATGTCGGGCGTGGTGCCGGCGAACGCGGCCGGTGCGGTCATGAATGCCGCACACAGCAAGGCCAGCGAAGAGCTACGAACGTACGACAAGAGAATCCCCCGAAACAAATGCCCGATGCGAGCGGCCGATTTTTTCACCGCTTCCCTCAAACCCCTCCGGGGCTCGTCAGCTTGCGACCGACTCCTTGAAGGTCTTGACGATCTTGACGACGGCCTCGACCATATAGGTCTGGATCTCGTCGGCATTGCTGTCGGGCGCGGTGAACTTGCCCGCATTGTATTTGGCGGCGGCGACCGACGAATTGGCGGCAATCAGCTGCTGGATTTCCTCGGCGCTGAACGATTGCGACTGCACGCGCGCAATTTCGTCGATGACGCTGGCTTCGGTGTTTTTCAGAATGGTGTCGGCGACGGTGTTGTAGCGGGCGTCTTCGGCCGGGGTCAGGGCTGTCTTGCCGGCGCGCTCCAGTACGATGGCGCGGGTCGAAGCCTTGGTCGCATCCAGTGAATTGCGCACGCTGCGCGCCACGCCGTTCAGCTCCATCAGCTGCTTGTAGAGATCGATTTTCTTCTGCGCGGCGGCGTCGATGGCCGCATCGTTGATCTGGGCGACGGCGCTGGATGCCATGGAGTCGGCGGTCATGATGCCGTCGGGAGCGGCCGCGACGACTTCCTGCGCCGAGGCGGCGCCGGCGGCGAGAGACAGGCACAGAGCAAGACAGGCGGCATGCAGGACGCGCATGATAAATCCCCTAACCGGAAATATTAAGGGAACGATACCTTAAACGCCGCTCCGGTCAATGCTTGAATCTCAACCATGCCGTTACGGGAGCGTTATTTTATCCGGTGTGGCCCGTGTGCCCACGCAAGGGCGTCAGAACAAACATGTAGTCAAAACAAAGGGCAAGGCTTTCGCCTTGCCCTTTGCTGTCTCAATTTGCAGCGGCCCGCCTCATACCAGCACGCCGTGGCAGTGCTTGAACTTCTTGCCCGAACCGCACGGACACAGGCCGTTGCGCGGCGTGTTTTCCCACCCGCCCGGAAGCGCTGTGTGCGGCAGGCGTTCGCGCTCTTCCGCCGACAGGTCGTCGCTGAGCCTGGCCGCGCGTTCGTTGTGTCCGGTGACGGGATCGAGGTGGACTTCCTGGAACTGGCGTTGCGGCGCCAGGGTCTGCTGCGCCATCTGCGGCAGCTCTTCCGGCTCCGGCGGCTGGAAGCGGATTTCCATCGTCATCAGCCAGCGCGTGACCGAGTGGCGGAGATTGACCAGAAGCTGTTCGAACAGGGTGAAGGCTTCGGTTTTGTATTCGTTGAGCGGGTCGCGCTGGCCATAGCCGCGCAGGCCGATGACCGCACGCAGGTGGTCGAGGTGCATCAGGTGCTCGCGCCAGTGCATGTCGATCATCTGCAGCAGGAACTGCTTTTCCAGAGCCTTCATCTGCTCTTCGCCGAGGAGGTCCAGGCGCTCGGTCATCTTCTGGCCGGCCGCCTGTTGCAGGCGTTCCTCGATCTCCTCGTTGGCGATGCCTTCCTCGGCGGCCCACACCTCGATCGGCAGGTCCAGCCCCGTCAGCACCAGGACCTGTTCCTTCAGGCCCTGGATATCCCACTGCTCGGCATAGGCCTTGGGCGGCAGGTGACGCTCGACCAGATCGTGGATGGTGTCCTGGCGGAATTCGTGGATCAGTTCGGACAGGTCTTCGGTGTCCATGAAATCCTGGCGCTGCTCGAAGACGGCCTTGCGCTGGTCGTTGACCACGTCGTCGTACTTCAAGAGGTTCTTGCGGATTTCGTAGTTGCGCTGTTCCACGCGCTTCTGCGCCGTGGCGATGGCGCCGTTGAGCAGCGGGTGCGTGATGGCCTCGCCTTCGGCGACCCCCAGCGACTTCATCATCTGGTTCAGACGGTCGCCGGCGAAGATGCGCATAAGGTCGTCTTCGCATGACAGGAAGAACTTGGAGCGGCCGGGGTCGCCCTGACGGCCGGTCCGGCCGCGCAGCTGGTTGTCGATACGGCGGCTTTCGTGGCGTTCGGTACCGAGCACGAACAGGCCGCCGGCCGCCAGCGCCCGTTCCTTGAGTTCAGCCACCTGGGCCTCGATCTCGCCGCGCTTGGCGAACAGGGCTTCCTGGCTGACCTCGACGCCCGCGGCGTCCTGTTCGGCCAGCCACTTCTGCACCCGCATGTCGACATTGCCGCCCAACTGGATGTCGGTGCCGCGGCCGGCCATGTTGGTGGCGATGGTGACGGCGCCCGGCACGCCCGCATCGGCAACGATCTCGGCTTCCTGTTCGTGGAAGCGTGCGTTCAGCACGCTGTGCGGGATGCCCTTGCCGGACTTCGTGACGATGTCGTAGGCGGCCTCGCCGAGCTTGAGCACCTCGCTCTTGCTGGCGTTGGCGTACTGCGGCTTCAGCGTGCGCGACTGCTCGACAGAGTAGGCGTAGGAATTGAGGAATTCCGACAGCTGCTCCGACTTCTCGATCGAGGCGGTGCCGACCAGCACCGGCTGGCCCTTGACGTAGCAATGGGCGACCTGGGCGGCGATGGCGATGAACTTCTCGTGCTCGGTGCGATACACTTCGTCGTTGTCGTCGATCCGCTGGATCGGGCGGTTGGTCGGGATTTCCAGCACGTCCATCTTGTAGATGTCGTGAAATTCCGACGCTTCGGTCGCGGCCGTACCGGTCATGCCCGAAAGCTTGGTGTACATGCGGAAATAGTTCTGGATCGTCACCGAGGCCAGGGTCTGGTTCTCGGGCTGGATCTCGACGCGTTCCTTCGCTTCGATGGCCTGGTGCAGGCCTTCCGACAGGCGGCGGCCCGTCATCATGCGGCCGGTGAATTCGTCGATCAGCACGATCTCGCCGTCCTTGACGATATAGTCGCGGTTCAGCTGATAGAGCGTATTGGCGCGCAGGGCCTGGTTGGCGTGGTGGACCAGGCTGATGTTCGCCGGATCGTAAAGGCCGGCCGTATCCTCGGAAATGTGACCGGCGGCAATCAGCATCTCTTCCAGGCGTTCCGAACCCAGTTCCGACAGCAGCACCTGTTTCTGCTTTTCGTCCAGCTCGAAGGTGTCGGGATCCTTGATCATTTCGCGCATGGTGGCGTCGAGGATCTTGTAGAGTTCCGAACGGTCCTCGGTCGGACCCGAGATGATCAGCGGGGTGCGGGCTTCGTCGATCAGGATCGAGTCGACTTCGTCGACGATGGCGAAGTTGTGCCCGCGCTGGACCATTTCGTTACGGCTGTAGGCCAGGTTGTCGCGCAGGTAGTCGAAGCCGAATTCGTTGTTGGTGCCGTAGGTGACGTCGGAATTGTAGGCCTGCTTGCGCTGCGACTGCGACAGGCCGTTGACGATGACGCCGGTCGACATGCCGAGGAAGCGGTACACGCGGCCCATCCATTCGGCGTCGCGCTTGGCCAGGTAGTCGTTGACCGTGATCAGGTGGACGCCCTTGCCTTCGAGCGCATTGAGGTAGACCGGGGCCGTACCGACCAGGGTCTTGCCTTCACCGGTGCGCATTTCGGCGATGCCGCCCTTGTGCAGGATCATCCCGCCGACCAGCTGCACGTCGTAGTGGCGCTGGCCGATGGCGCGCCAGGCGGCTTCGCGGGTCACGGCGAAGGCTTCGTCCATCAGCGAATCGAGCGAGGCGCCCTTGGCGATGCGTTCCTTGAACAGGACGGTCTGATGCCGCAGTTCGTCGTCGCTCATGGCCTTGTAGCGGGGTTCGAGCGCATTGATGCGCTGGACGCGACCCATCATCGACTTGACTTTGCGGTCGTTGGACGACCCGAACAGCATCTTGGCGAGAGCCAGCATGAGAAACCTTAAGAACGAACGGCCCGCGAAGCGAGACCGGAGCAGAAATAGTTTACCGGATCAGCGGACTTTCGTCGTTCGACTGCACCGGGGCGTTTATCCTAGGCATTATTGTCGGGCATGTTTCTGGCGCAATTCTTGCTTGGAAGCTTTCGTGCGCCGTGCCTTTTGCCTTCGCCCATCAGTTAAGTGGAAAAAACCGCTTTTCAAGCATGGGGACTGACTTAAGCGGCGGAATAGTGTATGTCAACGCGAGAGCCGGGAGCGGCTCGTGCTTTAGGAAAGTTTTATGCAGAAGCGCATGGGTAACCGGGCTGGGGGCCTTGTGGTGAGGACGGCGAACAGGCTTTTTGCGAATATGCACTGGAAAGGGTTCAGGACGGTCCTGCTGGTGCCGGCGGTTCTGGCCGCGGGGCTGACACTGGCTTCCTGTAACCACGCGCAGGAAAACGAACGTCCGCCCGAACCCGGCGATGTTGCGGTGGCGCGCGTCGACGGCCACACAATCTGGTCGTCGGACGTTCGCGCCGAAGCGGTGGCGCAGGGGCAGATCGGTCCGGGCGAGCCGCTCGACATGACGTCCGACCTGTTCGCGCGCACCCTGGAAGAAGTCATAGACCAGCGCCTGCTGGCCAAGGCCGCGACCAACAAGGGGCTCGATCGTTCGATCACGGCGCAGCGCCGCCTGGCGGCCGCGCGCGACCGTATCCTGGGCGACATGCTGGTCGAGAACTCGATCGACCGCAATATCGACGAGAAGGCCGTCAAGGCGCAGTACGACGACCAGGTCAAGCTGGCCAAGACCTCCGAGGAAATCCGCGCCCGCATCATCCTGGTCAAGACGCGCGCCGACGGGGATGCGGTGCTGAAGCAGCTGCAGTCCGGCAGCCTGTTCGAAGCCCTGGCCATGGAAAAGTCGATCGATCAGGCGACCCGCTTCAACGGCGGCGACATGGGCTATGTCACCACCGACATCATGCCGCAATCGTTCAAGAGCGTGCTTCTGACCGCCAAGACCGGCGACACGGTCGGTCCCGTTCAGACCGACGGCGGCTGGGCCGTGCTGCGCGTCGAGGACCGCCGTCCCGAACAGATGCCCACGCTCGAGGAAGAGCGCCCGGTCATCATGCGATACCTGATCTACAATCAGGTCGCCGGTATCCTGAAAACCCTGCGCGACAAGAGCCAGGTCAAGTACCTGGTGCCGAAATCGGCCTTGAGCGACGGTGACGACCAGGAGCCGGCGGCGGCGGGCAAGGCCGATGCGGCCGACGCTTCGGCCTCCGATGCGGCCGATGAGGTCGAGGACAGTGCGTCTTCATCCGCCTCGTCGTCCGCGGCGGCAAGGCCCAAGCCGGCAAAGCCTGCCGGCATGCTTCTGCCGGGCAAGGATCCGACCAACGGCCACCACTTCTTCGCCCCGGCTTCGGCCGGCAAGAAGTAGAGCGGACATACGATCGTACACAGGTTTGCGGGCCGGGGGTTTCTGCCTTCGGCCCGCAACATTTCTGCCATTGCCAAAGCCCGCTATTCTGCTAAGGGGCGGGGCATCGTATCCACCGTCTCCGGGAGCCGCGCCATGGCCAAATCCCCCAAGTCTCCGACCAGCAATCCCACGCCGGTACAGGGGCTGGAACGCGCTCTTGAACCGGTAACCAGCGCTATCAAGCGTGCCGTTCAGCACGGCGCCGAACTGGCGTCATCGCTTGGCCAGCCGGATGCTTCCAAGGCGGAAACGCCGAAGGCGGACGCGGCCGCGGCGCCGGGCAAGCCCGGCCTGGCCGTATCGCCCCTGGCCGTGCCCCTGCCCGACATGCCCCCGGTCGGCGGCGTGCAACTGGCCTGCGACCGTGCCGGCTTCTACAAGCATGAGCGCAAAGACGTGCTGCTGATGCAGTTCGCCGAAGGCACGACCTGCGCCGGTGTCTTTACGCGGCATTCGATCGGCTCGGCGCCGGTCGACTGGTGCAAGAAGCAGCTCGAAGCCAACGAAGGCAACGGCGTGCGCGCCCTGATCGTCAATGCCGGCTGCGCCAATGCCTTCACCGGCAAGATGGGGGCCGACGCCGCCCGCCGCACGGCCTCTTCGCTGGCGCGGCGCATCGACTGCCGCCAGCGCGATATCCTGCTGGCCTCGACCGGCGTCATCGGCGTGGTGCTCGACGATTCCAAGATCGCGTCGCGCCTCTACGATCTGGAAAAGAACCTGCGCGCCGATGCCTGGCATGAGGCGGCGCAGACCATCATGACGACCGACACCTTCGCCAAGGGCGCCTATCAGACGGCCGAGATCGACGGCGTGCCGGTGCGCATAGCCGGCATTGCCAAGGGCTCGGGCATGATCGCTCCGGACATGGCGACCATGCTGGCCTTCATCGTCACCGACGCAACCCTGTCACCGGGCGTGCTGCAAAGTCTGCTGGCCCTGTTCACGCGCACCACGTTCAACAGCGTCACGGTCGACGGCGACACCTCGACCAACGACACGTGCCTGCTGTTCGCCACCGGCGCGGCCTGCGCTCCGCGCATCGCGCGCGCCGGCGACAAGCGCCTGGCCGATTTCAAGGACAAGCTGGAAAAGGTCATGCATTCCCTGGCCTGCCAGCTGATCCGCGACGGCGAAGGCGCCACCAAGTTCGTCAAGGTCAATGTCACGGGCGCGGCGTCGCCGGCCTCGGCGCGCAAGATCGCCAAGTCGATCGCCGAAAGCCCGCTTGTCAAGACGGCCATTGCCGGCGAGGACGCCAACTGGGGCCGTATCGTCATGGCGGTCGGCAAGACCGAAGAGCCTGTCGACCGCGATCGTCTCGGCATACGCTTTGGCGATCTGGTGGCGGCCGAACACGGCGCCGTTTCGCGCACCTACGATGAGGCGGCGATGAGCGCCTACATGAAGAATCAAGAACTGGAGATCTCGGTCGATGTCGGCGTGGGCAAGGCGGCGGCGCACGTTTTCACCTGCGACCTGACCCACGGCTATATCAGCATCAACGGCGACTACAGAAGTTGATTTGGACTAAACCTTGGACTATATTTGGTCCATGCATATTTCCGTTTCCGACGCCAAAGCCCAGTTGACCGATCTCGTCCGTAGAACCGAGGCCGGCGATGAAGTTATTTTAACGCGTCATGGGCAGGCGGTTGTTCGCTTGGTTCCGGTCAAGGCCAAGCCGACCTCGGACGAACGTGCCCGCTTGCTGGCCGATTTTCGCCGATCCGTGAAAGACAAGGTGAAATCCGGATCGGAGGCTGCGCTTTCAGCTGATTTTCTTTATGGCGACGATGGCATGCCGGCATGATTGCGGTCGACAGTTCGGCGCTGATGGCGATCGCGCTGAATGAACCTCTCGCGGACCGTTGCGCCGATTGTCTCGCACTATCCGATAAAACGATAATTTCCGCCGTTGCGCTTGCGGAAGTCCTGATCGTGGCCCAAGGCCATGGGATTGGGGACGAACTGCGCTCACTTGTGGAAGGGCTCGATATCGAAGTGATCCCGGCGACGGATACGACCGCAGAACAGGTCGCCTTTGTCTATAAAACCTGGGGCAAGGGTCATCACAAGGCAGGACTGAATCTGGTGGATTGCTTTTCCTATGCCGTCGCCAAGGAGCGCGGCTGCTCGCTATTGTTTGTCGGTAACGATTTCATCCATACCGACATTGTGAGCGTCCTATGAAAACCGTCCTTGTCGTGGCTGCCGCCCTGGTCGATTCCGACGGGCGCGTGCTGATCGCCCAGCGCCCCGAAGGCAAGTCGCTGGCCGGACAGTGGGAGTTTCCCGGCGGCAAGGTCGAAGAGGGCGAAACGCCCGAAATTGCGCTGATCCGCGAGCTCGAGGAAGAGCTGGGCATCGTCGTCAAACAGGCGTGCCTGGCGCCCTTCGTCTTCGCTTCGCATACTTATGAGACGTTTCACCTCCTGATGCCGCTTTATCTCATTCGGCGCTGGGAGGGTGAGCCCGAAGCGCGCGAACACTCGGCGCTGAAATGGGTCCGGCCCAATGCCATGCGCGACTACCCCATGCCGCCGGCCGACTTGCCGCTGGTGGCGTGGCTGAGCGATTTCCTTTAAAGCTTGCCTTCCTTGACGCCCAGCGCATCGGCCAGGCGCATTTTGGCCGAGCCGGGGCGCAGGGGCTTCTGCTGCGACTCGTGCGGTTTCCAGCCCGACAGGGTGATGATCTCGAAGGTCGCGATGATGCGCCCTTCTTCGTCGGCGAAGCGTTCGAAATAGAGGTCCGACATGCGCTGCAGGATGGCGCGGTTCAGCCCCTTGCGCGGCCGGTCGATCAGCACATTGCTTTCGCCCATCAGGCGCAGGTCGGCCATCAGTTTCAGCGGGTGTTCGTACGACACGTCGACGCGGTCGGAATCGACGACGGGCATACTGAACCCCGTGCGGCGCAGAAGCTCGATCAGGTCAGGCGCCTCGGCGAACGGCGCGATACGCGGGCCGTAACCGCCGCGCACCTCCAGTTCAGCTTCCATAAGGCAGCCACGCAGTTCTTTCAGCGTCTCGCCGCCGAACATCGAGGCGACGAACAGGCCGTCTCCCTTAAGCGCGCGCCGGATCTGCACCAGCACGCCCGGCAGGTCGTTGACGGCGTGCAGCGACAGCGGACTGACGACCAGGTCGAGGCGGTCGTCGCCGAGCGGCAGCTGTTCCTCATCCATGATCAGCCGCGCAGACCCTTGCGCCTGATCCAGGAATTTCGGCGACAGGTCGGCCTCGATCAGAAGCCCTATCTTGCCCGCATCGGGTGAAGCCGCCAGCGCCCGGGCCAAACCGCCGTCGCGCGCACCGATCTCAAGCGCCAGGTCGAAACGGCGGTTGATGGCGCCCAGAGAATGCAGCAGGTCTTCTATCGACCGTTCGCGCAGGAATTGCGCTTGCGCAAAGGTCGTGGCCGCGCGATCAAGGCGGCGGGACAGAAGACGGCGGTCGAACAAACGCGGAGGGGACATAGACGGGATATGGGGGCCGATATGGGAAGGGGCATGTGGAAATGCCAAAGCTGACCTCGCGTTTAGGCCATCTGGCGTCCGAGGTTAAGGCCTTTGTTGCGGCGCGCGCGACCCTGGCGCCTTTGCGGGCCCTGACTGCCAGCGCCGTCGACCTGGCGTTTCCGCCTGCGGCAGACGCCGAACATTATCCATCGGGTATTCCCTCGGCGAACTGGTCGAAGATTCGGTTCCTGGCCGACGAAGGCTGCGACATGTGCGCCCGCCCGTTCCTCGGTGGCCTGCATTTCGGCCGTGACGCCCTGTGCAGCGCCTGTGCGGAAAAGCCGTTCCCGTTCGTGAGAGGCCGCGCTGCCTGCCTGTACGACGACGCTTCGCGCGGCATAATCCTGGGTTTCAAGCATGGTGACCGGCTGGATTACGCGCCCATGCTGGTGCGCTGGCTCGAACGCGCGGGCGCCGACCTGTGGCCCCACGCCGACGCCATCGTGCCGGTGCCGCTGCACGTGTCGCGCCTGCGCAAGCGGCGATATAACCAGGCTGCCGAGCTGGCGCGGCCCCTCGCCCGCAAACTTCGGCGTGACTATCTGCCGGACATGCTGATCCGTACCCGGGCGACAAAACCGCAGGCTAATTCGCCGGAGGCGCGCTGGGAAAATGTGCGGACCGCCTTTGCCTTGCAGCCGGGCGCGAAGGTGGCGGGCAGGCGGATCGTGCTGGTCGACGATGTCTTCACCACGGGGGCGACACTGCGCGCCTGTGCCCGCGTCCTTCTGGAAGGCGGCGCTGCACAGGTCACGGTCGCCGTGCTGGCGCGGGTGGTTTCGGGAAATCCCGAACTTTAAAAATTCCCGGCGCCGCCTATATTGTTTTGTAAGGACATTCCGTCTTTAAATATCTGTCGTTATCCGCGTTCGAGTGCACCATGGCCAAGATCGAAATCTACACCAAGCCCTACTGTCCCTATTGCGTACGCGCCATGGCGCTGCTGACCGAAAAAGGCGCCGAATATAAGGAGATCGTGGCGTCGAATGACCCGAAGCTGCGCAGCGAAATGAACGAACGCTCCGGGCGTAACACGTTTCCGCAGATATTTATCGACGACCAACATATCGGCGGCTGCGATGATCTGGTGGCGCTCGACCGGCGCGGCGGCCTCGACCCGCTTCTGGCCGCGTAATGTCCACCGTCGACCTCGCCCTGGTGCAGCTGACGACGCCGGCCGATCAAAAGGCGGCGTTCGATCATGCCCGTCCGCTGGTCGAGGAGGCGGTGAAGGGCGGCGCGCAATTCGTGCTGCTGCCGGAATGCGCCAATCTGGTCGAACAGCGGAAAGCGCACAAGGCCGGCAAGCTGGCAGGCGAGGGCGATGACGTCTTCGTCACCGGTATTCAGGCCCTGGCACGTGAGCTGAAGACGCCGATCCTTATCGGCTCGGTCATCATCAAGGCCGAGAACTCCGAAAAGGCGGCCAACCGCGCCCTGCTGATCGACGCGGCGGGCGAAGTCACGGCGCGTTACGACAAGATCCATCTGTTTGACGCCGATACGCCGGATGGCCGATCCTACCGCGAAAGCGCCACCATGCGGCCGGGCGACCGGGCGGTGGTGGCCGATACGGCCTGGGGAGGCTTGGGTCTCAGCATCTGCTACGATGTGCGCTTCGCCTATCTTTATCGGATGCTGGCCCGGCAGAACGTGACCATGATCGCCGTGCCGGCGGCCTTTACGGTGCCGACGGGCAAGGCGCACTGGGACGTCATGCTCAGGGCGCGGGCGATCGAGACCGGAGCCTTCGTCCTGGCGCCGGCGCAGGGCGGAACGCATGAAGACGGACGTTCGACTTGGGGCCATTCCATGGTTATTGGCCCGTGGGGCGAGATTGTAGCGGAACTCGACCACGACCGGCCCGCGGTCTTGCGGGCGAAACTCGATTTTGCAGAGGTTGAACGGGCACGGCAGGCCCTGCCGCAACTCCGTCACGACCGGGACCTGTTGGTATGATCAAGTATGCGTTGAAGTGCGAAGTCGATCACGGCTTCGAAGCGTGGTTCTCCTCGTCGGAGAGTTTTGACGAACAGGCGGCCAAGGGCCTGGTCGAATGCCCCATGTGTGGCTCCACGAAGGTAACCAAGGCCATCATGGCGCCGATGGTGCGCACCTCCAAAGAGGACGTAGCGCCCGCCGATATGCGTCAGGCGGTGGCTGAAGTGCTGCACAAGCTGCGCAAGCACGTCGAGGATACCCACACCTATGTCGGCGGGGCTTTCGCCAGCGAAGCGCGCGACATGCACCAGGGCCTGACGCCCGAGCGCCCGATCTACGGCGAGGCCACGACCGAGGAGGTCAAGGCGCTGGTCGAGGAAGGGGTGCCCGTGGCCCCGCTGCCCATACTGTCCGACAAGGTGAAGCCCGCGGCTCAAAAAAAGCTGAACTAGATCATGCTGCGTTTTGAAGGAAACGCAGCATGATCTAGAGTCCTTGGTGGTCGCATGCCTTATACCAACGGCCATAAAGAATGACC
>CAKZJB010000051.1 GCA_936940865.1 uncultured Asticcacaulis sp. | reverse complement strand
CAAGGCGGCGGCGGGCAAGGTACGAAAAGATTGGCACCCTTGCCAACGGCGATCGAGTCAAAGCCAATCGCCGTTGGTATTATTCCGAAGCGTCGGTTGCGTCGGTGGCCTCAGCCGCCGCAGGGCAACGCGCATAGGTAATCACCGTTCCGTCCTTCATCACCTGCTTCAAGGTCTTGCCCCCGTCCAGCAGCGTCAGGTCATAGGTCACGGTCCCGGCATAGGTGCTGGCGCCCGCCGGCAAGTCGCTGGTCGCTTCGCCATACAGGTCGCCGACAATCCTGATATGTGTCGGGCTGACAATGGTCGTCGATCGCACGCCGGTCTCGTCCTCACCTTCCGAAAGCGAGGTCGTAGCGATTTCGAGCGAATCGCTGCAGCCCTGAGGCTCCGCGCCCCACCGACCGAGAAATGCCTGGGGCACAGGTGTGATATGCTTGGGCAGGGGCGGGGCGTCGGCGCCGCTCCATCCGCTGGGAGCGACGCTGGACGCCTCGGCCGACGCGGATGCGGGTTCGGGTTCGGGTGAAGCGCTCGACGAAGCATCGGCGGTGTCCGCAACCGGTGCCGGCTTCTGGCAGGCGGCAAGGGCGATCAGCCCGACTACGGCCGTCGCGGCAAGTGTCCAGCGCACCATGGTCCCCTCCAAGCCTCATCCCTGCGTTAACCCTAAAAGAAACGCACTACATTGGCAACGGGCGGATTTGCACAGCATTTTGTTCTTGATTTGTTCACTCGCGGGCGTATGCTGCCGCCATGCCCGCACCAACGCTCCACCACAGTCCGATCCGCGATGACAACGCCCTGCCCGACCGTCAGCGCAAGGGCCGGGGCTCGGTGTCCAACCGTACCAGCGCGCGTTTCGGCAATGCCGACCGCTATGAGATCGACGACGGCTGGATGTTTGAGGAACGCGAAGGCCTGGAACGCAGGAAAACCATCCTCGGCATCGATTCCGCCCGGCGCATCATTTCGCACAACGACTCGCCCGATGTCGGCTTCGAGCGCTCGATCAATCCGTACAAGGGGTGCGAGCACGGCTGCATCTACTGCTTCGCCCGGCCGACCCACGCTTATCTCGACCTGTCGCCGGGGCTGGACTTCGAGACGCGCATCTTCCGCAAGCCCGACGCGGCCAAACTTCTGCGCGCCGAGCTGTCCGAGCGCAAATACAAGGCAGGCCCCCTGGTCGTCGGCATCAATACCGATGCCTATCAGCCGGCCGAAAAGACCGAGCGCATCACGCGTTCGATCCTCGAAGTGCTTTACGAGTTCCGCCATCCCGTCAGCATCATCACCAAGTCAGCGCTGATCCAGCGCGATCTCGATATCCTCCGGGCCATGGCGACCGAACGGCTGGCCAGCGTGACACTGTCGATCACCACGCTCGATCGCGGCCTGGCGCGCGCCATGGAGCCGCGCGCCGCGACGCCGCAGCGCCGTCTGGACACCGTGCGCGCCCTGAAATCGGCCGGCGTGCCGGTTGGCGTATTGGTGGCGCCGGTCATTCCGGGCCTGACGTGTCATGAACTCGAAGCCATCATGAAGGCGTCCGCCGAGGCCGGCGCCGAGCGCGCCGGCTATACGCTGGTGCGTCTCCCTTATGAAGTGAAGGTGTTGTTCGAGGCGTGGCTGCGCCTGAACTATCCCGACCGCGCCGACAAGGTGCTGAACCATATCCGCCAGTGCCGCGGCGGAAAGCTTAACGATTCGAGCTTCGGCAGCCGCATGGAAGGCACCGGTCCGCACGCCGAACTGATCCGCCAGCGCTACGAACTGGCCGTGCGGAAGTATAACCTCAACCAGAAGCGAGAACCGTTCGATTTGAGCAAATTCCGCGGCGGCGACCCGCAGATGGCACTTTTTTAGATCTCCCCGTCGCGAAGCGATGGGGGACCGCACGAGGAGCCTTCAGGCGACGAGATGTGGGGGTGGGATTTCTTGCTTGGTTCCACGCAAGATCGGTTAGATCGCGTCCCATGGACGGAAATGCTTCGATAGTTTCAGCCCCTGGCCCTGATAGTGCGAACCCGACTGGCCGTACAGCTGCACAGGGCGCTCGGTCAGGGGTTCATAGACCAGGCGCGCCACAGTCTGGCCGTCCTCGAGCAGGAAGGGCGTTTCGTGGCAGCGCACTTCCAGCACCCCGCGCGAGCCCTTGGCATGCGCTTCCTCGGTACCGAAGCCCGGATCGAAGAAGCCGGCATAGTGGACGCGGAATTCGCCGACCGACGGATCGATCGGCAGCATTTCGGCCGCCTCCATGACGGGGATTTCGACAGCGCCCTTCGACGCCAGGATATAGAATTCGCCGGGATCGAGCAGCAGCTGGCCGCCGCTCTGATACAGCGGTTCCCAGAACTTCTTCGGGTCGTGGCCGTCGATGTGATCGAGATCGATGACGCCGGCGTGGCGGCGGGCGCGATACCCGACCAGTTCGCCGGTCAGGTCGACGCCGCAGTCGGCCGTATAGAGCTTGGGCGAAAAACCGCGCTTGATGCGCAGCTGGTTCAGGCGCGTGCCGGTGCGGGCCAGCACCGAAAAGGTCTGCGGCGCGATCTCGACATAGATGGGACCGTTATAACCTTCGGCGACGTCGTCGAAATAGTCGCCGTAGTCCGACAGCAGGCGCACGAAGACATCGACCCGGCCGGTAGAGGACTTGGGATTGGCGCGCGCCGAAACACCTTCGGGCAGATGCAGGCTTTCCTGCAGTTCGGCGATGTAGACACATCCGGCTTCGAAGACGGCCCCCTTCGACAGGTCCATCTCGTGCATCACGACATCTTTCAGCCGGTCCGACACCTTGCGGCCGCGCGGCAGGTAAGAGGCCCGCACCCGCCAGGCGCGGGCGCCAAGGCGCAGGTCGATGCTGGCCGGCTGGATCTGGTCGTGATCCAGCGCCGATGTGCTGCGGACCGCGCCCTGATCGACCAGCTCAGCCAGGCTCTGCATGGGCAGGATGCCGTTCTTCAGGGCGGCAGCGGTCGGGGTTACGGTCATGAAGCGTCTTTCCTAAAGCGGGCAGACCATTTAAAAGAGGTTTCCGGACGCGGCAAGCCGTAAAGAGGCCCATGTTTTACAGCCACACCAGCCACGGCATCACGGTCATGGTCGAGGTCGAGTACCTGACCCAGGACCGGCACAATTGGGGCCCCGAAAATCACGCCTGGGCCTATCACATCACCCTGCGCAATTCGTCGGACGAAGTCGTGCAACTGCGCACCCGACACTGGGTCATCACGGACGGCCTGGGCCGCATCCATCGCGTCGATGGCGAAGGCGTGGTCGGCCAGACGTCGCGGCTCAATCCCGGCCAGACCTTTGCCTACACTTCGGGCTGCCCCCTGCCGACGCCGCACGGCACGATGGCCGGACATTATGTATTCGTACGCGAGGACGGCGCGCCGCTGAAAGTGGTCATTCCCACCTTCTCGCTCGATGTTCCAGACCCCCGACGGGTGCTCAATTGAAGCGGCTGCTGGCCATTGCCCTGCTTTTCGCAACGCCGGCCCATGCCGGCGAAACCGCGATCGACGGCACCTGGCAAGGCACCTCTATCTGTCAGGTCAAGCCGTCGCCCTGCCACGGTGAAACCGTCGTCTATCGCGTGCGCCAGACCGGGCCGGATTCGCATCGCATCCGCGCATATAAAATCGTTTCGGGCCATGAAGTCTTCATGGGCGAAATCATCGGCACCTATACCAGCGAGACTACCTTCAAGGCACAAAGCCTCGATCGCCAGCAGCGCACCGCCATCTGGACCTTTACGCTCAACGGCAACCATATGTCGGGACGGCTGACCCTGGCCGACGGCACCCTTTTTCGGCTCATCGAAGCCGATCGGGTAAAGTAGGCTCGGCTTCCAACACCGCCGCCTGCCCTCGCCTTCATCATCGGTCGAACATCTGTAATACCAGCGGATTGACTTTGAACCCGTCGCCGTTGGCAAGGGCGCCAATCTTTTCGTACCTTGCCCGCCGCCGTCTTGTCCTCATTTGGACAACGCTCCGTGGGCGCCGAGCCATGCGGCGTTTGAGCTGAAAAATGACTTATACCAACGGTCGTTCTTTATGGCCGTTGGTATAATATCCCGACAAGCCCGATACGCAATGGCCCGGCGGTCCAGCCGGGGAAACATCGTTATAACGCCTGTACTACATAAACGAAAAACGGCGGCAGGTTTCCCGGCCACCGTTTGAATTCATTGAGTTCTTTGTCTTACAGATAGCGTCGCAGCGACCGCGACAGTTCCGAACCCGTGTCACGCTTCTTGGCCTTTTGCGATGGCTGATAGGCGACGCGGGCGTGCTCGACACAATAGGGCGTGCCGTCGTCGGCGCGGCGGCCGCAGAACGAGAAGCTGTCCGACGACGGGTCGCCGATCGGCCACTTGCACATCTTGGCGCCGAGCGTCAGCACAGTCGCGGTGCCGGGTGCCTCGACATAGGGAACAATCGGCGCGCTGACCACCGGACGGGCGACGACCGGCGTCGAGACACGCATCGGTGGCGGCGAAGCGTGGCTGCTGCCGGGCGAAGGCTGCGATACGGGCCGCGGCGGACGGGCTGGCTTATACAGCGGGCGGGCGGGCTGCGAAGGCGCCGCGCGGCCCGACAGGCCCAGGCGGTGCACCTTGCCTATCACGGCATTGCGGGTGACGCCGCCCAGCGTCTTGGCGATCTGACTGGCGGAATGGCCTTCCTGCCAGAGCTTCTTCAGGGTTTCTACGCGTTCGTCTGTCCAGCTCATGCTCGGTTTACTCCCAATTTCTCTATTAATTGCAATTCGCAAGCAGACGAACCACAATATATAGATGTGCCCCGGGGGATTGCCATCCTTACCCTCAAGCAATGGTAAACGAAAAGTTCACGGACGCAATATATGGTGTGGAGGGAAATCGAGATATGCACATCTAATCAAGATATAGTATGAAAAATGTCCACACGTGTGGACAAGTTAACAAATCGCTAACATGTGTGGATGGCGTTAAGATTTGGTTAACGACTGAAAGAACACGGCTTTCCTGGAAACCGGCTGTAGCGGGACAAAAGCGTTTGGAGTGCGGGACAAGAGGTTTTAGAGCAAAATCCATTTTGGCAGAGCCACGCCGCCGGTTGTCCGGAAGCAGAGGTTTTGCTATATGGGTCAGGCGGAGGACGGGGGTTCAAATCCCTCCTTGGGGACTTTCGGGTCCGTGACGAACACGGGTAGCCCACCGCATGCAGCTCGGCCAGAAGGAGCACCGCTTATCGAAGGCCCCGGAGTAATCCGGGGCCTTCGTCGTTCAGCGCAGGTTCCGGATGATCAGCTCACGGGCGGGAGCGGCGCCCTTGCCGACCGTGTAGTTGAGCCCGACCTCCTCCATCTCGAAGCCCTCGAATAACTCCCGGACCTCGGGACGGTCGTTTAAGGTCATCACAAACGAGCCCTTAAGCCCGCCTAAAATGACCCTTAACGTCTCGAAGTCCGCCTTCGAGAACATCCCCTCCCCATAGTCACCCTCGCAGTCGTAGTACGGCGGATCGAGGAAGAAGAGCGTCGTCGGCCGATCGTAGCGGGCGATGAACTCCGCATAGGGCAGACGCTCGATTGTCACGGGCGCCAGGCGCTCGTGCACTGCTTCCAGCATCGGGATGAGCTTCGTGATGTCGAAGCGAGCCGGCCGCTCGATCGACGTGCCGAAAGTCCGGCCGGCGACCTTGCCACCAAAGGCAGTGCGCTGAAGATAAAGAAAGCGCGCCGCGCGTTCCAGGTCCGTCAGCGTGTCCGGATCGACCGCCTGAAGGCGCTCGAACTCGGCTCGCGTTGTGATCTGAAATCGCAGCATGTCCAGGAAGGCCACATAGTGCCGCTGAAGGATGCGGAACAGGGTGGCCACGTCCTGGGACCAGTCGTTGATATACTCAGATTTCGGCTGCCGTTGCCTCTTTAGGAACACACCACCCATGCCGACAAAGGGCTCGGCATAGGTGATGTGATCGTGCCCGTCGATGATCGGAACCAGCCTTTTGAACAAGGCATTCTTGCCACCGATGTACGGCGCGACGGGACGAACGGGCTTAACGCGCCCTTTTGGACTCGACTCCATAGTGGATTCACTCTTTCAATGACCCTCGCCACCGCGCGTGGTGAGGGGACTTAAGGCGGCTCGCGACCGCCGAGAGTGCAGGCGCTAGCCCCTGCGGTGTGGGGCATTGCAGTGCCCCATCCCCCCTCGTATCGCGTTACAGAACGCGAATGACGTAGATGACCGAGGTGTGGTCAGGCACCGCCTCATCGCCACCGGAATCGCCGGTGTTGATGGTATGGTCGACGGTGTTGGAGAAGTCGTCGCCGGATGTAATGCTCCCGGTCGAAGCCAGGCTGGGCGCCTGGGCGACGGTGTGATTGTGCTGTTTGTTCTGGTTGGCCTTGAAGACGCCCAGAGCCGGACCTAGGGCGCCGGCCTTGGCGCCCTTATAGATACGCAGGAACTGGTCGCGAAGGTCGGGCAGTTGGAAGGTCGTGGTGCCGTCGCCTGGTCCCCATTTGCCGGGGTTATTGGTCTTGTCGGTGGCGTCGGCCGCCAGCATGCCGGACGCCTGGACGGCCGTCCAAAGGGCGGCATAGGTGTCGCGGCTGAGGGCCGTCCCGTCCGGCACCTTGTAGTACGTGGCGTTGTACGTGTTGGCGTGCATCCACTTGCCTTCGCCCAGTTGGGTGATGTGCGGCCCGATCGCGGCGTTGACACCTGCGGTGACCATGGTGGCGATCGCGTTTTTCAGGTTGGCGACGACGTCGTCTTCGTCCGGATCGATCGTGATGCCGGCGTCTTCGATGACC
Source organism: uncultured Asticcacaulis sp. (assembly GCA_936940865.1). GTDB lineage: Bacteria > Pseudomonadota > Alphaproteobacteria > Caulobacterales > Caulobacteraceae > Asticcacaulis. The sequence goes on along the minus strand of CAKZJB010000051.1, from coordinate 138,539 downwards.
TTGCAGAGCGTTTCCTGGACGGAGTTGCACCATTCGGCGCTGAGCTGGGTGGCGGCCTGGCCGATCTGCGGGTTACCGGGAACGAATTGATGGCCGACCGCAGTCGACGTGTTGATACGCTTCATGGTCAGAGTCCTGTGGTGAAGTCGAAATAAAGGGTGGGAACGGGCGCCGGCACGTAGGCGAACAGCGGAATCGTGTGGCTCGGCCGGGAGCGCTGGACGATGCACTGGAGATTGAGGTTGCCGTAGCCGATCAGGTACTGCTCGCAGTCCCCGTCGCAGGTAGCGACCGCGACCGTCAGCGACGGCGTGACCGTGTCGTCTTCCGCTGGCCAGATGTTGATGCGCCAGGCATAGGCCCAGTCTTCGGAATTGACGAAGTCCTCGCAGCGCGACTCGCAGGTGAAGGTGCGCAGTTCGTCGATCGTCACGCGGTAGCCGAGCAGGTCGGCAATGGCCTTGTAATCCGCCGGCGCCTGGCCGACTGACTGGGTGTACTTCTGCAACAAAGCGATACGCCGTTCGGCCACGTTGTTAGGCTGGCCCGTGCAGGGATCGGGCAAGGCGGCGATGACTTCCCAGTGCGCCAGCAGCTCCAGCGCCGTGCGCGGGTCGGCCTCTTCCAGGAGCGCCATGGCCCGCGCATCGAGGCGCGCCGCGCCATCGGCGAAGGCCAGGAAGAGCTGGCTAAGCATCGAGCCCGGCGAGGTGTCGAGCCCGCGCCCCGGCGGGAGCATCTTCAGCTGTTGATCGAGGTAACCGGCCGCGTCCATCTTACACCCACGTCGGATCGGCGTAGACGGCGATATGGCCCGGCGAATGGGTCACGGCCGCGATAGGCGCCACAAGCGTATGATCGGTCTCGCCGTCGGCCAGCGAGATCGCTTCGTTGATCCGGCTTAATAGCTCGGTGCCGCCCGGCTGAGCGTCGCGGATCAGCATGTCCTTCAGCTGTGCGATGACGGCCACCTTCACGGCGTCGGTCGCCGGCACCAGGTGGATCTGATAGGCGATCGGGTCGGCGATCGGCGCGAAAACGTAGACATTGGCAGTGACCGGGCGGCGGCCGTCCTGGATGTAGGCTGTGACCTGGTCGACCTCGGCCGAGGTCGGAATGACATCGTCGCGGTCTGGATGAATGAAGGCCACACCGACCGTGCCGGCGCCCATCCAGAGGGGATAAACCCAGACTTTGGCGGCCGGAAAGACCTCCTTGACCCATTTCTTGTAGTCAGGGTCGGCCCCGCCTCTAGGCGGCTCCTGGATACGATCGAGGATGCGGGCGCGAAGCACCTCCTTGTCTTCTTCGTCGCTGCCGCCGGTGATGCCCGGCGCCGCAACTACGGCGGCCGACGAAACGCCCGAGACCGGCGAGACGAAGCTTAAGGCCGTCCCCGCAATCGCATTGCCGGCGGCGCCGACCGTTTGACAGGTGACCTGGACCGTGGCGGAGGTGCCGGTGAAGGTGGTCTCGTCCGCGATGATGTAGCTGACCTGGTCGGCGCGCTGGAGAATGGTGCCGGCAGCGACGAAGGCACCGGCCGAACCGGTAAGCGTCACCGGCCCGGCGGCATATTTGGGCGCGCCGGCCGTAATGCCCCAGATCGCGGCGTGGCGCTTAAGCCAGAGTTGGGCCTTGTCGACCATCATCTCGTCGGCCAGGACCAGCAGGAAGCTGTAGAGCATGAACATCACGCCGCCCCAGACGACGGCGCAGACGTCGATCAGGGTGCGGCGCAGGAATCCGTCGACGCCGGAGAGTCGGCCGTTGATGTCGTTGCGGGCCTGGTCGATGCACTGCGACAGGGTGGGCGTGGTGAAGTCGCTCATTTCAGCGTGTTCCAAAGGTAGTCGTATTGGCCGGTATTGCCGTCCGGCTTCGTGATCCTGACCTGCATGGCGACCTGGTCTTCGGCGCGGCGCTCGACCGTCACTTCGACGGCGCTGGCGATCTTGTCGGTGACCATCCAGGCCAGGGCGTCCTCGGCGTATTCCTTGACCCGGCGCATCGCCTCGGACGTCAGCTTGCTGCGCTCCAGAAGCCAGAGCTTGGAGCCGATCTGGTCGCCTTCGACGACGGCAAAGGCATCGCCCCACCAGCCGCGCCGATCGCCGCTGCCGTCGGGCAGGACGTCGTCCAGCGACGCGCGCCGGTCGGTGAATAGCGACAGGGTGATGGCGGTGGCGAAGCCGTCTTCGCGCGCCAGATCGCCGTTGGCGACGCCGATGTCGGCCGACTGGGTAAGATTGTTCCAGGGAAGCGCGATATCGGTCATTTCGCCTTGACCTTCGTCGCGTTGGAATTGTCGGAGCGTTTGACCGCTAGACTGCCGGCGCCGCCGAGGTCGGAATTGCCATCCACGGTAAGGTCGCCGGTGGCGTGGGTATTGGCCTGCAATGCCACATCGCCGGTGACGGTCAGCGTGCCCTCGATCGTCGTGTCCGCATCGATCGTCAGCGAAGCCGCCGATATCGACGCCGGCAGCGTCGTCGTGATCGTGATGCCGTCGCGGCCCAGCTTTATGACCTGGCCCTGGTCGTCGTAGAGCGCCACGTCTCCAGAGGCCAAGCCCTTCAGCCGGTACTGGCGATGCTCGCAGCCAATGATCACACCGTGGGAACGGACGCCGCCCAGGCTGATGACAATAGCCTCGGCGCCGGTGGGTGGGCGCGAGGCTAGGCCGTATTCGCTGAAACGCTCCAGCCCGTCGTCGATCTCATCAGCCAGCCGCTCGACCTGATGGAGCTGAAACGCACCAGTGTCATTGACCATGTTGATGATGGCGCGGCCGGCCAGCAGCCGGATACGGCGGCCGATCGGTTCCAGGGCTTTTTGCAGGGCGCTGACACTCATCAATCGCTCCCCAGCGCGGCTTCCCACTGCGCTTCGACGTTCTTCTTTCCCTTCTTCTTTTTGGGCTCAAGAATGGCTTCGGTCGTAAAGGCTTCCGGCCGTGCCAGGGTCAGCCTTGACGTCGTACCGTTCGACAGATCGAAATCGACGGCCGTGATCATCATGATGAGTTCCGGGCCGTCTTTCGACGACAGGTACCGGACGCGATCGCCGGGCGTGTAAAGGTCGCCGTTGTCGTCGCGCCAGCCGGCGACATCGACATTGAGGTCGAGCGCCTTGCCCATGCGGACTGTCGCTTCCCATTCCGCCCGCGTCTTCAGACCGCCCGCAGTCGCCTGTTCGTCCGAGATGATGATCAGCGGCCGGTACCGTGTGATCGCCGCATCCTTGGCGGTACCTTTAGGCTGCGCGGCATCCTTGGCTTCGACGTAGCTTCCGCCCTGATGCTGCCCCTTGACGATGTACTGCGAGAAGCGCTCGGCCGAGGTCGAGTGAAAACGCCGGCGCTTGACGTTGCGGCCTAGCTCCAGCGTGGCTTTCGGCTTGGTTGCCGCAGGCTTGAATATGACGACCGTGGCGTCGCGGTCGGTCTTCAGCATGACGCCGCGCATCCGGCAGAGCCGTGTGATCGCCTCCAGAACCTTCTCGCCCTGCTCCAGGGCAAAGCTGGCGAAGGGCGCGCCGGTGCTGGCATCGACCCGCAGCTTCAGGCCGAACGGTGCCAGCAGGTGCGTGGCGATGGCTTCGAGCTTTTGGTTCTTGAAGGTGCCCGGCGAGTGCACGGCCGAGCAGTCGACCAGGTCGCCGGTCTTGTCGCGGCCGGAAACCGTCACGGTATGCGACGACTCCGACAGATCGTCATCGACGTCGTTGATGTAGCCGGTCAGGAACAGCGTCTTGCCCAGCCACAATTCGCAGGCCGCCTGGTCGCGGATGACGGACCGGTCGACTCGGCCGGGCTGGTTATCGGTCAGGCGCAGGCGGAAGCTGGCGCACAGGCTGTCGATCGACGAGGAGACCGAAACGGCCTCCCACGAACTGAATTCTTCCCCATCGATCTTCAAGGTTACCGCTTCAGGTGTCACTCAACACCTCCAGCGGCAGGCCGCCGCGCACGAAACCAGGATGGGTGATGCGGTTGCGCGCCACGATGTCGTCGTAACGCTCCTCGAGGCGCGACGTGTCGTCGTAAAGCTTATAGGCCAGGACCACGGCCGGCATGGTGACCGGCGGCGTGTAGGTATAGAGGCGGGCCAGCGAACCGCCGCGGGCATTGACGTCCTGGACCATGGCGCGGCGGGCGGCGCCTAGAGCCTTCCAGGTCTCGACATTGCCGCCGTCGCCTTCCGCCGTCTCGGCGGCGTCGATCAGCTCGGCCAGGCCGTCGCGCGTCGCGATCGCATCCTGGTACGCCACGAAGTCGATATCGGCGACCGCGCGGACGGCTTCGGCCGCCGCCGAGGCGCGGACATAGGAGACCAGCGCCGCCTGATTGTCGGCTTGGGTCACTCGGCCGGAGGTCGAGCCATGGACCGGCGCCAGGCTGGAGCCGAACGACAGCAGCCCCTTCAACACGTTGAGCGCGTCCGCCGGCGTCGCCGCGATCGTCCGGATACCCTGGATCAGGCCCGAGATCTGCGAAGCCAGGGACAATGGCTTGGTGACCAGCGTCAACACATCGGCGCGCAGCTTTTGCCCCTGGGCGACGTAGCCGGCCAGCGCCGTGCTTTCCGCCTTCAGCGGCGCCGTCAGGCTGTCGAACTGGTCCGACAGCTTGCCGATCACGGCCGCGGCTTCGTCGGCCACGAAGTTGGGCTTTGACGAGGCATTGAACTTGGCGACGAAGGCGGTCCCAGCCTGCGTTTGCAGCGTGTCGGCCGCCGCGTTGGCCTTGACGCCCGTGTCGATCGACGCCGCCGGCAGCGGGGCCGAGGTCTCGGGCCGGAAGCCGAGCTGGTACCAGACCATGCCCAGTTCCTTGGAAGTCTCGCGCGCCCGGGCGGCCATCAGGCGAACCGTCGTCTGGCCGTGCCACGGCGTGATCAGGACGCCGGTACCGGCCGTGTTCAGCGCCTTCTCGAAGGCGTCCCGCGCCGTCATGTAATCGTCGCCGATGATGAAGGCGTCGATCGAGATGTCGCCGGCCTTCAGGCCGAGGTCCTCGCCCTGGCCGAAGTCGCGGAACGGGAAGTCATGCCAGGCGACATTGCGGCCCAGCTCGCGCTCGTGGCTCGTGCATTCGAACAGGATGCCGCGGAAGCTGGCTTCGCGGAGTTGGTCGCGCCACGCCATCAGTGGGCTCCCAGGAGGCTGCCGCGATCGAGGTAGCCATCGACGCCGGGCGAGAAATCCATGCGGTCGACACGGACCGGCACCTGGGACTGAACCGTCAGGCCGATCGAGCCGCTGATCTTCTGCGCCGGACTGACGCCCTGGGCGGCCAGGCTCTGCGCCGGCGCCGACGTCACAGCCTGGTTTGAAGCGCCCTTAAGGAGGCTCGAAACGCCGTTGACCACCATGCCCGGAATGCTGAGGTTCCAGGCGCCCTGGATAAGGCCGCGCAGCCACGCCGGCAGCGAGTTCCACCACTTCTTCGGCTCCTCCGCAAACCACTTCGTGATCTTGTCCCAGTTGCTCAGTATCAGGTCCACGGCATGGATCATCGGGCCGACGATGGGAATGACCTGCCAATTGGTCTTCATCCATGACCACAGGCCGGCAAAGAACTTCTTTACCGCACCCCAGTGGCGAATGATCAGGTAGGCAGCGACGGCGATCGCCGTGATACCGGCGATGATCCAGACAACAGGGCAGCCGTAGAGCGCGGCATTGAGACCCCAGATTTGAACGATGGCCGAGCCGATGGCGAAGCCGACCCGTCCGATCATGATGACGGCGAGCGCATCGAAGGCCCCGCCTACACCGCCCAGGACCTTCAGCACACCGCCCCCGATCGAGATGATCGTCTTCAGGAAATTGACGAAATCGCCCATGCCCTTCAGGATTTGCGGCATGTGCTTGGTAACCCAGTCGAGGCCGCTGGTGATGCCTTTCAAAATCTCGCCCCGGTTCTGGTCGAGCAGCTGCTGGAAGCGGTCGATCAGCTTTGAGACGCTGGGCATGAGGCCGATCCAGATGGAATTTTTAAGGCCAATCGTCGAATTCTTCAGTGCGTCCCATTTGTCGTTAAGAGCCTTGGCCGCCGCCAGCGTCTTGTTGTCCAGCACGGCACCCAGACGCTCTGCTTCGTCACCCGTTTCCCTCAGTCCTTTTGCGCCGCCATTCAGGAGCGGAATGAGGTCGGCGCCCGCTTCACCAAACAGCATCTGCGCCAGCGCAGCCTTGCGAGCGCCATCCTTGATTTTGGCGAACTTGTCGGCGGCTTCGCTAAGGACGAGGTCGGCCGCCTTCGTATGACCTGACGCATCGCGGATGGAGATTCCGAGCGCCTTAAAGGGGCGTTCGGCCGACTTTACGCCGGCGCGCGCTTCGATCAGCGTGCGGTTGATGTGCCCCAGCACATTGTCCAGGGCGCCACCTTGCAGGTTAGCCCCGTCAAAGGTGTACTGAAGGCGCTGGTAAGCCCTGGTCGTAATGCCGGCGGCCGACGCCGCCTTTGTGATGGCTTCGGCCGCCTGGGTCTGGGTATGGACGAAGTTGGCGCCGGCCACGACCAGGCCGGCCGTCACAGTGTAGAAGGTCAGCAGGGCGCCGCCGGCGACGATGCCGGCGCGCGCCACGTTCGACATCCAGCCGGGCAGCTTCGTCTTGATAAGCGTCTGAAGCTTTGACGACGTCCCCTGCGCCTTGTCGCCCAGGTTCTGGGTGGCCTGGGCAGCATCGTTGGTCGGCTGTACGGTCGAAGCGACCGCCTGTCCCATGTCCTTTATCGGCGCGGTCGACGCCTTGGCGGCCTGACCGGCCTTGGCGACGTCCGTGGCCAGCTTCTGGACCGGCAAGGTCGACGCCTTAGCGACCTGTCCAAGCTTGGCCACGCCGGCGGCATCGCTCTTCATCGGAGCGGCCGCCTTCGAGATCCATTTGAACAGGACACTGACGGTCCAGTTATTTGCCATTACGCGTCACCACTTCGCCGTGCCAGAATTGGAACTCTTCGAGCGTCAGGTCGTAGAGTTGGTCCTTATTGAACGTCCCAGGAAAGAACTGGGCTATGTCCGCTAGGCATCGCTCCCAGTCCTGAGGCCATCGAGCGAATAGCCCTGCGACAAAGGGCCGAGGTTGTTGAAATCCTCGATATCCATGTCGTCGACTTCCTTGATGGTCAGGCCGGTCATGTGCGCGATCGCGGCGATCGACTTGGCGACTTCGCCCTGGTGGCCGTCCGTGCAGCGCAGGTCCTTCGGCTTCAGCTTGCGGAACGGCACCTCGGAGATGGTCTCGGTCGTGACCTCGTCGCCGACCTTCCTGGTGCGCGTGATCGGGTGCAGAAGCGGGTACATGGTGTTGGTGGTCTCGGCCATCACATGATCTCCTGGGCGACATCGCCGTTGAAGGTGTATTTCGACTTGCCTTCATCGGTGATGTCGGCCGGGTCGAGGCGGAAGGCGTTGGGCATGACGTAGGTCTGGCCCGTGTCGAACTCGACCTGGATGGTGGCGTTGGCCACATCGAGATCCGCGATCGAATCGCCGCGCACCTGGGACTTGTCGAACTCCAGCGTCGAGGGCGCCAGCTCCTCGCTGTAATTGACGCGGTGTGCGGAAACCTGCGGCGTGCGCTTCTTGCCGCCGGGATTGAAGGTGACGCCCTTGAAGGTATCGATGAACTTGCCGTTCACCGTCACCTTGGCGATACCAGTCGTCTGAGCCATGGGAACTCCTTAGGCGATGGGTTGGATGAGCGCCGCCAGCACCTGGAAGCCGTTGATCAGATCCGGACGCTGGAAGCTGTTGAGGCGGTTGGGATCGGTCGCGTCGCGCTCGACGCGGAGGTCGGCGATGTACTGGTCGATGTTCTCGATCAGCCCGGCCGACTCCCACTCCTTGGCCAGCCCGACCAGTTCGGCGCGGATCTGTTTGGGCGTGACGATCGGCTGGCCCGGCGCGTAATTGCCGCCATCGTTGCCCAGCTTGTAGCGGGGGTAGCGGGTGGTGATGCGCGCCTGCTGCGACCAGCTGAGATAGTAGAGGAGCAGGATCGCGTTGAGGTCGCGCAGGCCGGTGTCGGCAAAACCTTGCGGGCTGGTCTTGTAGGTGGTGACCATGCGCTCGATGCAGACTTCGGAGTTGGCGTTGACCATCAGGGTCGCGACGCCGGCCTCGAGGAGCAGCTCGCGCTCCTGGCGGGTGAACTGGTCCGAGGGCAAGGGCGGCAGGATGCCCTTCAGGACCAGCGTATTGAACGGCCGGCCAGGATCCGTGCGAGCGCTAAAGGCGATCTGGGCCGCGTAGGCAGCAGCCACCTTCCAGGGCGCGGACGGGACGCCCTTCATGCCGGTGAAGGGCGCGTAGGGACTGTTGCGGCTGGCGGCCGCCGTCGTCAGGGCCGAGAAATTGCCCGGATTGTGGGTGTAGGCCTCGGAATAGTTCATCTTCAGCGCCGTGGCGCGATCGGCAAGGGCCGCTTCGATGATGCCCATATTCGTGGCGTCGTTCCACGGATGGACGATCGTCTGGAACGCCTGGTCGCCCAGGGCGGTGAAGACCTGGCTGGCATCCGGATTGCCGGCGCCGGCGACGACCGATCCGATGCCGGCGATCGTCACGCCGACGCCGGCCGGGGTGACGTCGCCCTGGTGATAGTTGAGCGCCAGGTACAGACCGTTCGACTCGAGGCCCTTATGGCGGGCCGTCAGGGTGACGGTACCACTGGCGGCGCCGGCCGTGACCGGCAGGTCGGCATAGCCGTTGATGGCGGCCGCAGCGGCCGTGCCGATCTGGGTTGCCGTCATGCCGGACGTCACAGCGACCTGGACACGCGTGTCGCAGACCATCAGTTCGAGGATGCCGGCCGCGGTCGCCGGGCCCGTGAAGGCGATGGTGCCGGTCGCGGCCGTGCCGGTGCCGTTGTCGGCCAGGCCCATGCCCCAGACTTCCGTGGTGGCGTCGTTGGCGAAGTAGCCGGCGAACATGTCCGCCAGCATCGAACCCTGGCCGAACAGCGTCTTGGCATGCTGGGCGCTGAGGACGCGGTAGAGCGTATTGGCCACGGCCGTGCCGGTGCCGAGCTTCTGGCCGACGATCAGCGAGCGCGTGCGCGCCTGGGGCAGGCCTGACTGCATGCGCGAGGTGTCCAGCTCGACGAAGGTGCCGGGCGTCAGCAGGGTGAGCGGGATCTGATTGAACGAGATCATTGAGCCGTGTCCTTCTTCTTGCCCTTGCCGCCGGCGGCGGCCTCGGCGGCGGCCTGTTCTTCGGCCGCTTCGCGTTCAAGCTGGGCCTTGGTGTCGTCGGCCACGTCCTGTTCAGCCAGGCGTTTCGACCAGTAGGACGACGACAGGACCCAGCCGCCTTCGGTCGGCAGCGGGGCCTTGCCGTGATCCGGCGAAGGGATAACGAGGCCCTCGGCGGGCTTCAGGTAGAGGCGTTCCACGTCAGGACTCCTGTGGCAGGGTTACCGTCGTCTCCAGATCGAGGGACGGCTGGTCGTCATCGCCGAACGGCGGTGCATTCCATTGGGTGTTGAAGGTGACGAAATCGCCCAGGGCGCGGCCGTCGATCGACTGGCCCTCGGGCGCGATGCCGAAGACGAAGGTGGTGCGGAACTGGACGGCCATCAGCGAGATGCCGGCCTTGACTACTTCGTCGCTCAGTTCCGGCGCCTGGCCGGCCACCAGCTCCAGGGCGCCGATCTCCAGGCCGAACGTCTGGCCCTGCATCAGGCCGATGAAATCCTCCATCAGCTGCAGCGACCCCGGTACCGCTGGATTGGCGGGATCGGTGGGCGTCAGGCCGTGGCGCGCCCTGGTCTTGTTGTCCCGGTACTGGGCAGCGACCACGGCGCCGAAAGCCGCCTGGATCTTGGCGCCGGCGCGCGTCTGGTCGACGGCCGTAAAGCTGGTGAAGGTGACGAACAGCGCCGGGAAATTCTCCTTGAGGCTGATCAGGCGCTGCTCCCAGTCGTCCGGATAGGCTTCGCGCGTCAGGAACTTGTAGCCGAGAATGCCGGCCTCGCCGGCGAGGCGGGCGCGCTCAAGCATGGCCGTTTCGATCAATCCCAGGATCATGACAGACCCCGCGGAAAGATGTGGTCTTGCACCAAGTCGGTGAACGTGCGCTGGTCGGAGGCGTTGATGCCCAGGAACGGCCGCGCGATGACGTGGATGGTGTAGGCGCCGGCCTTGAAGTCGACGGCCTTTGCCAGCTTGTGCGAGGTCTTGGCGAAGACGGCCGCCGTGAGCTGCCGCTTCGTGGGCGGACCCATACGGGCGATCTGCGCCTGGCGTACCAGGGAGCCGTCACGATTGGTGCGCAAGCGAACCTTGCCTTCGCGCGCCGGCACCTTGATATCGCCGCCAAGCTGGAAGATTCGGCCCTGGACGGCGTTCGTTCCCCAGGTCGCTTCGGTGCGGGTCGCCTCTGAGCTGAAGGTCTCGTCGCGGAAGTGCCGCGTATCGATCAACGTCTTGCGGCCGGCCTTCAGCGCGGCCTTCGACGGCACCCACGGAATACCTTGGGGATCGACCTGGGCATCGAAGCGGCGGAGGGTCTGTTGCATCCCCTCGTGACCGATCGCCTGCATCAGCGGCTCGGTGTTTTCGTCGCGCTCGATCATATAGCCCAGCATGTGCTGGACGTCGTCGAGCCCGGAGATATCGAAGTTGAGCGAGGTACCGGCCATCAGTAGCCTCGCAAGCTGTCGCGGCTGAAGACGCGGTCCTGGCCGGTCGTCAGGATGGTGTTTTCGGCGGGCGGCGGCTCGCTGCCGGCGACATCGAGCTTGACGGTGCCCTTGGCGACCAGCTTCAGCCAGTCCATGGCATCGTCATAGCGGGCCTTCACACCTTCAGGCGCAGCGTCGCCATAAAGCTTGTAGCGCGCGATCTCGCACGCCTGGTCGACCAGGATTGCCGGCGTCGTCGTGAGCGGCAGGTCGTAGACGGCGGCCAGGTAGCTGTCGATCAGGGTCGATGCGCTGGTAAGCGCCGTCTCGATGCGCGCCTCGTCCATATTGCCCGTGCCGGCTTCGTCCGTGAGCTGGGTCAGCTCACTGGCCTTGAAGCGCGAGGACATGTCGGAAACGGTGGCGTACATCGTGGATCTCAAAAAAATTGGGCGGCGGCTATGAACCCGCCGCCCAGTTGCAGGAGTTGGGAAGAACTCAGGCTTCCGGCTTGGCTTTCGCCTTGCCCTTGCCCGACAGCGCCGTCTGCTCAGGCGTCGCAGTAGTGGTATCCCCTTCGGCCGGGGGCGGATCGCGATCTTCTTCGGATCCTGCCCCCGCGTCGGCCGCCCCTTCTGTCGGCCCCGCTTCGCTTCCGCTGGGGTTATCGGTGTGGGCCCCGGTGGAAGCGGCGTTCTGCGCCTCGTCCAGGGTTTGGGTCTGCTCTTCTGCAGTCCCTTCAGCGCCAACGCTCTGGGGCGCCGTGGTATCGGGTTCACGCTCAAGCGTGGGCTCGGCCGTGGGCATGCCACTGGCTGACGTTCCAGCCAGTAGGGCTTCGATCTCCGCCAGATGCGCGTCGATGGCCTCGCCCAACGGAATAGGCAGCTTGCCGGCTTCCATCGCCTTCAGGGTCAGTTCCGTCACCTGGCGGATACCCGCTGCGATATCGCCAGGGACGAGGACCAAGGCATGCCTGGGACCCGCCGCGAGATCCGCGATGGACCTGCCTGTCAGATCATCGGCCGTAATCGCTTCGCGCCGGCGCGCCTTGGCCAGGAGCGTACGGGCCTGGTCGACATCGGGCCCGGCGACCCAGGTGTCTTCCTCTTCGCCGGCCACCTGCACCTGGACGAACGGGTCTTCAACCAGACGGCACAGTTTGGTGGCCGTATCGACCGAGCCGTCGAGCAGCAAATAGGTCCACTCGTCCTGGACGAACTCGACGCCGGCGACCGGTTGCCCGGTCTTGGACCGGGCGCGGACTTCAGTTGTGAACATGACTTTGCCTCCGATCAGGGCAGACGCGTCGAGCCGTCGACCAGCTCCACGTCTTTCCAGTAGATGTTGGAGGCACCGCCGGCCTGGTTCTGCGCCTCGATCATCGTCTTGGCGGCGGCACGGTTGGTGGCACCGTAGACCAGGTGCGTAGGCTTGATGCCCAGCGGCCGCCCTTCGTCGTCCGTCAGCGTCGTCATCGCCTGGAACGCGGCGGCGTAGTTGGCAGCGTTGAGCGCGCCGTCGCAACGGTGCGCATATTGCCAGAAGGTGTAGCCGGCCGCGCCACGGGCCTTGGCGCCCATCTTGATCTTGTCGTTGTCGAAGACGTAGGAGTCGTTCGGGTCGGTGACCATCTGGAAGAACGGCTTCTCGCGTTCCTGGTAGATGAACGGCTTGATCGGCTTGTCGAGCGCGAGCAGATACCAGGCTTGGCCGGAGGAGTCGCCGGACCGGTTGGAGGCGACGGCGCCGGCGTCGCCGATCGGGTGGTTGGCGCTGAAGAAGGGCTGGCCGTCATAGCAGAGGGCGGTCACCCCGGCGATAATGGCGGCGGCGATCTGGATTTCCGGCAGTTCCTGGGCGGCGCCGGTACCGAAGCCCGTGACGATCTCGTTCCAGATACCGAGGTTGTCGTCGCGGATGTCGTCGAGCGGGATTTCCCCGCTCATTTCCCACTTCCTGTTCAGAAGGGTGTAGACGCGCTCCGAGAACGACTTCAGGCGACGTTCGCCGATCCATTCGCGCCACTGCGGGAACGCATTGAGCCAGCCGTAGGTCTGGATCTTGGTCGTCGACGGGATTGTCGTCGCCAGGGCCGCAAAGCCAGTGGGCGTGGCGCTCAGCCCCTGTTTGAACCGGGAATTGAACCCGACCCGCAGGGCTTCGAGCGAGGCTTGAGTGACTAACATTTTTAAGCTCCTCGCTTAGCGGCCGGGGCCGACATTGACCCAGACGCCGTCGCTATCGACGTCGATGATCTTGCCGGCGGTGATACGGGTGTTGGTGTTCGACGTCAGGGCGACGGTCTGGTCGTCCACGACGTAGGCGGGGTCGCCGACGTTACCGAGCGCGATGGCATCGCCAGCGGTCGAGTTGACGAAATTGAAGGTGCCAGCCACGGTCTTGACACGAATATCGCCATTGGCGCCGTTCGTGTTGTCGGCCAGCTGTTCGGCGACGCCGACGACCTTGTCGGTCGTGTTGGTACGAGCCGGGCGTGCGTAGCCACCGGTCGTGATGACAACCAGGGCGCCGGGAAAAATCTTGACGCCGGCGGCGACCGGATAATTGAAGTTGCGGTTTTCGCGGCGTTGGATTTTGCGGCCTGCGGTAAGAGCGGTCATGGTTCGATCACTCCTTTCCGGCCAGATACTGTTCGGCCGTCATGCCGAGCGCCGAGGCGGCGACCAGCTCATCGGCCGTCAGCTTGGACTCGGCCGAGCCCTCCGGCGCTTGGCCGGAGGTCACCGAGCCCGCCCCGACGATGACCGGAGCCGTGGCGAGATATTCCTGGAACTTGGGGAGGTCGCGCCGAGCCCAGTCGACCATGGGCTGCCGGCTCGCCGGGACGATCTTGCCATCCTTGATGGCCTGATCGACGGCCGCGACGGCCTTGTCGCCTTCCAGGGCGGCGAGGCGCGTTTGCGCGTCCTGCCAGGCCGAGGCCGGCACGATGACATCGCCGGCGCCGGCGACTTTCTTGGCGGCGGCCGCGACGACGGTTTCGAATGTGTCGCCGTCCTTCGCGCCGAGGGTGGTGCGCAGCTGAGCCAGTTGGCTTGCCTGCGCCGAGGCGGCGGCGATGATTTCGGCCTCGGTCGCTGTCGCGGCAAGGCCGACCGCAGCCGCAATTGCAGCGAGGTCCATTTCGGGTTCCTGTTTTGGGTGGAAGCGGGACGCGGCGACGGAAGTCAAGCCGCCGATCGCCGGGTCGTTGGTCAGGCTGCCACCGAATAGACCGGTGACCTGGCCCGTTTTCGAGACCGCGAAGAGCGGACTGAAATACTTGTATTCTTTGGCTTGGATCGCGGCGGCCGCCGCGGCCGTCCATTCGATGTCGTTCGCGTAAACGCCGTCAGCTTCAGCCGTCAGATTGGCGGGCTTTACCCAGGCCGAGGCGGGCGCTACGCCGCCCTGGCCGCCCTTCATGGCGGTCGCCATGGTCTGGTGGTCGTAATCGAGCGGCATTTCCTCGCCGCCCCAGTAAGCTTTCGCCGCCGCGACGACAGTCCTCGGATCGCATTGGTAGGGGCCGCGGCTGTCCTTCAGCTTGACCGCGCCGGCGGGAAGAAGCCGGATGCGCGTCAGCGGTTGACCGTTTTCGGCCGCCACAGGGACGGCCGAAGCACAAACGATCAGATCTTCACGGGAAGCCCCCTTAGGCACGACGGTCAAAGCCCCTAGCTCAGTTGCGAGTGGGGCCAAGTTACGGGGGGTGACGAAGGCTATCTATGGTGCACCGGTGCACCATCGGGCCGGGCTTAAGGCCGCTTTAAGGGCGGCTTAGCGGGCTGGACATCATAGGTCCATGTGTCGCGGGCAAAATCGACGGTGATCAGGAACTTGTCAAGCCGCTTGCTGTAGCGCCTGACCAGCTCGTCGCGGGGAAGCTTGGTCGCTGCCTTGCCGAGCGCGGCGATATCGACTATACCGTCATTAGCCCCGCCATCGTTTAGCACGTTGGGGCCGACGGAACCGATCGCTCGGTTGACATCGGCTATGGCGGGGTATTTTCGCATCGTCTTCGCTGCCAGTTGCCAACGCCGCGCGCGAACCTCCATCACAATCAGATAGACCAGGTCCGCTTTCGGCGTGATGAAGATGACGGCCGGCAGTCCCTTGTTAGTCACGCGGCCGAAGATGACATGGCTCGCCTTGGCCACCAGGTCAGGCAGCGCCTCGATGTCGGCCGGGGTCACAGCCACCTGCTTGCGCTCCGCCTCCACGACGGCGTCACCGTGGCGCAGCAGGATATGCCGCGCCTCGGACGCCGGCAGCGAATAATCGAAGTCCTGGAGCGCCTGGCCATGATCCTTGGCGACCTTGACCAGCCAGTCCTGGACCTTGCCAAAGCGCGCCACCAGGCGTGAGTCAACGCCCTTCTGCGCGTCATCCAGGACCGCGCGGATCTCGGCCGGCTGAAAGCTCGGCACCGCCGGCGGGCGCCAGTGCCATGCGACCTGGTCGTATTCCTTCAACGCCCGTCCCACCACAGGCAGCCACGGCACGAGAGCGGATTGCGGCGACCGCAGCCGGCCGTCCGTGGTGGTGAAGAGGTCGCGCCCGATCGGCAAGGGCCAGCCCGTCCGGTCGGTGACTATTTTGTCCTGGGCAGCGGCATCGAAGACCTGAAGGAAACCTTCGACCGCGGTCTCGATCGGCTTGGCCGCAGGTTGAACCTCGGCCGCCGGCGCCGCCGTCTCGGCCGGCTTGGCTGCCGGCGCCGGCGTAGCCGATGGCTTGGCGAGATCCGTGGGCGGCTGAGGCGGCACGGCCAGCGGCGGCGCACCCGGCGTCGGCGGCGCCGGCCGTGGCGTCAGACCCTTCAGCGGCGACTGGCCGGGGTTGTAGTTCCAGGCGGGGTCGATGCCCTGCTCAACCTGGCTGACCTCCCCGGTCCTGGGATTCACGTATTCCTTCATGGGGAAGCGCGCTATATCGGCTTCCTTAGTGACCGACAGCTTACGGTCGACCAGCATCTGCTTCGAGACGGATTCCGTCGAACACTTACAGCCCCAGGCGCACTGCGGATAATGCGTCTTCCAGAACGGGTGCTCGATCGGCAGACAGACGCCGTCCCAGGCTACATGCTCGGGACGCGGAAACTTCTCGCCGTCCGCGTGGTGGTAGATGAGATAGGGGAAACTGGCGCGCGTGGCCCAGCTGCGTTGCCAGTTACCGACGTTATAGGCCGTCCGCATATTGGTATTGAAGATGACCCTTAGGCGCCGATCGGAGCCCAGCTGGACCAGCTTCTTTTCGCCGGTGAGCGGATCAAGCATCTCCTTCTTGCCCCACCAGCCCTTGGCCTGGAGGATCGGCGCCAGCTCCTTTTTGAACTGCTCGAAGGTCTTGCCGTCCGCCATGGCCGAATCGAGCGCGTCGCGAATGTCCATCAGGACATCCATCGACATCGCCTTGGCGACGGTGAAGGCCTTGGCATGCTCGTCCTGCCAGACGTCCTGATAGGCAAAGCTGGTCCTCAGCCCCTTCTGCCGGAAGTAGGCAAGCGCGTCTTTCGGCTTAAGGGGCTGAAGGCTGACAGGCATTTACTGCGCGTATTGTCCAACGTCACCGACAGCGGTCGGGACGAGCGCGTTTGACGTCGCGTTCGGATGGATAAAGTCGGTCGTCCAGGACGAAGATCCCCAGAGACCGCTATCCCTAACCGTCTCGTACACGTCAGACAGTTCGATGTACGACACAAAGGAGGACGAATAGGATCGCGAACGAACCCACGCATTGTAAGTCACGCGCTTCGGGTTGTAGACCGAGTTGGTGACGCTGATACTCGAGGCAACCGGCGTTGCCGTGGTCAGGATCGGCCGGATGCCCATGGTGTTTCGGAACCAGTCGCCAATCGTGTTTTGGTCCGACTCGAGCTGTGCCGCCGTCGCCGATCCCGAAAGATCGTTGACCGCGAACTCGTCGATCACATGAGTCCCGACATCGCGAAGAAGATCGACGATCTGGGTGTTGCTGCCCGTCGTGATGGCCTTGAAATCGCTGGCTTTGGTGCCGCTGACGCCAAGATTGATGGCGCCATAGGCGTTCCCTGAAGCACAAACGGCCCGCTCCATGGGACCGACGTTGCCGTCGGAATCCGAGCTGGTGGCGTCTTCCTCGCGGCGGCCGAACATAATGCTGTCGCCCGCAAGGACGTAGCTTGGAGCTGAAACATTGCTGTATAGCGGTTTGCCGCTCAGCAAGAGCGCATCGAAAAGGTTATACTGGGTGACGATGGCGGTCGTCTCGCCATCCTGGGTCAGCGTCTTGTCCGTGGCAGCGGCGTTGAACGCCTGTTTTTCCACGCCGCCGCTGACCCCGATAGTAAACCGGCCGGACGGGAACGTGCCGGAGGTCAGTTGGTTGCCGGCCGAGTCCACCGCGGTGACGTATTCCAGGACGTAGAAGTTGGCGAATTGGGGGATGACAAGGCCGGTGGGCTCCACAGCCCGGACGGTCTGGCCTGGCTCGATGTAGATGTCCCGACTTCCATTAACGTAGAAGGGATATTGCTTGCCGCCCGATCGGGGATACTGGATCGAGTAATTGACCTTGATCCGGTTGGGACCGTTCGTCACGGCATAGGCGCTGTTGACGTACCAGTTGCCGATCGCTGCCTGCAGGTCGGTAACCGCGACCTTTCCATTGCGCTTTATGCGCCGGTTGGACATCGCATATTGCGAATAACTGGCGTTGGTGCCCGTCATCAAGCCGTTGCGGCATGACACCGGGTAGCGAAGGTTGCGCGGGTCGCGGAACAGGAGGCCGCCGGCGGCCTTAATGGTCGCCGACGACAGCGGAGGCGCCGATGTGCCGGAGCCGCCCGCAAGGGCTGAATCGCCGATGGCGACGCTGACAATCAGCGTTACGGCCAGCAGAAGACGGGCAAGAAACGATTTCAACTTAGTCCTCCATGATCGAGACGAAAGCGCTGCCGGCCAAGGCCGCAGGCGCAAAGATTTGCAGACGGCCGCGGAAGGTGGTCGACGACCAGCTGCCGCCCTGCTGCCCCGCGGCCGCGCCGCCGGCCAGGGCGAACACCGAGGCTGCAACCGGCGCGGCGTTGTTGGCTGCCGTGCCGTCATCACGGACCACGGCAATCTGTGCGCCGGTCATGTTCTCGATGTCGATTGAGACCCGCGACGGGTTGGCGGCTACGGTGGCGACCAGGACGTAATTGGCAAACGGCCCAGCGTTGGCGAAGTTCTGGCCGATATTCGGGATTGCTGGCGGATTGGCCGTATAGTCGTGGCCGGTCGAGCCGCGAACGAGCGGATTGCCGTCGTCGCCGACGACGACGACACCTTCCACGACCTCGTTGGCTCCAGCCAGGAACATCCGCTTTTGCGGACCATTCCCGGTGGGCTGAAGGCCGAGGAAATTGAAGAGATAGGTAAGCATCAAGTCCTCTAAGTGTACAGTTGAGTGGGATCTGGGGCGGTATTGGCAAAGAGCGCATGGCCGCCGGCGTTGTAGTGGGTGCCGTCCTGCATGAAGCCGAACGCCGCACCGTTGGTGACGCAGCATCCGGGGTGCGCCGGATCTTCGAGCAGTCCGCCGAAATCGACAGCGCCGCGGCTGATCGCGGCTGTGTTGAACGAAACGCGCTCTGCCTGGATCGCGCCGGTTTCAGCCGTCATATGATCGAAGCTGGCCCAGTTGTCCGTGGTGGCGGTCGGATGGGGCGTGACAGTCGCGCATCGACCGGTGCGGCCGGTGGCGATCAGATACGCCTCGATGCAGTCGAGCTGGGCCAACATCTGGGCGGCGGTCGCACCGGCGCCCAGGCTGTTGCGCCCCAGGCTAACCTGGTAGTGGCGTCCCATGCAGGCCAGCAACTGGCCGACCGAAGGCAGAAGCCGGCCGGACAGGGACAGTGCCCATTGCGAGAGCGTGGAGCTGGGCAGGCCGAAGATGACCGCGTCCATGTGGTATTTGCCATACCAGCGTCCCCACGGCCCCGTATTGCCATCGGCGTCGCCGGTACCGGAGAGATTTTCCGCGAAGCCATAGCCTTGCGAGTCGGTCGGTACGACGATGGTCGGATAGGCTTTTTCGTCGCACGCCACGACGGCGCCGTCGAACAGATCCTGGCCGCCGGCGAAGGCCGCCGTCTCGCCGCCGATAGTCGAAGTGCGGTCGACCGTTGAATTGACGTTGTAGTGGTCCGTACTGACGGCGAATTGCGAGCAAGGCAAGGTGCCGCCAGCCAGGAGATTGCCGGCGTCATCGACAGGATAGAACCTGACATGGCGCTTGTAGAGCGCACCACCCGGGATGCTCAGGGCTCCGGGATCGGGGAAGATCCAGCCGCCAAGCTCGCTGCGCTTGAACCAGATGTCGGCACTTCCGTTTCGCTTCAGCGGCACGGGCGCCGTGCCGATCGGATACTCGATCGTATAGTGGCCCCGGATGCCGTTGGCGTTCGGCAACTGCGCCAGGATGTCGCCGGCCGTCGCCAAAATGCTGTTGGCGATGAACACCCTGACATTATTGGCGTCGCCGGTCCCATTGCGGACCGTTCGGGTGACGCTGTGCGCGTTGGGCGTGGTCGTCCACGCGCGCGGGAAGAAGTTGCGGGCGCCGACGGCCGAGAAACGCCCTGTCGCGCCCATGCTGTCCATCAAGCCGGCGATCCGCGCTTCGGCCAGGTTAAGGCGACTATCCGTCTGGGCGGCGTTGTCGGCGAACATGCTGGTCAGCATGGCCAGGAAGGCATGTAGCGCATTCTTGGGCAGAAGGGCGGTAATGTCACCGTCGATCGTCAACAACCGGCCGCTCATTGTGCTCAGCACGCCTGTCGTCTGCATGACGTCCAGGTACTGGACCGTATCGCTGGCTTCGAGCACTTGAGGATGGAACTTCCCATCCGCGACCATGTTCTTGGCGCCGCCGACCGTCGCCGATGTGCCGTCGCCATGGTCCAGGAACATCTGCAGCGTTGCGCCTGTCCGGGTGAAGGCATAGAGCACGGTCTTCTTTTCGCCCAGCGCCATCTTCATGGGCCAGCGCACGGCCACCTGGCCGGCGGCCGCGGGCGCGGTTCCCGATACCTTGCCGGTGTCGGTGACCGTGAAGTTGGTGTAGCTGGTCGATGTCGGCTGGCCCGTGATGCCGCCCAAGCCTTCCGTCCGCGCGCTCAATGCCGACCTGGCTGTCTCGACGCCAGCGAAAGCCGCCTGGAGCACCCGCATGCGAGCCAGTTGCGCGGTCAGCAGCTTATTCTGCTGAAGGCCGGTCGCGGCCTGGTCTCCGACGACGCCGCTGGCCCAGAAGGTGAAGTGATGACCAGGAACCGCAGGGTTTTGCAACAGGACCAGTCGGGAGGCTATGCCTGTGGTCGCCTGGAGAGTGACGACGTGATAGACGGAATCTTCCGCAAGGGCGACCGAAGGTCCCTTCGGCGCCGAGTTGCCATCGGCCAGATAGGCCACGACGTTTTCAGTCGGTGCGACACACAGTTCCAGGGTGACCTTGTCTCCGACCTGGACGTTATCGATATTCCAGACAATGCTGGCCTGCGTCAGCCCGGTCGATACCACAAGGTCGCCCTGGCCGATCGACTGGATGCCACCGGCGTCATAACCGCTGAGAAGCGGGATCGATTTGAACAGCCCCATATTCGCGACGCCGGCGACGGAAGCTGCGGCCGCTTCGGCATCGGCAGCGGCGCTCTGGATCGCGACCCGAAGTTCGTCGATCGTCAAACCCGTGGTGCCCACGATTGCGGCAATGCCGTCGGCCAAGCCCTGGTTGACAGCCGTAATCAGGACCTGGGCGTCGATCGTGGTCAGCGGCACGCCGTCGCGCATGACGATGATGCGGTCGCCGTCCTGAAGGCCGGTGATCTGGCCGAGCTGCGCCGGGGTCTTTGTGATGATGTCCGGATCGGCCATCTATGCCTCTATCAGAATGGAGTGAAACACGTCGCCGATGTCGATCGCCTGGCCGTCAACATCGACGACAAAGGCGCACATCTCCCAGGACTCGCCTTCGTATCGGACCGGCCGAGTAGGACCATGGTCTTCCGATCGGGGCAGGAACGCGGGAAAGAAGCCGATACGCCGATGCCATCCCTTCAAGGCCAAGCATCCTTCGACCGTGGCGCGAGGGGATCGTGTGTAGATGGCGCGTTGCCAGCGATCGCCGCCGGCATCGATGTAGTCGTGAAGCACGGTGCCCTGGACCGGCGCACCGGGCAGATTAGCCTGCAATACCACCACATCGGCCTGCAGGGTTTGCGGCCGGCCCTCGATTAGCAGCCCTTTGACGATGCCGGCTTCGTCATGATCCAGGCGCGGTACGTCGATCGCCGCCGTCTCCGCATTGCCATTGCCATCAACGAAAGGCGCCGCGCGATCGCGGCTGAAAGCGAACAGCTCGGCAAAGGTTCCACTATTGGAGGGCATTTCCGCTCTCCCCTGCCAGGCGCGCCATGAACGTCGCCTCGGCCAGCAGTTCGGCCATCGCGCGCACGTCCATCTTGTCGAGGGCCGCCAGCAGGCGTACCTTCAGGTCTTCGTAGGATGCCGACGCATCGAACGCCTTTTGTAGCGGGTCGAACATCGGCACCGTGACGGGCTGCCACTGGTCGGCCATATCGGCCACCGCGGCGTCGATCGCGTCCATCGTCGATGCCGCCGCCAGGGACGAGGCCGCCCCGATCTTTAAGCCCCTCATAAGCCCCTCTAAGCCCGCCACTGAGGCCGAAGACGCGGCAACCGCGACACCAGGGGCAGCGATCGGGGGAATGGTGTCAGCGGGCGCCGGATTTTGCGCGGCCGAAACCTTCGCCTTGAGGAGGCGCACGGGCTGACCATCGGCCCCCGTTTCCGGAGGATCGGGCAGGGCCAGCTTATCGCGGATGACCGACTCTTCGACCCGACCGCCGAGCGCGACGAAGGTCTCGACCAGGGCCATCTCCTCCTTGCCGAACTTCTCGGACTGGCCGATGTTGATGCGAGGATAGCGACCAGACGCCGGCGCCCCGAAGTTGAAGTCGATCATCCATCGGACAAGGCCGGTGTTCAGCGTAGCCGCCAGCTTCTTCGCGTCGGCCCGCTGGATGTCCTCACGCACGTCGTTGTGCACGTTGCCCTGGCTTCCACCCAGGCCGCCGGCGACGGCATCGGTCGTCGCCGTCTGGCCGAGCACCGCTTTCGAGACCTGTTGATCCAGGTACTGGCAGAGGCGCTCATAGACTTCGTAATTACCAGAGGCCTGGGCCTCGGCGAACTCGACCTTCATCGAGTCGGGAATGATGGCGGCCGCATCGGTCGCAAGATTGGTCACAGCCCGCAGCAGGATCCGCTTCTCATCGGCCGTCGCGTTCGGGCCATAGCGACCGAGACGAACCGGCATGCCGTACACTTCGGCGAAGATGACCCAATCCTTCACGGCGAAGTTTTGGAACAGGTATGCCCAGGCGACGCCGCGGATCAGGCCGCCGCGTAAAGGCAGGCCCGTCTTGGCCGGGTGATGGTGGACGATGAAGCGGAAGGGCGGCAGATCGGTCGGCGTGCCTGACATGCCGTCAGGCCCGCCCCTGAGCCGTGGCGTTTTGCCGTCGATCCGGTCGAACTCGAACCAGCGGCCGTCCCTGTTCTCCAGGCGCGCCGGCAGCCAGTAGTTTCCGGACAGGTCCCACGCTACCTCGGTGAACGACACACCCTTTCCGACTGCGTCCAGGATGTCGAACAGTTCTTCCTCGAGCGTATCCCGAGCCAGCCAGTCGCGGATGAACTGGGCGCGGTCCTGGTCGTCGGGCGCATCGCTGCCCGCTTCAACCGTGATCTCCAGCTGCGATACCGCGCGTTTGCGGGTGCCGAGCGTGCCTTGGTAATGGAGGTACTTCTCCTCGATCTCCTCGGCCAGGGCGAACTGATCCTCGGCATTACCCTCCTCGGCCGATCGCAGGATCCGCGCCAGGCGCGCCGGATCGAGGCCCTGGGCCGGATGGCCGGAAAGGATGGAACGGACGCCGCCCATGGTCGGACCGGCGATCTCGCGCGTGAGATCGTCGTAGACGATCGGCTTACCGGTCGAGGGGTCAATGAGGGATGAAGCGCGCTTTACCATTACCATGCGCCTCCGCGCGACATTCCGTTTCGGGTGGAGCCGCTATCGGACTGCCTGAAGCGTTCGTCCTCGTCAGCATCGTGGCTCCGGTTGCCGACCGCCTCGTAGGCGTATTCGATGCGCACGCCAGCAGCCTTGGCGACCGCGAGGGCGGCCGCCCAAAAGCGGTCGGGGTGAACCTTGTTTTCGACCAGGGCCTTGCCCTTCGGTCCGGCCCGCTTAAGCGCGAGAAGGTCCGTGCGCGTCTCTGCGCTGCAATCGATGCGGATTGTGCCTTCCTCAAAGCGCTCGCGCAGCATGGTTGCCAGGACCAGGCGCGTCGGCGCCGACAGGATGAAACCTTCGACCACGGCACCATACTTGTCCTGGAGCAGCTCGGTCTGGACTTCGCCCATGCCGGTCTGATCGATGCCGGCGCCGAGGACACGATAGGTCTTCATGACATAGTCGAAGTGCTCGCGCTGGACGCGGAAGGTCTCGTTGACCGCCTCCCACTTTTCCCTAAGCCACAGGATTCCGCCGACTTCTTCGAAGGTCCATTGAATGATGCCGTCGCGCCGGCGAGCCACGTCATAGCCATGGAAGGCCGGCCCCTTCTGATACAGCTCTGGCTTTCCCGCATCCGGGTGTGAGCAAGCCGTAAGGTGCGCCGGATCGATCCACGGATTGCCCCCGATCGAGGGGATGCAGTCCAATTCCTGGGCGGCGGCCGCGCCGTACTTCTTGCGGATGTCGGCAATCCACTGCTCTTTTGGCAGGATGGCCTTCGGCGCCACCAGGGCGACGCGCTCATAAAGCCCATCCGCGATCGCGTCGTTAAACGTGATCGTCATGACGGCGCCGGCGCGTTCGCCCGATCGGATCTCGTTGATCAAGGTATTGAACGGATTATCGACGCCGAAGTGTGTCGAGACGATGATGATGCTGCCGCCCCACATCAGCAACGCCATGGCAGCGTCGATCGCCTCCTGGACATCGTCCATGAAGGCGGCCTCGTCCATGATGACCATGCCCTGCTTGCCCCGGAAGGCGCGCGGCTTGGACGGCAGGGCGACGATTTCGAAGCCGGACGCGAACTGAATGCGGAACGCCTTGATGCTCTTTTCCGGGTTCGTGTCGTCGTCCAGAACGAACTCTTCCGCTTCTCCGGCCGCTACACCGAAAGCCTTGGCCCACATGCCGCAGACGTCGATGAATTCGCGGGCCATCTCCTTCTCATAGCCCATGTAGAAGACGTCCATGCCGCCGGCGCTGCGCGTCTTCGCGGCCGTCAGAGCGGCATGCGAGCCCAGCCCCCAGGTCAAGCCAATACGGCGTGACTTCTCGACGACCAGGACGTTGTTGTCCTTGGCCGCCATGATGGCCTTTTGCTGATAGGGCAGCAGCAGGTTGCCGCGCGGCAACCTGGCCAAGGCCGGCGCCAGCTCGGGCTTCGACTTGACGAAGACCGTCCGGTCATCGGCCGGCATTGCGGCCAGCGCTTCTTCGAACTCCTCATCCGCAGTTTTGGGGCGCAGCTTCATTGCTTGGCGATCCCCAGAACGGCAAAGGCGATTTCGTCGGCAGTTTCCTGCGTCAGCCCCTTGGCCTTGGCCACCTTTTGGACAGCCTTTGCCGCCTCCTTGGCATACTGCTCCCGCTCCTTGGCCATGCGGTCGGAGTCAGTCTTCTGAGCGGCGGCAACGTCTCGGAGCACACCAGCCAGGACGCCGGCGGTCTTCGGGTCTATTTGGACGGGTTTCGCCTGGCCCGTTTCCTCGTCAGTTTCCACCGCCGTCAGCAGGTCGAACACTACGCCCTGGAGCAGTTCACTGGCGACACGGCCGACCTGGGTAACGGGATTTTCGCCCAGCTGCGGAACAAGGGCCTCCGCGATCGCCCGGCCCTGAGACATCTTCTGTTGAGCCGCTCTCAGCCGCTCGGCGTAACGGCCGACCGCGGATCTCGACGGCGTATCGAAATCCTCCTCAACCGTCGCCTCCATGTCGCGGAGGTGCGCTATGATCTGGTCCAGGGTGAAGTTGGACGCAATCAATCGGCCGATCGTTTCCTTGATCGCCGGAGGAAGCTTGTCGATGCTGGAGGGACGGTAGCGGGCCATGTCAGCCCTTCTTGGCAAGAGGATCGGGTTGCGCGACGCCGCGCACGGCGATCAGGCCGGCGGCTGCGTCGCGGCCGCGCTGGGTTGCGATCGCCAGAATGACACCGCTCCCGATGTCCTCGGATTCGACAAGGCGCTGCTCTGCCAGCCAGTCGATCTCGGTAATGACCTTGTCCAGGCTCACGCGGAAGCGCAGGGCTTGAACGCCGCTGTGAAGGACGCGGCTGTTGGCCTGGTAGCCGACCTGGTCGGACAGCAGTTGCAGGATGGCAAGGCGCAGATCGTGGTCGATCGCATCGGAAAGGGCGGTCACCGGTTGTGCTCCATCAAGATTTTTTCGATACGGACAACGCCGGCATCGACGCGGTCCAAGGCCTTCTCCAGGCCTCGCACCTCGGCTTGGACGCCGGCGACATCGGACTTCGTCGCCAGATTTTCGAAGCGCTCTTCTCCAGCGGCCAGTCGTTCCGAGTGTTCGTTGACAAGCTCGATCAGGGCCACGGCCGCCGGCGATCGCTCCCACTTTTCAGCGGCGCTCAGACGGCGCTCCAGTTCCTTACCTTCCTCGGAATCCTTCCAGCGCCCGGCGCGGTAAAACGTCGCTGCGGAGAAGGCCAGCGCGATCGTCGAAACCAACAAGGAAGCGACGAGGAAGATCAATGGCAGCTGGTTCATTACGCGCCCTTTCCGAGATAACCGCGGGCAAGACGCTCCGCTTGGTCCTGACACGGCACGCAACGCCGGGCCGAGGGGAGCGCCTCAAGGCGCGCCGCACTGATGGGGAAGCCGCAGTCCTCGCAAACGGTCAGGCCCGGCAGTGCCAGGCCTTCGGTCGTGACGGTCAGGGCTTGGTCGCGCAGCCGCTGCTCCAGCGCCTGCGCCCGGTCCATGAAGTCGGTCATTTGGGGCACGCCTTCTGCGCGTCGGTGAAACGTCGGCTTAAGCCGTTGGCATACTCGTAGAGCGCCGAAAGCCAGCCCTGGCCGGCGTCGTTCGCCTGGATGACCGCACCGTCGGGCACGGCCGGCGGGCGGCCGGGATCGGCCTTCAGCTCGGCCGGACAAGCCGTCACCGTTTCGGTGCGCGTGACGACGGCCGGCGCCGGCCCCTTAAGGTCCAGGGGCTTCGAAGCGGGCGCGCAGGCAGTGAGTGTCGCAAACAACGAGACCGTCAGGCTGGCGAGGCGCATGAGCGAGCGCAGCGGCATCTTGGGCTTTCCTTTGATTGAGGTCGGCCGCGCGCTTTTCGGCGCGGGCAATGGCGGCGTCACGATCGACGACCGTGGCGGACAGTTGGGATTTGAGAAGGACGTTGGCGCCCTGCAGCTGGGCGACGACAGGCGAGCATTCCGGTACCACGCCGCCCATGACCAGGGCCTGGTCGCAGGTCGACGCGGCTTGCGCGCCGTTAAAATAGAGGATGATGGCCGGGTCGCATTCGTGGGATACGGCCCGGCCATCCCTCGTCCCCAGCGCTATGACACACTGCGCCTGGCGGTCGATCTGGGTTTGCTGCGCGACGACCTGGTCGTGTTCCTTGACGGCGGCGAACACGCCGCCGACGCCGGCGGCCGCGGCGACAATCGCGATGAAGAGGGGGATGCTGCTGAAGCCGCTCACGATGCCAGCCCCTTCACCTTCTCAAAGGTGCGCTGGAAGATGTAGTACATGGCCGGCGCCACGCTGATGCCCAGCTCGACCGCCGTCAGGTGGGTATAGGTGACGTGCAGGAAGGCCTCCGCCATCGACAGGATGCCGTAGTGGACCAGGAGGATGAACCCGATCACGAAGACCAGGTAGGGGCGCGTCCAGCGGGCGACACGGCTTTCAAGGCTGTTCTGCGGATCACACATCGCCAAGCCTCCGGGCGCGGGCGACCCAGCCTGCCAGGTTCACCACCTGGCTACTGTCGGCGCGAACGATGGCGTTGTAACGGGCCTCGGCTTCCTGCCGGTACGCCATGACCAGCGAGCCATAGCCCTGCCGGACACGCCCGGCCGTGAAGACCCGGCCGATCGTCTGGTTGCCCAGGACACCGTCGACCTTCAAGTCACCGGAGGCCACCGCCAGGCGATTAAGGGCGCGCTGAAGCATCTTGACCGCGGCGACGGCGCCGCCGTTGACGGCCTGGTCAAAGACCGCGCCGTCGATCGGCACCGGCAGGCGGTCGAGATCGAAGCGATGCCAGAAGCACAGGTAGAACAGATTAAGGGATTGCTGCGCTGTCAGGAGGCGGATGTCGTGGCCGTCCAGATCGCCGTCGAAATCGAGATCGAGGTCCGGATGTCCGTTGTGATCGAGGTCGAACTTGCCCTCGGCCCTGAGGAAACGAAGCGAAATGCCGTGATTGGTCGTGCCGCCACGGTCTGACGCATTGTCGCTGAAGCCGCCCTCTATGCCGAGGACGTGCTTGGCTACCGTTTCAAACCGGCTGCCGGCCGCATATTGCGGAGTGTCGAAAGGATTTTGCCCCTGTGCCATAAGGGGCACAATGGGCGCAGCATCAGGTGCTATCTATGGTGCACCGGTGCACCCCTCAGAAAAGCCCCATCTGCTTGGGCTCGTCGTCTCCGGCCCGCATCTCGGCCTGGACCTTAAACACAAATCGGCGCGAGCACAAATAGCGCCTGACGATTTCGTCGGGCTTCATATTCTGCGCCAGCGCCTCGGCGATTTGGGCGCGCTTCATGGCTGTGACCGGGACATCCAGCGTCGCGCCAGCCAGTTCCTCGGCCAGGCGAAGCGCCGCATCGTGGCCGATGGCGTCACTGATCGGATGATGCTCGCCCATTTTCTTGGGGATAACCAGCCGACGCCCGCCCAGCTTCGCCAGCAGCGCCGTCATCGCGTCGGCACCGATCACGTCGCGGACCTGGTCGATCAGGCGTTCTTCCTGGATCACTGCCCGTTCTCCCGCAGCAAGCGCTTCAACCGGCCTTCGGCCTGGAGCAGCTGATGGGTGGCGTCGGCAAAGGCCCGGAGCCGAGCCTTATGGGTACCGTGCGGGGCGCATTTGACCTTGCGTTCGGCCAGGTCGCGGCCTTCCTCCGCCGCACGCACCGCCTCACGCGCCGCCTCACGCGCCGCGACGATGTCGGCGTGTTCGAAAAGCGTCGGTGCGTGGGCGGCCGGCTTGGACATGTCAGTCCTCCGCGATGGGCAGTTTTTCGCGGACCAGCTCGCCGAACTCCCGGATCATGGTGTCCAGTTCGTGTTCGGTGGCCGAGCGCGCGCTGTACGGCACGGAGCAGCCGATGCGGGCGCACTGCGCATGGACCAGACGGCGCTTTAGGACGACGACCTGGACAGATATCCCGATGCCCGTCATGTCCTGGTCCCAGCCATGGCGGGTGGCCATGGCTTTCAGCGCCTCGATCAGCCGGAAGATCTGCTGCTGGTCGGCCCAGGCCAGCTTGTCTGTGCGGAGCTGGCGTTTGGCGAAGGCTTCGAGCGCGGACTCCGAGCGCTCGCGAACGGCGCCCAGATGCCAGAGGCTCAGCCACAGGGCGCGGGCCTTCTTCGCGGCCGGGCTTTGCGCCGGCTTCGCCGCTGCCGGCGCGGCGACCTTGCTGCCGGCGACGACGCGAGGTTGCCAGCCGCGGCGCTTGAATTCGTCGAGGACGATGCCCAGTTGCGCTTCGCTGCAATCCTTGGCCGAGGTTTGTCCGGTCAGGCGCTGCAACGTGGCCCGGTAGTCGTCGTCTTCCAGGCCCAGCTCCTTGCGGGCGATTTGGACTTTGGCGATGGCGGCGCGTGTCATGTCAGTTCCTCCGAGAGATCGAGAATCTTCGCCAGGGCCGCGCCGGCGTGGCGATCGGCGGTGAAGTAGTCGGCCGGGACGGCCAGGACGCGCGCGAGAACCGCGATATGGACGGCATTGATCCAGTCCACGCCCCATTCGAGGCGGCGATATCGCGTGACGCGAATGCCTAGTGCTTTCGCCAATTGGCAGTCCGTGAGCTTCCGATCGATGCGGATGGCGCGCAGGCGGTCGGCCATCGCGCGGTTCAAGTCGGTGTAGTCATCGGCGCGAGCAACACCGCAGGCCGCAAGACGTTCCACAAAGCGAGCGGTATCTCCGGTTTCGGAGAGTGCGACCGTCCGTCGTTCCGTCCGATAGACCAAGCCCCGGTCGACCAGGGCCTGCACCCGGTAGTGCACGGCACCGCTGCCCGACATCCCCAGCTCGGCGGCGATCTTGTTGAGACTTGGCCTTTCACCGCGGTGGCTGATGCGCCGGATGGCTTCGAGCGTCTCGCGCTCGTGTTTCAGGCGGGTTTCGGCGGAGATGGTCATGAGCGGCCTCGCGCCGTTGCCTTGGCGACGATCATCGCCACGTCTTCCTGTGGCAGGTAAACGTGCTCGTCCGCGGTCATGATGGTGACGAACGGCCCATAGGTAGTCAGTGACAGGTCTCCCTCGGCGCTGCTGAAGGCGCGCTCGGTGCCGTCGCGAAACTTCACCGCGATATGTGTGGTGTTGGTCGTCATTTTGGCCTCATCAGTGACCGCCTAACGGTCAGACGCCCGGTCGGGCGTTTCGGCCTCGCTGTTGCGCCGTCACTTCACCTCCCGGAGATCCGGGATGGCCAAGCGCTTGGCTTTGGCAGCCGGCTTCTGAACGGCCTGCATGGCGCGCAGATCGTTAAGCAGGCCGGCCACCTCGTAGTTGTCGGAACTTTCGACCTCGATCTTGACGATCGTCTTTTCGCCCTTGGTGGTCGCGCCATAGGATTTGAGGCGGGCATGTTGGCCGAAATAGAGAGACGTCATGCCGGCACCTCGTCGGCCAGGTGCTTGACCAGGGCGCAATGGACGTCCGTGATCATGGCCCATTC
This sequence comes from uncultured Asticcacaulis sp., assembly GCA_936940865.1. GTDB lineage: Bacteria > Pseudomonadota > Alphaproteobacteria > Caulobacterales > Caulobacteraceae > Asticcacaulis. The sequence continues at coordinate 108,880 of CAKZJB010000051.1, read as the reverse complement.
TTCGGCCGTGACACGGGCCTCCGGGCCGAAATCAAGGCCCCGGTCGACGACCAGGTACAAGGTCTCGGCTTCCAGGACGGACAGAATGCCCGGAGCCTGTGTGGCAAGCTGAACCGTTCGGGTGGCCAGCTTGAACATGGAGTCGGTGAGCGCCATGCTGGCCATCAGAACGCCCTTTCCAGGAGGTGGACGAAACCGACCAGGCCGCTGACAACGGCATAGGAGATGGCCGCGCAGACGCCGACCAGAGTGGACCAGGCGGCGACGCGACGCGGGCAGATGCGGACGGGACCGAAGCGGCGACGGCGGCGCATAAGAGTGCGTTGCGAGACCATCACGCGCCTCCCGAAGCCATATCGATCGGCACGGCCGTCCAGTTGTCGCGGACAGTGGCGCGCCGATAGAACCGAACGTATTCCTTCGTGCCACGCGGCAGGATCGAGTCCGAGAGCGCCTTCATGGCGTTCTTCCAGCGCTCGTCATCGATCTCCAGCGTCAGAAGCGACAGGAGATCCGTGCGGCGGATCTTGCCCTTCTTGTCGACCTGGAAGGCGCGCTCGACGATGGATTTCAGGTTGACGTTCGCGCCCTCGGACCATTCCTGAAGCAGCTCGGTCACCAGCACCTTCGCCGTCTCCAGTTCGGGCCCGAAGTCGATGAATTCGCCGACGGACCGCTCTATCTTGTAGAGCTGGTCATAGGTCATCAGGATAACGTTGCCCTTCTGGCCACCGCGCGACGCACCATAGTTCTCGCGGAGCAGCTCGACGAAGGCGTCGATATCGGCCAGGGCCTGGGCCCGGAACGCCTGGACCTGCGACGACAAGGACTCCGCCATGGCGAAGAGCCGGCGCGTCGTCTGATCCTGCATCAGTTTCGGCGCCGGGATGTTCTGGACCGGCATCAGGGCGCCCTTGCCGTCGCGCATGTATTGGACGCCGTTGACGTCCTCAGTGCCCGTAAGAGCTTTGGTTTGGGACAGATCATCCATGGTTAGCCTCCTCGGCCTTGGGTGGGATTGAAGGAAGGACGCGCAACGCCGAGCGCCAGCGCCTCGAGCGTGTCCAGGATCAGCCGCACATCGGCGCGAACCTTGGCGGCGATCGCCGGTTCCGCATTTGCCGCGGCAAGCAGGCATGTCCGTTCCAGCGCGAAGATGGATTCGCGGAGCATGTTTTCGGCATAGATTGCATCGAGCCTGTCGACGCCCGTGACAGGCAGGGTGTTGGCGGCGTCGCGGTCGCGCTGATCGAGTTCGACGTCGATATCGCCGAGCGCTTCCGCCCAGGTACGGACGTGCGACTCGACGATCGGCTTCCCGGCCTGAAGCGTCTGCAGCATCCAGCGCCGAAGCGTCCGGACAAGCTTTCCGGTTTCGAGGATATGGCTCATGCCGCAATCCCCGCCGTCAGGTCGTCGGCCGCGTCCTTCAGGTGCGCCAGGCTGCGCTTCACCTTCTCGGCATTGGCGACGATGGTGGCCTGCTCCAGCACCTTCGACATCTGGCGCAGGGCGCCGCCGCCCGGCCGCATGGCGATATCCGTCAGGAACTGAGCCTCGCGGGCATCGACCACGTCCCAGGCTTCGAGCAGGAGCTTCACGTCATGGCCCATGGGGCCGGTGAGATCCGCGCGCTTGCCGATCCGCGAGGCGCGTTGGGCGAAGTTCGCCGTTCGCGTACCGTCAACGGTGCGTGTGACTTCGCGGTTTCCGATGAAGACGATTCCGCAGCCGGTATCGTCATGGATCGACCGCAGTTCCTCCAGCATCTTTTCACCCAGGTGCTGGGCTTCATCGATGCAGAGCAGCGGGTCCTTCCGGGCCCGGAGAACCTTGCGGATACGGTCCGACAGATGCCAGCCCGACCGGCCTCCGAGCGACATGTTCATGGCCTCCAGCACCTTGCCCATGAAGGCGTTGGGGGTGGCGAACAGCGGCGACGCCGTGACCACAAAGACGTGGCTGTGATGGCGGCTGAAATCGGCTATCGCCATGGTCTTGCCCACGCCGGGCTCACCCATGATGGTCGCCATGTTGCCGAGCTTGGCGAAGGTGAGGATGCCCTGGACGTACTTGGCGGTCGTTGTAGGTACGAAGCCCGGGACCAGAAGGTGGTGACCGAACAGTTCCTGCTCCTCTTCGGTGCGGAACCATTTGGCGATTTCCTCCGCCAGAGCCTGGTTGTCGCCGCGATAGGTACCGCGGCTGAAGGCTTCAAGCGTGCTTTCACCCACGCCCATCATGCCCGCCAAAACCTTCCAGGTGTGGTTCCCGGCCTCCTTTTGTTCTTTGATACGAACCCGCAACGCCTCCAGCGCGCCCTGGGTGAATTTGATTTTATCGTCAGTCATGCTACTGTCCTTTGGTCATGCGGCCGGATTGCAGTCCGGCATTGTTCCAGGGCGTGGAAGGTTGCAGCCTTCCGCGCCTTATGTTTTCGGCCTTTCTGGCTCTGATTGCGGGGCTAGCCCACCATCCAAAAGGGTAAGTTTCGGCCGCTCCTGCGCCGCGGAAACGCGCTCCATGGCGGCCGTGAAACGGTCGGAATAAGCGGCCCGGTCGGGGCTCGCGATCTTGGCCGCGGCGCCGGCGCCGCGGGCGCGGATCGGCCGGAGGACCGACGGGGTCGGGGCGTCGGCGGGCGCAGGTACCGGCGCGGCCAGCTGCTGGGCGGCGAGATCCGCGGCGCTGATCAGGCTCTGCAACTTGGCAGCGGCGCGGACGCTCTTCTTCAGGTCCGCCTCCAGGCGCGCGCGCGCCTTGGCCGCTTCGACATCGTAGAAGCCGACAGCGGCCTGGATCGGCGCCGCGCAGATCAGCTCGCCGGTCTCGCGATAGACAAAGACCTCTTTCATCAGGTCTTCGGGATCGAAGCGGACCGTGACCATCTGGCCGGCATGGGCATAGAGCGCCCGATCGTAGTAGGTGTTGCCGTAAAGCGTGACCGCGCCCGTCTTCTTGTGCGCGCGGATCTGATCGGCCGTCAGCAGCGCCAGGCGCAGTTGCTCGTCCGTCGCCTTGCCGATCGGCGCGGTGGCATAGGAGGTGAAGAAGATCTCGTCGAAGCTCCGACCCTTGGCATTTTCGGTGCGGCGGCCCTGACGGGCGTTATATTCGGCGATGCCGCGCGCCAACTCGGCCTCGAACACGTCGAGCGGGATGGCGCGGGTGCCGTAATCCTCAGGCTTGGCGTCCGGATGGTGGCCGGTGTAGGCGCCCTGGCACACCGGGCCCATGCAGATGATCTCTTCCAGGTCGCCGAAGGCGCGCTCGATCGGCTTGGCCTGGCCGTGGGCCGGCTTCGCCCAGTGCGTCTTTACCTGCAGCTGGGTCAGCAGGCCCAGCGGGTCGCCATCCTTGATCTTGAAGCGGAAGCGTGTCTTCGCCCCGCCTGTGAGCCATTTGCTGGCGAAGCCACGGCCATTGTCGAGCGTGACGCGGGTCGGGATGCCCCATTCGCGGAACAGGTCGCCAAAGGCCAGACGGGTCATCAGTGCGGATTCGGTGCGGCCGGTGCGCCAGGCGACGATCTTGTTGGAATACAGGTCCTGGATAACCACCGAGATCGGGCGCTGTACCCGTTCCGGTTCGCCGTTGGCCTCCGGAAAACGCACGAAGACGTCCCATTTGTGGCCGTCGATATTGACCGCTTCCAGGGCGTGCAGATGGGCCCGCGTCCGGCGCTGGGCCGGAACGGTCTCGACAACGGCGTCGATGCCGTGGCGCTTCAGGAGAATGACCTCCTGCGGCACTTCGGCCCGCAGCCGGCGGATCAATGTCTTCGTGCAGGGCAGAACCACGCCCAGGCGCTTCGCTTCCTTGACCGTCTGGCGATAGCACTCCTCGAAGCCCATGGGCGACGGGCGCAGGTAGAAGCTCTTGAAATAGGTCAGGATGCGTTCGTCGATATCGGCTTTGACGCCGCCGCCCTTGCGCCTCGGCGCCAGCGCCGGCAGCCAATCGTGGGCCGAGACCCCCTTGACCAGCTTCTTCCAGCCCCAGATCGAGGAGGGCGCGATGCCCTTTTCCGACGCGGCCATGGCGACCGCGGCATTGAAGGTCAGACCGGACCGGTTATAGGCTTCGACGGCGTTCAACACCTCCAGCCGGGCTTGCGCCTCGGCCTTGACCTTGTCGGGCTGCTTTTCGAACCACGACCAGGTCGCGACCGAGGCATCTTCCGGCGCCTTAAGGTCGACTTGAGCCGGGCTTAAGGCGCCCCTTTTGACCAGTTCCAGCTGGGCCGGGATCGGCAAAAGGCTGAAATGGTACTCCCACCCACCGCCGCGGCCGGCCCGCGGCCTGGCCAGGGCGTTGCCGGCGGCGTCGACCTGGTCAGCCCAGCGCCCCTGCATGGCCATTTCGACCACGCGGTTGCGGTTCGGGCTCAGGCCCGGCAGGTCCAGGTCTGCCAATTCGGAAGCGGAGAAGCACATCTTGGTCACAGACGTCGGCGCCCCAGCCTCAAGCATCGCCTTTGCCGTCATGCAGCCCCCCGTTTTGTGGTGAAGAGTTTTGAGGTCGCCGCGGCGATCACGGTCGCCTGCAGCTCCATGACCGCCTTGGCTACCGCGTATTCCAGGTCAAATCCCCCCAGGGCTTTGAGGTGGCGGACGACATCCTCGCTGAGCTTGCCCTGGCTTTCGGCCTTGCCGATCAGGTAGGTGGCGAACATCGCGGCGCGCTGGACGGCCATGTGCTGCTCAATCGACGTTGCGCCGAAGGGATGGGTGACGATCCCGGCAACCCGCCCGCTGTCTTCCAGGTAGACTTCAACTCGGGCATCGATCGGGGCTGCGATATCGATGTAATGGACGGCGGTCATTGCGCGACTCCATCGGGATTGGCGTCGACCAATGCGATCGCCGACAGGATCGTCTTCTCCGGGGTGCCTTCGGGGCATTCGGCAGCCATCGTCGCGGCCGAGATGCCGCTGCGGAGGCAGGCGCGTATGTTCCGGGTGAAGATGTGACAGGTGCGGCGGAGGGTCATTTCAGCCCAGCCGCCAAGCGTGATCTGCGGGTCGAGCCGGAACGCGTCGAAGCGGCCCGTCTCGGTGAACATCAGGACCAGGGCGCAAGGAATGCCCTGGAAGTCCATTTCGGAGCGATAGACCTTTGTCATTCGCCACCTCGTGTGATCGGCTTGACCACCTTCAGCAGCTGCTGCTCACGGACCTTCAAGTCGCGCATCTGTGCCTGGACGTGGCCCAGTTCGACGGTGGCGATCTCTTCGCCGACGACGATAGTCGCGCCGATCTCGGCCAGCAGGGCGTTCAGCACGCCGTACGAATGAGTATCCGCAACCAGGGCGAGGAACCGCCCGAAGCTGATGTTATGGCCTTCGCGCGACTCGCTGGCATAGGCGTCCAGCATCATCTTCGACACGTCGTCGCCCAGCAGTTCGGAGACGCCGCCGGCGACGTCGTAGCGCGTCCGGCCGGCCCGGCTGGCCTCGGCCAGGATATGCCCGACCGCCGACGCGACGCGCCGGTCCAGGCCTTCCAACTGGCCTTCGACGTGCGGGATCTGGCGGACTTCGGGCGCGCGCAGGATCGGCGCCTCGAAATGAAACATGCCCTGGTTGGGATCAAAGGCGGGGCGGCGCTTACGCATAGCGGGCCTCCGCCATCGCCACGATCGGTAAGTAGAGTTTGATCAGATCCTGGCCGAATTGCGTGACTGACCACCCCGTCGGCGCGGATGCTGGCACGATGACACGGAGGCTGATAAGCCGTCGCATGGCCGGGCCCGCGATATGGTCCGGCAACGCGCTGGCCATCAGCGCATCCGGATTGCCGGCGATAGCGGTCAACAGGTCGAATTGGTGGACGTCTAGGATCATCGCCGGTTATCTCCCGGCATGGTCAGGCGAGCGCGCGTGCCCGGCGGAATAAGAATGGTCGCCGGGTGCGACAACGGGTCGGCATCGCGCTTGAAATGGTACCAGGCATAGTCGGTGGCGCCCGACTTCTTGCTGATCCGGCCCAGCGCGATCGGCACGCGCTCGCAGAAAACATAGATGGCGTCGCAGTGATCGGTGATCAGCTTGTACCGGCCGACCGGGGTCATGAAGCCGAGGCGCGCGAAGACCAGCACGTTCGGGGCCAGGGTCAGGGCCTTGGCTATGAACTTGTCTGCGATGGTCGGCTTTCCTGGCCGATCCGAGTCCTCGGAGAACGGCGGGTTCATGACGACCCAGTCGAATGGCGTGTGGAAACGGGCCGTCAGGAAATCGTCCTGGATATAGCCCATGCCGTAGTCGTGGATATCGATGGCGTAGACGTTGGCGCCCTTCGCCAGCAGCGTATCGACAATGTGGCCACGACCCGCCGCCGGCTCCAGGATGTCCAGGTCGTCGATATTGTCCCGGAGTTCCGGGATCATTTCGACGATGGCCCGCGTCGCCCAGGGCGGCGTCGGGAAGAAGTTCAGCGTCTTGTAAAGCGCGCGCTGCGCCTTCTCCTGGGCGCTTAGGTCAACGAGGATCATCTGGCCATGATCCGCCTTGAACTGGCGGTTTTTGCCTTCCTGGGTATGGAGCTTGTGGCGGCCGGGCGCGGTCATGCTTGCGCTCCCAGGCCCATCGCCGCGGCCATCCGCGTCACGTCATAGGACGACAACGCACTCTTGCTCAGACCGAGATCCCGATTGACCCTGCGGGCAATTTCGGCCGGCATGATGCCCTGGCTCCAAAGAGCCCTGACGTTATTGCCGTACTGGCGGACTTGACCTTCGGTCCGCGCGTCTTTCTGTTTTTCGACAGCGGCCTTCAGCACGGCTTCGCGGCTGTTCGACGACGTGGCGACTTCGGAAAACACTTGCGCCTGCGCCGCGCGGCGCAGGTCGGTCCGCAGACTGGCAGCCTCGGCCTGCTCCGCCTTCAGCTGCTGCCGTAGCGTCTCCACGGTGGCGCGTTCGTGGGCCAGTTCTTGGGTGAGACGGCCCACGTCGGTGCGAAGCGAGGAGATGGTTTCTAGGTGCCGCGTCGTGGAAACGGCCGCAAGCTGTGCCTTCAAATCGGCCACCTGGCCGCCAAAGGCATCCACGAGTTCGCTATAACGGCAACGACTTGTCAGGAACTCTGCGCGCTGGCGCCGGATCATGGCCACGGCTCGGCGTAGTCCAGACCTGTACATTTCAGCCCGTTGTTCCTGGGCGTACATGGCTGAGAACAGCTGTGCGTTCGACATCTTTTCGGCGTCGAGCGCCTCCGTCAGATGGTCCAATGCCGCCTTCAGCCGCGAGTCATCCGCAGCGCCGAGGTCTGTGACGACCAGCGGGTGGGCAGCCAGGCGCAACGCTCCGTCTAGGACGTCCGCCATGGTTTCGGTCAAGAGATCGAGCCGATCGAGCAGCTGCTCGTGGCGGAGCGTTTCAGTGCGTTGAGCGCGGCGGGTCATTCTGCAGCCACCTTGACTTCGTCGTCGAAGACGATCTCGATCACGCCAGCCGGCAGCATCCGGCTGAGGACGCGCAGCGCGTCCCGCTGTTCGCGCTTGGACATGCGGCTATAGGCATCGGTGAAGGCGCTCAGGCGCTTCTTAGCTGCATCGACCGGGGGCTTCTTTTCGATGATGCCCAGCGCCGCCGGGACTGTCTTGGCTGCGCCTTCCTCCAGCAGCGAGACAACCCGCTCCTGCTTCTTGACATCGAGCCCGGCCAGCTTCCGCAAGGCCGACGCATTGTCGCCGATCGGAAGGACGCGGACGCGCTCCAGGAGCGACGCCGCGATACCGTTGAGGGCGAGGTGACGGCTAACGGAGGACTGATTGAGCCCGAGCCGAGTAGCAACGGCCTCCTGCAACCCGATTGATTTATGCAAAGTGCATAAATCATCAGACAGTTGTTTTTTATCGACTTTTCCGCCGCGCTTGTTGTCCTGCCGCCCGTCTTTTTCCGGGGCGATGCCAAGGCGCGCCTTTTCCGTCTCGATCAGTTCCGCGATAAAGCGCGCCTGGTCGATGGGGCTCATATCCGCCTTGTAGAAGTTCTCCGCGATCTCGCGCGCCTTGCGATCAAGCGCATTGGCCGAGCGGATGAAGGCTGGGATTTCTGTCCAGCCCAGCATACGGGCTGCGGCCAGGCGATGACCGCCGGCGACGAGACGGAACCCTTTCTTACCGGGCAACTGGCAGACGTCGATCGGGTTCAACAAGCCGTCGCGCGCCATGCTAGCGGCAATACCCTGCGCCGCGACCGCATCGACCGGGCGAAGCCGGCCGCTGTCATCGATCTCGCTTACGGCGAGAATGCTTAGCGGAGCAAAGGTATTTTCGGAGGCGGCGGGGGCCGAATTGCCCTGCACGGTCAACGGCGTATCCACGTTCGTAGACATGTTTATTCGCACGCCTCCGATAGACGTTGCGAACGTGCACAATCGCGGGTACGATTTTCACGAACGTGAATTATAACGCGCCGGTTTTGCTCGTCGTAGCGGCTCGGCCACAGCTCATGAAGGGATTTGCCCAACTGGTCAGCGATGACCTGATCTGCGCGCGGCGTCGCCGAGGTAAGCGCCTTCCTGCATGCACTTTCAGACAAGCCGTTTTTAACGGCGAGTTCAGTCAGTGTTACACCGGTGCGGTGGATTTCGTACCGTATCTTTAAGGCGGGCCAGTCTTGCTTAGCTTTGCGTCTCGCGGCGCTCATGATCATACATCGCATTGTTCACGAATGAGAATGACAATGTACACGAACGTGAACTTATTGCAAGTCGGGCCATGCACGAACATGGACAGTGAACGCCTATTCGATCCTTCCGGATTTTCGACGCGCCTGCGCGACCTTATACACCCTGAAAAATTAGGACATTTTGCCGACCGCGCAGGCATTAGCCTGTCCGTTTTGAATAAGTATTTGGCGGGTCGAGAGGAGCTGAATCCGAGTGTGGATGTAGTCGCTCGTATATGCGAGGCTACACGATCGAGCATGGATTGGCTCATTTTGGGGAAAGGTGATTCGCCCGCTTCGAACGACGGAGATCAGTTTCGAATTCCAATCTATGACGTGCGCCTGGCTGCTGGCAGCGGCACCTTCCTGGAACGTGAAAAGCGCATCGGAGAAATGCCGGTCGATGGCGCCTTTTTGCGGAGCCTGGGCTTGTCCAGTGCTGAGGGACTCGGCGTCGTTCAGGCTGAAGGCGATTCGATGATGCCGCGGATCTCGGATGGCGCCCGCGTGCTGATCTGCTTAAGCGATAAGAAGGATAACCGCCTCACCGAGGGCATCTATGCGTTCCGCCTCGGCGACCAGCTGCGCATCAAGCGGCTTCGCCCGATCGGCCTGGGCGGCGTGGAAGCCATCTCCGAGAATCCGATCTATGCGCCCGAGCGCCTTGAAGGCGAAGTCATGCAACACTTCGAGGTTCTTGGCCGGGCGTTATGGGCGGGCACTATCCTGTAGGCCCGCCCGCCGGTGCTATTCCGGTATTTCAATGTCGAACTGCATATCACCGCCGCAGCCCATGCGCAGACACTTTTCCGTCCGCTCCAGGTTATTGACGGTCGTCATCGGACTGATGCCCGACTTGAGCAGCGCCCCGATTGTGTGAGTCTGTTCCAGACCGCAGTCGCAACACCGTCCCCTGATTGACGCAGTACCGGGAAATTTCCGAAGCGGAACATACCGCCCGGCCTCTTCACTCGGTCTTTCATCAATAAATTCATGTGCTTCTGCAACGCGTCTCAACTGTTCGGCCATTCTAACCTCCTTATGCCCGATCCCAGATGTTCTCTTTTTGTTCTAGTTTTACGCATCCTGTCAAGAGGGGCTTCTTAACGAAATCGTCACGCCCGCTTTACGGGTGCCATGGGTTAACGCATATTAAGAGGCATTGGAGGGGCTTTTATGGAAACCACGACGACGCCCACCGGTCGCAAGATCGGAAAATATTTCCTTTTCGGGTCAATGGCTGTTTTGGCCCTGGCGATCGTAATTTCCTTCGCTGCCAACCGGGAGGAATCGCATGATGCCGCCGCTACCCAGGCTGCCAAGGATGCTTCATATTCTGCCTCTGCTGCAGCTGAAGCGGCCAAGCCTCCGAGCATCGTGAATGCCGACCCTTCCATCTATAATGTCCATGTCGCGGACGGCGTGCTGCAGATCCATGTCCATGACATGAACCCCGCGAATGAGACCGACTTGGTGAACTCCGCCGGCGCGATGGTTCACAAGATCGGAACTGCGATCGGAAAAGGTGCGCCGGAAGTTGGGAATGCCACAAAGATTGTCATCCACTTCGACGCCTTGGAGAAGGACAGGCTGGGCCACCAGCTTACATCGCAGGCCCTGGTCCTGGGCTTCCAGGCCAGCGACTTCAAAAATGCGCAATGGGACAATCTGACCAACGCTGAGGCGCTCAACCTGGTCCAGGCGGCGAAGCTCGACCTGGTCGGTCGAAACGCCGTCCTGTCCTGGTGCGCTAACCCAGCCAACCGGGCGCCGGCCCTCTGCCAGGTGGCGCTGCGATAGCCGAAAATTTCCGGTCAGTTCGACCGCCGTTATCCGAAACGGGGAGCACATTAAATTATGTGTTCCCCTTATTTTTTGGCCGGTTGCGAAACTGACCGGAGAAATCCCGAACTGACCGACCTATCCGGTCAGTTCGCCATGTCGTCGCCAGCAAATGCCGGCCACCGCACCGCCGGTAGAAACGCCCGCCATGGCCCCTGAAGTCCAAACCCGATCCCAAAGCCGACAAGGCTTAAGCCCCTCGTTAAGCCCATCCTGGAGCCCGCTTAAGGCCTCATTAAAGGCCACGGGCTTAGACCGCCTCTGGCGACACACGCCACAGGCGTCGACCGTCTAAAATGCCGATGACTCTAGACACAGCTTTTGGACGCCGCCCGCGGCCGAGCCACAAAAAAAGCCGTTGAGAAACAACGGCCCCGTCCCACGAAATCCCGCCTGGTCCCGCATAATCCCGGTACCTCAGGCACTCCAAACCCTTGTGTCTCCTAACACCGGCAGCAAAGTTGCGTCCATGTCCGTTACAGGCAATGCCCGAGCCGCAGCCAGATCCGGCCTGGAAGCAATACGCCCGCCAGGGGATTCCGGCCCGCATGCCATGGCGCCGGAAATACGCGCGTCAGGCGCATTTCGCGGTCAAAAATATTCGAAATCCGGGGAGTTTGGAGCGGGTGAAGGGAATCGAACCCTCGTCGTGAGCTTGGGAAGCTCCTGCTCTACCATTGAGCTACACCCGCATGCTTCCGCTGATGCCACAGGCGCGGGCGCGTCGTCAACGGCTATCCTGTGACTATCGCCGCCAGATCAGCCCGATGCTTATCCGCCGGCCCGTGTCGTAGCCGATCGTGCCGTCGCCGGCATGGGTGACGGGAATGGCGGCGTCAAGCGCATTGGTCACCGCCGCCGTCAAAGTTACCTGCCGCAGCAGCGGATAATCGAGACGCAAGGACAGGTTGCGCGACGCTTTCAAAGGCAGGGTATTCAGATCGTCGTCGAAGGTCTCACCCTCGAACATCAGGTCGGCATGAATGGCGGCGCGGGCGATGTGGGCTTCGATGCCGAACGCCCCTGAATAGTCAGGCGCCTCGGCTGGGCGCAGGCCGTTGACGGCGGGATTGGCGCGCGCCACCCGGGCATGGGTCAGGGTCACCGCACTTTCGAGCGCCAACCCGGCATTCAGTTCGTACCGCCCGCGCATCTCCAAACCGTAGGCGCGGATCTGGCCCTGGTTCCGGCGCTGACGCAAGGTGCCGCCGGCCGGAATGAAGCCCGCCGTCGGTGAGGAGAATGGCCCGGCAGCGATCGTGACATTGGTGATCGGATGGTCGAGCCGGTTGGCGAACACCCCGACATCAAGAAAGCACCGGGCATCTCCGGCACGCAGGCCCAGCTCGGCACCCGCCAGGTGTTCGGGCACAAGATCGGCATTGGCGTCGGTGACGTCGTTGCCGACGCGGAAGGGGCGATAAAGCTCATTCAACGACGGCGGGCGGAAGCCCGTATAGGCAGCGGCGCGGGCGGTCATGCCGCCAAGATCCCGCGTGGCGCCGACACGCCCCGACACCACGGTGCCGCCGTGCTCCTGAAACGTCAGGGCTAGCGTTTGCGCCCCCGTCGCCGCATCGCTTTCTGCGCGGTGGCCGTCCTGCGTCTTCCAGATGTCGGCGCGGATGGCGCCGCTGATCAAGGTCCGGCCGAAATCGCGCGAGCCTTCGGCATAGAGGCCGGACACGGTTTCGCTGCCGCCCGACACGCGGTAGCGCGTAGGGCTGCCGGCGACATAGCGAAAGAATTCGCGCGATTCCCCTTCGAAGCGGCGGGCATCTGCGCCGATTTCCCATTCGATCCCGCCACTCCCGCGCCGAAGCGCCGCGTTGAAGCCGTCGCCGGTAGCTGGCGTGGCGACCTGATTGTTGGCGAGCGTCGTGCCTGTGCGCCCGGGCTGAACCGAGACCGAAACGTTCGACAGGTCGGAATCGCGATGCCAGGCCTGCAGCCGCCAGCCGAGATCCTGCGCCGACGGTTGCCGCGTCAGGCTAATCGCCACCTGGTCGCCGGATGAGGTCGCCGTGGCACTGCGCAGGCCCGTGTCGCGGCGGCTGTCATAGCTACCGGCCATTGCAGCCAGATCGCCGCCGAACAACGAAAGCCGCGTATGCGCGAACAAGGCTCGGTCTCGTCCAAACGTCGCGACATCGGCTGGTCCCTGGCCAAGGCGCACGGGGACATCGCCCGTCACGGTGCCGCCGGCGGCATAAAGCGTCACCGGCCCCACGGTCACACCGCCGCGGGCATCGCTGCCCCCGCCTTCGCTTGCCATGGCGGAAACGAAGGCCGCACCGCGCTGCGGCGGCTCCAGCGACAGATCGATGACGCCCGTCAGGGCGCCTGCCCCATAGGCGCCGCCACCGGCCCCCTTGACGACGTGGGCGTGGATGATTTCGTCCTCGGGCAGGGCCGCCCAGATAACCCAGTTGCCGAAAGGATCATTCTGCGGCACGCCGTCGAGCGTCACCAGCGCCCGGCCCGCCCCCGACGGACCGATGGCGCGCAGGCCGATGCCTTGGACGGTCGGATTGGCGGTCAGGCTCGATTGCCGGCGGAACAGCGCGGCCTGCACTTCCCGCTTCAGACTCTGGTCGAGGCTCGAACCGTCGAGCGCATCGCGGTTGAGATTGGTGGCCGCAAAGGCGCTGTCGCCCTGATAGGCGGGAAGCCGGCTGGAATGGACGACGACTTCGGTAGGCTCGGCCACAGCTGGCGCGGCTACCAACAAGACGATCAGCGATACGGCATGTCTCATCGGCCCCTCCGGCAGCCGGACTAACACAGGCCCGGCACGGCATAAAGACGCGGTATGAAATTCCAATTGGACCTTGGCTGAAGTCGGCAAGCGGTGCTAGTCACGCGTCACGGAGGTTCGGTGTGATCCAGGACTGGCTTCGCAAATTCCCCAGCTATTTCCAGCCTTTCGACTGGCACCATTCGGCTGTCAGTGCGCCCGGCATGGCCGCCTGCCTGACCTATGGCTTGGTCAGCCACGACACGGTGACCGCAGCCATCGCCGCCGGCAGCGCCTTTTCGGTCGGCTTCGGCCTCAGGCGTTACCGTGAAAGGCTGTCGATGCCGGGCGCGGCCGTGCTGATGACGATGGCCGCCGTCGTCGGCTCCCTGATCAGCGGCAATCTTATCCTGTTTACAATTGTCGTGGCAGCCGCGGCAGCCGGCTGCGCCATGCTGGCCCTGGTCGACGACGACAGTTGGTGGGTAGCCTTGCAGGCGACGATCGCCCTGCTGTTGGCCAGCCACTATACGGCCGATTTTCACGGCGCCGCGATGCGCGGCGGCATCGTTCTCATCGCTGGCATCGCGCAAGCCGGCCTTGTCCTGCTACTCAACCGCCTGATCCCCATGGGCCACCCCAAGCCCGCTCCCAATGTCCCCATACCTGCCACGAGACGCGCCCTGATGCTGTATGGCCTGGTGGCAGCCTTGAGCGTGGCCGGCGCGCTGCTGCTGGCGCACGCCGTCCGGCTGGATAAAGCCTACTGGGCGCCGATGACGGCCCTGATCGTGCTTAAGCCCAAATACCATCTTACGCGGCAGCGCGGCTTCGAGCGCCTCTTCGGCAACGTCGCCGGCTGCGCCCTGGCCACGCTGATCGCCGTGTGCCTGCCGCCGCTGGCCTGGTTCGACACCGTGCTCTGCATTGTGGGTTCTGCAGGCGCCTACGGCCTGATCAAGGCGCGCTACGCCGCCTTTTCCTTCTCGGTCAGCTTCACCGCCGTCATGCTGCTGTTCACCGCGCATCAGTCGGCGGTCATCGGCGCCGAACAACGCATCTACGCCACTGTACTCGGCGGCGCCATGTCGATCGCCGTCATGTGGCTCATCAGCAAGACGATCGCACGCGATTACCTGTTGTGAGCGCCTTAGACGACGGTTATGGTCGGGATCTGCCGTAAAACCAAAACACCCCCCAAAAATACTCCAGGGACACGACCATGCGCCATATTATGACACCGGTTTCCATCCTCACCCTGATGGCGGCGGTTTCCGCCCATGCCGAGGCACCGGTCGATACCATGTGGGGCAAGATATCCGAGCCCGCCTACCCGGCCAAGGTGTGCGCCACGCTGGGCGGCGATATCGTCACCAAAGACGGCTCGATCGACTATTTTGATGCCGACGGCAAATCCACCCATCCCGACCACGACCGTATCCAGCAAGCGATCGACGCTTGCTCCGACGGGGCGGTCAAGCTGACCGTCGGCGCCAAGGGCGAGGACGGCTTCCTGACCGGCCCGATCACGCTGAAAAGCGGTGTGACGCTTTGGGTCGACAAGGGGGCTACGCTCTATGCCTCGCGCGACCCCAAGGATTATGAAAACGGCCCCGGCGACTGCGGCGTCGCCAACCAGGAACGCCACAAGTCATGCCATTCTCTGATCGAAGGCCGGGCATTGAAAAACTCCGGCATCGTCGGTGAAGGCCGCATCGACGGCCGTGGCGGCTCGATGATCCTCAGCGGCCCCAATGCCGGCAAGCGGTCATGGTGGGATGTGGCCTGGCAGTCGAAACAGGGTCTGACCCAGCACGTCTTCCGCCTGGTCCAGCTCGACGGTGGCGAGAACTTGACGCTGTACCGCATCACCTTCGCCAACAGCCCGAACTTCCACCTGGTGCCCGGCAGCTTCAACGGCATCACCGCCTGGGGCATCAAAATCCTGACGCCGTCGCTGGTCTATACGAAGCCCGGTTATGCGTGCCCGGAAGGCACCACGCCCGACAAGCTGACGCCCGCCACCTGCTTCACGCCCGACACGGTCAAAAACACCGATGGCTTCGATCCGGCCAATTCCAGCAATGTGCTGCTGGCCTATTCCTGGATATCGACCGGCGACGACAATGTCGCGGTCAAGGCTGGCAAGGGCCTGGTATCGAAGAACCAGGTCTATGCCCACAACCATTTCTATTACGGCCACGGCATGTCGATCGGTTCGGAAACCAATGGCGGCGCCGAAAAGTTCCTGATCACCGACCTGGTGCTCGACGGTTACGACAGTCCCTCGGGCAACGGCCTGCGCATAAAGTCGGATTCGACGCGCGGCGGGCCGGTCGCCAACATCATTTATGACGGCGTCTGCATGCGTAACACCCATTATCCCATGGTTTTCGACACCCATTACAGCGACAAGACCGGCACCTTCTATCCCAGCTTCACCGGCATCGTGGTGCGCGACTTCCACTATATCAGCGGCGGCAAGTACGGTGGAGGCATCCTGGACCTGCGGGGTTTCAAGGAAGACGGCCAGACCCTGCCGCTCGATCTCTTCCTCGATACAGTACAGTGGGACGGCGCCCAGCCCACCGTCAATGGCGGTAAGGGCAAGGACGACCCGTTCGCCGCCCATATTTCGGTCGGGCCGAACGCCGCGGATTTCGCCCGGCCGCTGCTGAAGGATTCGCCGGAAAACGACGTCACGGTTTCGTTTGTCGAAACACGCTTTTCTCCCAAGCTTCGGGATTGTTCGCAGGCCTTCGTTCCCTATAAATCGGTGCTGGCGGATTCACCGATCTGAGGAAACACAACCATGTCCCATCCTGCCCTGCTCGTCGGCAACCATGCACTGATTACCGGTGGAGCATCGGGGATAGGATTGGCGATCGCGCGGCGTTTCGTCGAGATGGAACTGAATGTCACGATCCTGGATCGCGACGAAGAGCGCATCAAGGCGGCGGTCGACTATCTGGTCGACGCGGGGCGGCCGGGGGTGGATGTCGCGGTTGACGGCCACGATGTCGACGTCTCGGACCGTGACGCCCTGGCGGCGTTCGCGCAGTCTTTAACCCGCCCCGTCGATGTCCTGATCAACAATGCCGCCATCAGCCCGCCGACCTCGGTGCTCGACGGCGCCAATTGGCAAGCCATGCTCGACGTCAATCTGTGGGGCGTAGTCCACGGCACGCAGGCCTTTGCGCCAGCGATGGTCGAGAGCGGCAAGCCGGGACTGATTATCAATACTGGCTCGAAACAGGGCATCACGACGCCGCCCGGCAATCCGGCCTATAACGTCGCCAAGGCCGGCGTGAAGGCCTTCACCGAAGCGCTTCAGCACGAACTGCGCAACGGACCGAACCCGAAGGTGACGGCGCATCTCTTGATCCCTGGCTTCGTCTGGACGGGCCTGACGCGCGGCGACCGCGCGCAAAAGCCCGCCGGCGCGTGGGAGCCGGAACAGGTGGCGGACTTCATGCTGGAAAGTCTCGCGCACGGCGACTTCTACATCCTGTGCCCGGACAATGACGTAAGCCGCGCGCTCGACGAAAAGCGCATGGCGTGGGCGATCGGCGACATTATCGAAAACCGCCCGCCGCTGTCGCGCTGGCATCCGGATTATGCCGAGGCGTTCAAGGCGTATTTGGAGGGGTAGGCAGCTTTGCTCCTCCCTGCGCGAAGCGTGGGGAGGAGAATTTTTACTTCCCCTTGGCCAGGTCGTCGAACGCGCGCAGCGTGCCGATCAGCGCCTTCATTTCCTCGATGCGGATCATATTCGGACCGTCCGACGGCGCGTGGTCCGGGTCCTGGTGCGTCTCGATAAACACCGCCGAAACGCCG
This sequence comes from uncultured Asticcacaulis sp., assembly GCA_936940865.1. GTDB lineage: Bacteria > Pseudomonadota > Alphaproteobacteria > Caulobacterales > Caulobacteraceae > Asticcacaulis. The sequence continues at coordinate 91,792 of CAKZJB010000051.1, read as the reverse complement.
ACAGCGCACGCGGCGCGCGCCAGCACCGGCGCGAATTCGCGCTGGCCGCCCGACGTCGCGCCCATGCCGCCCGGCTGTTGCACCGAATGCGTGGCGTCGAACACGATGGGATACCCCGTCTGCGCCATGGTCGGCAGGCCGCGGAAATCGGTCACCAGGGTGTTGTAGCCGAACGAGGTGCCGCGATCGCACAACATGATGCGCTCATTGCCTGTGCTGGCGATCTTCTTGGCGACATTGGCCATGTCCCACGGCGCCAGAAACTGGCCCTTCTTGACGTTGATGGCGCGGCCCGTGGCGCCGGCGGCCAGCAGCAGGTCGGTCTGGCGACACAGGAAGGCCGGGATCTGCAGCACGTCGACGACTTCGCCGACGGGGGCGCACTGATGCGCGTCGTGCACGTCCGTCAGGACCGGGCAGCCGAACTGCGCCCGCACCTCGGCCAGGATCGACAGGCCTTCTTCCATGCCGATGCCGCGCGCCGTGCCGATCGATGAGCGGTTGGCCTTGTCGTAGCTCGACTTGTAAATGAACTTCGTGCCCGTGGGCTGGCAGGCTTCGGCAATCTTTTCGGCCATCATCAGCGCGTGGTCGCGGCTTTCGATCTGGCACGGGCCGGCGATCAGGGCGTAGGGCTCGTCGCCACCAATTTGAATGCCACCGACTTCGATGACGCGGGTTTTGACATGCTGCGGAGCTATGGACATCAGATTACACTTTCAATACGCGCCACATCGACGGGGTTGTTGAGTTCCCAGAACACCCGGCCCTTGCCGTCGACCTCGACGCAGCGGATCGGCATGCCGTTTTCCAGGAAACGAAGCTGTTCTAGGCCTTCGAAACGCTCCAGCGGTCCGACCGGCCACGAACCATAGGCCAGAAGCGCCTCAGGGCGATAGGCATAGACGCCGACGTGATGGAAGACCGGAATGTCGTCACCTTCGCCGAACGTCTTGCCGGTATATGGGATGACTTCCTTGGAGAAGTACAAGGCATTGCGGTTGCGGTCGAAGACGGCCGTCGTGCCGCCGACGCGGTCATTCTTGCGGTCCTCGACGAAGTTGGCATAGGTCTGCGCGTCGCAGCGCAGAACCGGCGTCGCCATCTGGACTTCGGGGTTGGCGACCATCTCGCGGATCAGGTCCTCGACGAACCAGGCAGGCGTCAAGGGTGCGTCGCCCTGCAGGTTGACATAGAGGTCGGCGGCTTCCGGCAGGTTGGGCAAGGCATCGGCCAGGCGCTCGGTGCCGTTGGCGCAGGATTCCGCCGTCATCACCACCTTGGCCCCAAAAGCCTCGGCAGCCTCGCGGATACGGTCGTCGTCGGTGGCGACGTAGACCGCCGAGACGCCTTCGACGGCCATGGCGGCTTCCCATGAGCGCTGGATCAGCGACTTGCCCTTGAGCATGACCAGCGGCTTTCCGGGATAGCGGCTCGACGCATAGCGGGCGGGAATGATGATGATCGTCTTCATAGATTACTGCACCCCGGCCCGCAGGCAGTCGTGGATATGGATCAGGCCGACCGGCTTGCCATCGCTGTCGACGGCGAACAGGCAGGTGATCTTCTTGGCGTTCATGACGCCCAGCGCCTCAGCGGCCAGGGCGTCGGGCCGGATGGTCCGCGGCCCCTTGTGCATGACCTCGGCGGCCGTCTTGTCCATCAGGCCGTTCATATTGCGGCGCAGGTCGCCATCGGTGATGATGCCGGTAAGTTGCCCGTCCACGCCCGTGATACCGACGACGCCGAAGCTCTTGGCCGTCATGACCAGGAGCGCGTCGCTCATCGGCGTGTTTTCGGGGATCAGCGGCAGGGCATCGCCCGAATGCATCAGGGCGGAGACGCTCAAAAGTTGCGCGCCCAGCTTGCCGCCCGGATGGAAGGTGCGGAAATCGTGCGGCTTGAAGCCGCGCTTTTCCATGACGGCGACGGCCAGCGCATCACCGAGCGCCAGGGTCATGGTCGTCGAGGTTGTCGGCGCCATACCGATGGCGCAGGCTTCGGGCGCATCAGGCAGGACCAAGGCGATATCGGCGGCCTTGAGCAAGGTCGAATCCGGGCGCGAGGCCACGCCGATCAAAGGAATGGAAAAACGGCGCGTATGGGCGATGATGTCGGACAGCTCCGACGTTTCGCCGGAATTCGACAGGACGACGCAGACATCGTCCTGGGTGATCATGCCGAGATCGCCATGGCTGGCTTCGGCGGGATGGACGAAATAGGCAGGCGTTCCGGTCGAGGCCAGGGTCGCGGCGATCTTGCGCGCGATATGGCCCGACTTGCCCATGCCCGACATGATGACGCGGCCCTTCGCGGCATAGAGCACCTCGACCGCATCAACGAAACTTTGCGACAGCTGCCCGGCAAAGCTCAAGAGCGCCTCACCTTCGGTGCGCATTACGCGCGCACCGGTAGCCAGAATGCCGGCGGTATCGGCGCTGTCGGAAAGTCGGGGCAGAGGCTTGGTCATGCAGGCTCATATGTTGGCGAGGCCTTCTCTTAGCAAGGATAAATAGTCCGAACAATGATTTGATCTTTCGAAGATCCTGCGGGAAAGTGCCTTCCGAGGGATATCCATGACATCGCCCGCACCGGTAAACCACCCCCTGGCCCCGTTCCTTCAGCCGGCACGGCGATGGATTCGCCGCACGCTGCTGCGCCTGCCGGAAGGCCCGCGCGAATTCGTCCTGTTCGGGCTCAAGATGGCATGGTCCTGCCTGTTCGGTGCCGCCATGCTCAGCCTGATGATCGTCACACACCTGGTCTGGCCGCACCATGCACCGCTCCACCGCTACGATTTCCTGCTGCTGTGCGCGCTGGTCATCCAGGCCCTGATGCTGTGGACGCGGCTGGAAACCCTCGATGAAATGAAGGTCATCCTTCTCTATCACCTGATCGGCACGGTGATGGAGATCTTCAAGACGCATGTCGGATCGTGGATCTACCCGGAGCCCTCGATCTTCCATATCGGCGGCGTGCCCCTGTTCACCGGTTTCATGTACGGAAGCGTCGGCTCGTTCATCGCCCGCGCCATCCGCGTCTTCGACATGCGCTTTTCGTTTTATCCGAAAGCCTGGAAGACATGGATGCTGGCGGCCGCCATCTATATCAACTTCTTCACCCACCACTATATATGGGACCTGCGCAACCTCATATTCGCGGCCACCGCGACGCTATATCTGCGGACCTTCGTCTGGTTCCGCATCGACCGGCGCGTACACGCCATGCCTTTCCTGCTGGCCGGGACGCTGACCGCCTTCTTCCTCTGGCTGGCGGAAAATATCGGAACCGTAACCCATACCTGGGCCTACCCCGGAAACGGATGGCATCTTGTGTCCCTGCAGAAGATGGGGGCCTGGGGCCTGCTGCTGATCATCAGTTTCGTGACCGTCGCCCTGATCATGCCGCCCAGGGCGCCCGAATCAGAAACGGCCCGCACAAGCGGGTACCGTTACTGGCTCAACAACTTGCTGCGCCGCAATAAAACACCTCTGAGCACTTAAGAAACTGATTACATTATCCTTATATTTTAAGGATAACGCCCCCTGGAAACCTTGCGGCAATGTCATATAAAGTTTATATGAGGAACTCAGTACAACAATGGCCGCGGCCTATAAATGCGGTCACATATTACGGGGCGTAGACGCTTATGACAGTGGTATCCAGGTCCGGGCCGATGGGCGACCCGGCGCCCATACTCGTCCTCCGCAATCCTTTCGGCTGGCTGTATGGCTTTACGCTCTCCGCCGCCATGTGGGCGGTCATCCTGACCGTTGGCGTCGTCGCGGCCCACAAGATCCACAACATGGGCCACACGTCGGCGATTACCGCCCAACAGTAGCCGTCAAACAGTCAGCGCTTTACGACCAGGCCCGCCAGCGCATCGAGATAGTCGGCGAAAGCCTTCCGCCCCTGCGCCGTCACGTGCACGCGCGTCAGCGGCTTGCGCCCCTGGAAACTCTTGACGATTTCGACATAGCCGGCCTCTTCCAGCTTGCGCAGGTGTACCGACAGGTTGCCCTGAGTAGCGTCGAGAACCGTTTTGAGCTCGGTGAAGTCGGCCGCCTCGACATCCATCAGGTACGCCATGATGCCAAGCCTGAGCCGGCCATGGATGGCGTCATCGAGACGGGTAACGTCGAATCCTGGCACGGGTCTCAGATCCTTTTCCGCGCCGATTGCAGCAGGCCGTAGCCCGAGCCTCCCATGATAACCAGCAAGGCCAGCCCCAGGATCAGAATGTAGGATTGCGTCTGGTGGACCAGCAGCCCCAGCGCCAGGGTTGTCGCGAACCAGCCCGCCGAGACCCCGGCCAGCCACAGCTTGCGTCGGATCATGTAGGCGATGTACCAGACAGCGCCCTGAAAAGCACAGACCACCACCGGGTAAAACAGCCAGACGGTCAGGCTCTTTTCGAGAAAGGCGTTATAGCCGAAGACCGCCACCATGAAGATATTGGCCAGGCCGGCGCTTCCGAAGGCGGCGCTGAGCGCGCGCGTCGCCACCCCCTCCTGCCGGTTCTTGCGGTCCCGCCAGAAAAGGATGCAGATGGCGACCAGGAAAATGACCGTCGGCGCAATACCGACAAACAGGCTGGGCCCGGTGCCGCCGGGCAGCCAGCCCATGATCTGCGCCCAGTTCAACAGGCATTGCACGCCATAGCACAGGCCGCCCGTCAGAAAGGCCGCACCGGCCGACGCCTGGACCTGCCCGCCTTCCGAGACGAGCGCGCGCACGAAGGTCAGGTTATCGTGCAGGGTTTCGTTCTCCGCGTCCGTCATGCCATCGCCTCCCGGGTCTGCAGGCCCGCGCCCCGGCGGCGGCCACAGAGAATCGTGCGGACCGGAGTGTAGCCCACGGCCGGCGTAAAGCTCAACAGGCCCATTCCCGGCAAGGCCGGACACTGAAGCTGGAATGAGGACATCATCGGGCTCTCTCCCTGGTCATTCGCCGATCCTATCCCCATAGCCCAAACGGTTTAATTTGTAAACTTGTTTATTTGAATTCGTCTTGCGCGAGGGACGGCGACCGTCGATAGTCGCCCCGCCGGAGGGGACGAAAGACATGGCGGACAAGGGCGCGGCGCGTTTCAGGTGGCTGAGGGGCCTGACCATCACCCTGCAGATTCTGTTCTGGATTGTCATCGCACTGGAGGGCTTGGCCGCCGCGCTCTGGCTGGCCGCGCTTTTCATCCACAAGAGCGATGTTCCCTATGTTTCCCTGGCCGTCGTGGCCTGCGTCGCCGGCGCCCTGCCCTATCTGACCGCCATGCTGGTTCTTCCCGTCTGGACCGCGGCCGTTGCCGCCGCGCGGCCGCCGCGCAAGGGGGACGGCACACGCCTGTGGGCCTGGCTGGGCTTTCTCATTCCCGGAGCCTGCTATGTCGCCCCGGCCCTGGTGCTCCGCAGCCTGGCCCACGAAGCCGCGCCCCGGGACGGCGCATTGCGCGTGCTCGTCGTGGCTTTCTGGTCGCTGCGCCTGACGACGACCTTCCTTGGCGGCTTTCTGTTGCTGATTGCGTGTATCCTCGTGTTCGGCAACGACGCCGATCGCGAAACGCCGGTCTGGATGGGCATGCTGACGGTCTTTATCGGCTCCGCCGCAGCCTTCGGCATCCGGCTGGCGGCCCGGCTTTCGCGCGCCATGGTGGCCCATGTCACCAGCACCGAACAGGCCGGGTTTTTCTGATGAAACGGTTATGGACCGCCCTGCGGATCGCCCTTATCGCGATCGTCGCAACGGTAGCGATCGCCTATATCGGCGTGCTCGGCTATCTCTATTTCAACCAGCGCCAGATGTTGTTTGAAGCCAAGCCCGGCCACGAGACGCCGGACATTCACGGCCTGGCCATCCGGGATATCACCATCCATACACCGGATGGTGAGACACTGCAGGCCTGGTATGAGCCGCCCCGGCCGGGCAAGCCGGTCATCCTGTTTTTCCACGGCCAGAGCGGAACGCTGGAAATGGGAAAATGGCGCTACATCCGAATGCACAAGGAAGGGGTGGGTTACCTGGCCCTGGCCTATCGCGGCTTTTCGGGCTCGACGGGACATCCGACGGAACAGGGACTGCTCATCGACGGGCTGGCGGCCTACGACTGGCTGAAAAGCCAGGGGTTCCGCGATCGGGACATCGTCATCCACGGTCACAGCCTGGGTACCGGCGTTGCGACCTATGTGGCGACGAAGCGGCCGGCTCGCGCCCTGATCCTCGAGGCGCCGTTCACGGCCGCCTCGGACGTTGCCTCCGAACGCTACCCCTTCATCCCGGTATCGCTGCTGATGCACGACAAGTTCGAAAGCCGGACGCGCATCAAGGACGTTCACATGCCGCTGCTGGTCATCCACGGCACACGCGACAGCGTCATCCCGTTCTGCGACGGCAAACGCCTGTTCGGCATGGCGAACGGTCCGAAAACCTTTGTCGCCATGCCGAATTCCGAACACAACACGCTGACGCGCGACGGCGCCTATCCCCGCTACTGGCAGTTCCTGGGCCTCAAGGACGAGGACCTGGATCCCACGCTTGTAATCACCCCGCCACCAGCGCCTGCGCCCGGTTCATATCGATCGCATTGACCAGGTTTTTCAGCGTCGCCATGTCGACGCCGTTGCCTTCGGCCTCGACCGAAATCCGCGATCCGGCCAGGACGGAATAGCTGCCCGACCTAGCCTGGTTGTCGTATTTTTCGCTGATCATGCGGCCGTCCTTCGACTCGACCTTTTCATAGCCGGTTTCGGTGGTCTGGGTGTGATTGACGTTCATGGCCTGGGCCATGGCGCCGAAGCCGCTCATACTGCCCATATCGGTGATCTTGAGACGAACCGAGCCGCCGTTCACCGCATAGGTGGCCTGGGCATTGGCCACGGCCATGCCGCCGGCGCCGCCGGAATCGGTCGAGGTATCGCTGCGCGCCGCGCCCATGAAACTCGCGGGCATCAGGGCCAGCAGGGCCTGCGGATCGGCGGCTTTTTCGGTTGTCTTGCCGTCATGCATGGCCGACGCCTGCGCGGCCATCTGTTCGGTCGCCGCCTGCATCTTGCCCAGATCGACCGACCCGACGCCCGGCACGACAGCGGTTCCGGACACCCTGGATGCGGTCGCCATGGGACCATGCGCGCCCATCATGCCGATCCCGCCGACCGTGCCTGCAATCGCGCCGGCGACCATGGCCATGACGATCGAGATGATGACGACCACCGCCGTATAGCCGATAGCCTTGTCGTCCGGCGCCTTCATCAGCCGCGGCAGCCCCCGATACATGAGGTAGAGGCTATAGAAGCCGAGAAGACCGAGAATCCCCAGTAATGGAAAGATAGCGAAGATACCGGCGACCCAGGCGGCCGTCCACGAATAGGCCGAAACCTTGAACGCGGCCAGCCGGTCCTTCGTGCCGCCGAAGCTGGGCGCCAGGGCATCGATGATCAGGGCCTGGATGTAGACGAGGACGAGGGTCAGGACATAGCTGACGATCGCCTGGCTGACGGCCCAGACGACCGGCATGCGGTAGACCGCGAAGAAGGCGTTGATGCCGAAAACCGAGCTCCCGACGGCCGCCGCCACCGGACCTATGGCGGCCAACGGCAGGACATAGCCCATATAGACAGACCGAATGCTTGATGGTTCGGTCGCGATTTCGTCCCAGGTTGGCGACGGCTTGAGCAGGATATTCTGAACGCGGGCAATAAGGCCTGCAGATGCGGGCCGGGATACGATATCGGTCATGACGGACACCCCAGCTATGGCTTCGGTATGAAACCCGGGCCGAGGATGGCCAAAAAGAAACCCCCGATCAATCAGACCGGGGGCCACGTTTTCGTGATAACGGAGTTATTGTTGATTAGTCGTCCGTCTTCTTTTCCTTGTAGAAGAAGAAGCCGATGACGAATGTGATGCCCGAGATAATAATCGGATACCACAGCCCGTCATAAATGCCCCCCGTCGTCGCGATGATGGTGAAGGCGATGAAGGGCAGCAGGCCGCCGAACCAGCCGTTGCCGAAGTGATACGGCGCCGACATGGCCGAGTAGCGGATGCGCGCCGGGAACAGTTCGACCAGGGCCGCCGCCATCGGGGCATAGACCATGGTCACCAGGATGACCAGCAGGGTCAGGATCGTCAGGGCCTTGGGCGTGTCGATCGCCTTCGCATCGGCCTTTTCGGGATATCCCGCTGTCTTGAGCGCGGCGCCGAGGCGCTTCTTGAAGTCGGCCGCGGCGGCCTTGGCGGCGTCGCCGGTCAGCTTGGTGCCCTCGTAGGATTCGACCACGGTCTGGCCGACATGGATGCTGGCCACCGTCCCGACAGGCGCGGCGACGTTGCCATAGGAAATGCCGCCCTTGGCCAGGGCCGACTTGGCGATATCGCAGGACTGCAGGAACTTGGCCTTACCCACAGGATCGAACTGCAGGGCGCAGGCGTTCGGGTCGGCGACGACCGTGACCGGCGACGTCGCCTGGGCCTTGCCCAACGCCGGATTGACGGCATCAGTCAAGGCGTGGAAGAGCGGAATGTAGCCGACACAGGCCAGCAGCAGGCCGGCCAGGATGATCGGCTTGCGGCCCCACATGTCGGACAGCCAGCCGAAAACCAGGAAGAAGGGCGTGGCGATGACCAGGGCCGCGCCGATCAGGAAGTAAGCCGTATTGGCATCGACGTGCAGCAGGTTCTGCAGGAAGAACAGGGCGTAGAACTGGCCGGCGTACCACACCACGCCCTGGCCGGCGACAAGGCCGAACAGCGCCAGCAGCACGACCTTCAGGTTCTTCCATTGCAGGAAGGCCTCGCTGAACGGCGCCTTGGACAGGCTGCCTTCATCCTTCATCGCCTGGAAGACCGGGCTTTCGTTGAGCTGCATGCGGATCCACACCGAGACCAGCAGCAGGACGATCGACGACAGGAACGGCACGCGCCAGCCCCAGTCCTTGAAGACGTCTTCGCCGAGATTCGTGCGCGTGACGCTGATCAGCACCAGCGACAGCAGGAGGCCGAAAGTCGCGGTCGTCTGGATCCACGAGGTCATCAGGCCGCGGCGGTTATGCGGCGAATGCTCGGCGACATAGGTCGCCGCGCCGCCGTACTCTCCCCCCAGCGCCAGGCCCTGCAGAAGGCGCAGGCCGATCAGGATACTGGGCGCCGCCATACCGATCTGCTTGTAGTCGGGCAGCAGGCCGACCGCGAAGGTCGACAGGCCCATGATGATCATGGTCAGCAGGAAGGTCGTCTTGCGGCCGACACGGTCGCCGATATGACCGAAGATGAAGGCGCCGAGCGGGCGCACGATGAAGCCGGCGGCGAAGGCCAGCAGCGCGAAGATGAATGCGGTCGTCGAATTGATGCCTTCGACTTCGAAGAACTTCGTGCTGATCACGGGCGCCAGCGTCGCGAAGACGAAGAAATCGAACCACTCGAAAACGGTGCCGAGCGAAGACGCTCCGATCACCAGGAACATGCTGGATGCTTTGGGCGCAGCGGCGCCCGGACCTTGGCCGGCCATGTGTTCTACCCCTGTCGGTTTGGAGATTGCCTCTCTCTCGCACAGACAGATGACACAGGGGTGACGTCACGACAAGCGCATTCGCCGCCCAGGGTTGGCGAAAGTTGTAGCGCTAACACGTAATTTCTACAGGCGGTCGAGCGGCAACACATCTACGGTGTCGCCCGCGGCCATGGCCGGCGCGCCCGCCGGCAGGCGCACCAGCGCATCGGCACGGGCAAAGACGCCGACCAGCGACGAATCCTGCTGCGGGAAGGGCGCCACCTCGAACTGTCCGTCGCTGGATATGCCCGTTCGCGCCCGCAGATAGGTTTCGCGCGGCCCGGTGGCCGGCAGGGGCACGGCCAGTTTCGCGGTCAGGAAGGGCGAAATCAACGGCATGCCCAGCGAAGCCTCGATCCAGGCTTTCAGCAACAGTTGCGCCACGACGAAGGCCGACGCCGGATTGCCGGGCAGGCTCAAGACCCGGCGCCCGTCGGCCAGGCGTCCAAAGGCTGTCGGCTTGCCCGGGCGAAGACTGAGGCTCTGGAAATCGAGTGCCAGGCCCAGTTGCGACAGGGCCGGCTTGACCAGGTCGCGGTCGCCGACGCTGGCGCCGCCGACCGTGACGACGATATCAGCCTTTGCATTCTTCAACGCCTTGACGATGGCCTTTTCGCTGTCGCCTTCGACGCCAAGGGCTTCCGCCTTGCCGCCCCATTGTTCGATCAACGCCATCAGGGCGAAGGACGCCGACTCGAAAATCTGGTCGGCGGACGGCTTATCCCCCGGCGGCACCAGTTCGTCCCCCGTGCACAGCAGCGCGATTTTCGGCCTGCGGGCAACCTTTACACGATCGCGGCCCGACGCCGCCACCAGGGACAGCCGCCACGGATCGAGGCGCAGGCCGGCGTCCAGCAAGACGTCTCCGGCGGCAAAGTCCTGAGCGGCGGGGCGAATATTGTCGCCGCCCTTTTTCGCGTCGGCCAACAAACGGATGACGTCGCCTTCGCGAGTCACGTTCTCCTGGATGACGACAAGGTCGCAACCATCGGGCACCGGCGCGCCCGTGAAAATGCGCACGGCCTCGCCCAGGCGGACCTCTCCCTTGAACCGCGCGCCGGCGGCACTTTCGCCGATAACGGCCAAGGTCTCCGCGCCAAGGCTCTCGCGGCGGATGGCATAGCCGTCCATGGCCGAGGCGGCGAACGGCGGCTGGTCGCGCGTGGCCGGGATCGTCTCAAGCAGCACGCGGCCGTGGGCCTTTTTCAGGGAAACCTTCCGGGACTCGGCGATCAGCGACGCCGCACGGACGATATCGACCGCTTCGGCGACAGGGACGTTCTTCCGGGCGTCCATCAGACTTCTTTTAACCTGGGCATCAGCTCGACCATGTTGCAGGGGCCATGACGGCTGTCGAGCTGCCAGCGGATGACCTTGTCCCAGCCGTCCTTGACCGCGCCGTTCGAGCCGGGCAGGCAGAAGATGAAAACGCCGTCGATAATGCCCGCCAGGGCGCGCGACTGCAGGGTCGACAGGCCGACCGTCTGGTAGCTCAGCATGTGGAAGATGGTCGAAAAGCCTTCGATGCGCTTCGACAGCAGGGGTTCGACCGCCTCGGGCGTTACGTCGCGCCCGGTAATACCGGTGCCGCCGGTCGAAATGATGGCGTCGACATTGCCTGAGCTGACCCAGTTCTTCACGACGTGGCGGATATGATCGATGTCGTCGCGCACCAGTTCGCGCGCCGCCACGTGGTGACCGGCCGCCTCGATGCGTTTGGCCAGGACGTCGCCTGACGTATCGGTTTCGCGCGTGCGGCTGTCCGATACGGTCAGGACAGCGATATTGACGCTGCGAAACGGCCGGTCGGTATCGATCCGCCCGCCGCCGAGATTGGGGAAGTCGTTGTCGGCGCTCATTTTAAATTCTCCCGGTTATCCGCCCGTCAGCGACATGGTTCGCGCAGGCCGGTGAATACGCTGGCCGTCGTGTTCGGGCAAGGCGTCCGAGGCGATAAAGAAGTCGTGGCGGCGCGGCTTCAAGGCCAGCGCCGTGTCGAGCGCGGCACTCAGTCCCGCGTCCGTTGCATCGGCACGCAAGGGCTCACGCAGGTCGACCTGGTCGTCCTGGCCCAGGCACATATAGAGCCGCCCGGTACAGGTAATCCGTACACGGTTGCAGGTATCGCAGAAATTATGGCTGAGCGGGGTGATCAGCCCCAGCAATCCGCCGGTCTCGGCCACACGATAGTACCGCGCCGGCCCGCCGGTCGTTTCCGCCGCCGGCACCACCTGCCAGAAACTTTGCAGGTCGCCCAGCACATCCTTCAGCGACACGAACTGCGCCTCACGGCCGGCAATCTCGTCGCCCAGAGGCATGGTCTCGATCAGCGACACGCCGATTCCACGCTTATGGGCAAAGGTGATGATGTCGTGCAGCTCGGCGCGATTGTCCTGTTGAAGCGCGACGACGTTGAGCTTGACCTTGATGCCGGCGGCCTGCGCGGCTTCGATGCCGTCGAGCACCTTGGACAGGTCGCCGCCACGCGTGACGCGGCGATAGACATCGGGCTTCAGCGTATCGCACGACACGTTGATGCGGCGGATGCCCGCCTCGGCCAGGGCCGGCACGGCGTCCTTCAGCAGCGTGCCGTTGGTGGTCAGCGTCAGTTCGTTCAGTCGCCCGGCATGGACTTCGGTCCCGAGCTCACGCAGGAAGTCGAGCACCCCCTTGCGCACCAGGGGCTCACCGCCGGTGATGCGCAGGCGATCGACTCCGCGTCCGATCAGGAAGCGCGACAAACGCAGCATCTCTTCCCAGGTCAGCAGGTCCTTGCGCGGCAGGAAGGTCTGATGCTCCGACATGCAATAGGTGCAGCGCAAGTCGCAGCGGTCGGTAACCGACAGCCGGACATAAGAGATGCGGCGCCCGAAAGCATCGACAAGCGGAGACGGAGACACGGCAGCCATGCGTGTAATGTAACCGCCGCCGCGTTCGATCACAAGACAGCCTTGGCAAGACGCCTTTACTTCCAGCGGCTTCAAGCTCACAATCGCATTACAATCAGACATACAGGGACGCTTTCATGAACCGCCGTGACGCTCTTATCGGCCTGACCGCCTCCGCTGCCGCAGCCATGACACCGGTGCCATCTCGTGCCGCCGCGGGACCGGTCGTGACCACGGCCGCCGGCCGCGTATCGGGGCAAATGAAGGGCGGGGTCCAGGTGTTCCTTGGCCTGCGCTATGGCCAGGATACGGGCCTGCGCCGGTTCCAGCCGCCGGTGAAGCCCGAGCCGTGGAAGGACATCGCCGCCGCCGACCATTACGGCAAGGCCGCGCCGCAGCCGGGCGCCCCCGATCCGTGGGGCCAGTCGGAAGACTGCCTGTTCCTCAATGTCTGGACGCCCGAGGCCAGCCCCAAAAAACTGCGTCCCGTGATGTTCTATATCCACGGCGGCGCCTATAGCGGCGGTTCGGGCGGCGACGCCCTCTACGACGGCACCAACCTTGCCTTGCGCGGCGACGTCGTCGTGGTGACGGTCAATCACCGCCTCAACGTATTTGGATATCTGTACCTGGCGCGGCTGGAAAAGCAGGCCGGCGGCGACCGGACCCTGGCTTATTCGGGCAATTGCGGGCAGCTCGACCTGCACATGGCGCTCGAATGGGTGCGCGACAATATCCGCAATTTCGGCGGCGATCCCAACTGCGTCATGGTCTTCGGACAGTCGGGCGGCGGCGCCAAGATCGCCACCATGATGGCGACGCTTCAGGCCAGGGGACTGTTCCACCGCGCCGTCACCATGAGCGGCCAGCAGGTGACGGCGTCCGGCCCCGGCAATGCCACTGTGCGTACCCTGGCCTGCCTCAAGACGCTGGGCTTGGGGACCGATGCCGACGCGCTGGCCAAACTGCGCACCCTGCCCGTGGCCGATCTGGTCGCGGCGCTGAAGACCACCGATCCGGTCATCGGCAAGGGCGGCGTCTACATGGGGCCGGTGCTGGATGAGACCGTCCTGTTCCGCCATCCGTTCTGGCCCGATGCGCCCGAGCAGTCGCGCGCCATTCCAATGATCATCGGCAATACGCACGATGAAACGCGCGCTTTCTTAAGCGGCAATCCGAAAAACTACACCCTGACCTGGGACGAACTGCCGGGCCGGCTGCCTGACGACTATCGCATCGACATCGACCCCTATCTGGTCGTCGAGACCTATCGCAAACTCTATCCGCAAATGTCGCCGTCCGACGTCTTCTTCGCCGCGACCACGGCCGGACGGTCGTGGCGTGGCGCCGTCGAGGAACTGGAGGCGCGGGCGCGCCAGGGCGCCCCGACCTGGACCTACCAGGTCAATTTCCGTGCCCCGACCGATCCTGTAAAATACGGCGCGCCGCACACCGTCGACATTCCGCTGGCCTTCCACAACACCCAGGTGCCGTACGTCTATATGAAGGATACGCCGGACGCGCGGGCGATGGCGGACATCCTGTCGGACGCCTTTATCGCCTTTGCGCGCACAGGCTCGCCGCAGACCGCCGCCCTGCCGGAATGGAAACCATACAGCCTCGACAAGCGCGAAACCATGCTGATGGACGTAAAGCCGGAACTGGCGTCCGACCCGCGCGGCGACGAGCGCCGGCTGTTCGCCAAGGTACCGTTTATTCAGCAGGGCACTTAACAAAAGCGTCGCGTATATTATTGCGGATTTAAACCAACCTGGCCCTCCCCGCTCCGCAGGGAGGGCCGAATCATCAACTCTATCGCTTACGCCGCGACGGCCTCGGCCTTGAGCAGGTCAGCATATGCCGCCTCGATGCCGGCGATGACACGCGGATCGTTGGCGAGGCTGTCCGGGAACACAGCGCGCAGTTGCAGCACCGACTTCACGTCCGCCACCTCGTCCTTGAGGCTGCCGCCGAGCGCCAGCAGCTCGGCCGCCAGCGGATCGGTAATGGCCTCCTGACGGACCGCCTTCATGCGGATAAAGCGCATCCACGCCGCCAGCGGCACGCACAGGCGCGAGATGTCGTTGCCACGGGCAAGCGCCTCGGACAGGGAGCTCAGTATCCGGATCGGCAGCTTCTGCGAGCCGTCCCAGGCGATCTGCGACAGGAAATGCTTGATGGCCGGGTTGCGGAAGCGCTTCAGAATGGCTTCGCAATAGGCGGGCAGGTCCATGCCGGCCGGCGCTTCGAGCAGCGGCACGACGTCCTTCAGCATGATATCGCGCACCAGGGCCGCCAGCTCCGGATCGTTCATCGCCTGCGATACGCTCTCATAGCCGCGGTGCAGGCCGGCATAGGCGAGCGTCGAATGCGGACCGTTCAACAGGCGCAGCTTGGCGCGCTCATAGGCCGGAACATTGTCGGTCAGCGTCACACCGACCGCCGCCCAGTCGGGGCCGTTCGGATGAATGTGGTTTTCGATCACCCATTGCGTAAAGGCTTCGCGCTGGATCGGCCAGGCGTCTTCGGCGCCGATCACCTCGGCGACGCGGGCGCGCAGGGCGTCGTCGGTCGCCGGCGTGATCGAATCGACCATGGTGCACGGACATTGCAGATTGGCCGAAATCCAGTCGGCAACGCCCTGGTCCACACGCGCGGCAAAGGCGATGACGGCGGCTTTGAGGCGCTCGCCGTTCTTCGGCAGGTTGTCGCACGGGATCAGCACGAAGGGCGCAAGGCCCGCCGCCTTACGGCGCCGCAAGCCCTCGGCGACGTAGCCGATAAACGACCTGGGCGCCGTGGGATTGGCCAGGTCGTGGACGACGTCGGCATGGTTGAAGTCGAGCGTCCAGTCTGGCGCCAGGCAATAGCCTTTTTCCGTCACGGTCGAGGTGACGATGCCGACCGACGGCCGAACCAGGCGTTCGAACACGGCTTCGATGCTGTCGCCGGCCACCAGGACTTCACGCATCGAGCCCAGGACCTGGTAGCGGATCTCCTCGTCGAGGATGGCCAGGGTATAGAGGCCGTCCTGCGGTTTCAGCGCATCACGCACGCCGGCCGAATGCAGCGACACGCCGCAGATGCCCCAACGCGGATCGATCGCCGCCAACGCGTCGAGATAGGCCGCCTGGTGCGCGCGGTGAAACGCGCCCGGACCGAAGTGCACCACGCCGACCTGAACGGAAGCCGGATCGTAGGGCGGACGCTCGGCGGTGACGGTCGGCAGGGTTTCCAGGTTTAGGCGCTTCACAGGGTGACTCCATTCTTCCAGATCGCGATTTCGCGCTCTTCATTCTTTTCGTTGCACGTCGGCTGACCCGACGCCGTGGCAAGGATCAACTTCATAAGATCATCCGCCGTGTCGTCAAGCGAACGGCCTTCGACGACCTGCCCGGCGTTGAAATCGATCCAGTGCGGTTTCCTGGCGGCCAGCGCCGAGTTCGACGCGATCTTGATTGTCGGGGCCGGGAAGCCGAGCGGCGTGCCGCGCCCCGTTGTGAACAGCACGATGACCGCGCCGGCCGCCGTCAGCGCGGTCGACGATACCGCGTCGTTGCCGGGCGCCTCAAGCAGGCTCAAACCCTTTTCATGGGCGCGTTCGCCGTAGCGCAGGACTTCGTTCAGCGGGCTGGTGCCGCCCTTCTGCACGGCGCCCAGCGACTTTTCTTCGAGCGTGGTGATGCCGCCCGCCTTGTTGCCCGGCGACGGATTTTCGAACACGGGCTGCTTGTGTTCCAGGAAGTAGTTTTTGAAGTCGTTGACGACGTCGACCACGCCCCTGAACACGGCTTCGTCCCTCGCCCGCGCCATCAGTATACGCTCGGCGCCGAAGATTTCCGGAATTTCGGTCATGATCGACCGGCCGCCGGCGAAGGCGACCCGATCGGCAATACGGCCGACAAGCGGATTGGCGGTCAGGCCCGAAAATCCGTCCGAACCGCCGCACTTCACGCCGATCGCCAGGTCGGAGACGTGGCATTCCTCGCGCCGGTCCTTTTCGATCACCGCGACCAGTTCCTCAAGCGCCTCAAGACCGGCCTCGGTCTCGTCCTCGACCATCTGGGCGGCGAAATATTTCAGGCGGTCGGCCGGGCGGTCTATCTCCTTCAGGAGATTGGACAGCTGATTGTTCTCACAGCCCAAACCGACGATCAGCACGCCGCCGGCATTGGGATGCATGGCCAGCGAGGCCAGCAGCGACCGTGTATGGCTGAGGTCATCGCCAAGTTGCGAGCAGCCGAGCGGATGCGTCAGCGCATAGACGCCGTCGATCCGGCCTTTGAAGCGTTCCGACGCTATCTTGGCCAGGCGTTCCGAAGTGCGCGCCACGCAGCCGACCGTGCACAGGATCCAGATTTCGTTGCGGATGCCGACGCGGCCGCCGGGACCGCCCCAATCGCGGCGATAGCCCACGAACGTCTGATCCGGCGCCGGAGCATGCGGTGCCTGCGGGACAGGCTGATAGACATAGTCTTCGATCCCGCTCAGGCCCGTCGCCATATTGTGGACGTGGACGTGCTCACCCACCGCGATGTCCTGCGTGGCCTTGCCGATCGGGAAGCCGAACTTCAACACGGGTTCGCCGGCTATCACGGGCAGGACGGCCAGCTTGTGGCCCTTGGGAACGTCGTTTTTCAGCGTGAGTGCGAGACCATCTACCGTCAGCTCCAGGCCGGCGGGCAGATCGCGCATGGCCGTGGCGACCTGGTCGCGCTGTGATACGCGCAGGGTATCAATGGCGCTTTCGGACGCTTTCGCGAGCGGCGAACAGGACACTTCATCCGCCATGGCGGCATACTCCGTAAAATAATGCGTGCAATTCGCCGGAATCCGGCTATGGTAACCGGTGTCATAATCCTGATACCGGTCCGTTGGCAAGGGATGAGGGGCGGCATGCGCAAAAATACTGAAACGTTAAGCTTTCCGCTCCATAAAAATTCATGCCATATATGAGATAAGGCGGCGCAATTTGCAAACGACTATTCAGGCGATGAAATACCCGCTACCAGACCAAAGACGCCGATCATTCGGTGATTCCGGTTTTCGTGATGCTTTTCGTCGTATAGTCCCATCCGTCGCAGTCTGAAATACCCTATGGCCCGAACCCCTCTCGCTACAGCCGCCACCGCCCCTCGTGAAGGCGGCATCGACGCCGTCGAAGAATTCATTCGCCGCCGCAAGAAGGCGACGATCAACGACGTCGCCAACCTGGCGCGCGTATCGAAGAAGACGGTGTCGCGGGTCATCAACAATTCGCCGTCGGTCAAGCCCGATACCCGCGATCAGGTCAACGCGATCATCGCGCGCATCGGCTTCCGCCCCGATCCGCAGGCGCGGGGCCTGGCCTTCCGCCGCTCGTTCCTGATCGGGCTGATCTACGACAATCCCAACGCCCAGTACATCGTCAACATGCAGACCGGCGCCCTTGACGGTCTGCGCGGCACCGGCACCGAACTGGTCGTGCACCCGTGCGACCGCCTGTCCGAGACCTTTGTCGACGATATCCGCGAGTTCATCGAGGTCCAGCGCCTGGCCGGCGTCATCCTGCTGCCGCCTATCGCCGACGACCGCCGGCTGCTCGATCTGATGGAAGAACTCGATATTCCCTTCATTCGCGTTACGGCCCGTCCAGGCGATCTCAACGATCCGCCCATCCGGACCGCCCAGATCGTGTCGCGCGACCGCGAAGGCTGCGCCGAAGCGGCCGAGCACCTGGTGTCGCTGGGGCACAAGCGCATCGGCTTCATCCAGGGCAACCTGCAATATCCATCGGCGCACGAACGTCGCGCCGGCTTCGAAGAAGGTCTGGCGCGCCACGGCATCACGATTCCTCCGGAACTCGACATGCCGGGCGATTACAGCTTCGACTCGGGTTACAGGGCCGCCCGGCAAATCCTGTCCGCCCCCCGGCGTCCGACGGCCATCATCGCTTCGAACGACCAGATGGCCGCCGGCGCCTATCACGCCGCCTATGAGGCCGGCCTGAAAATCCCGGCCGATGTGACCATTGTCGGCTTCGACGACGCCGATGTCGCCACGCGAATCTACCCGCCGCTGACCACAGTCCGCCTGCCGACGCGCGATATGGCCCGAACGGCCGCCGAAAGCCTGATGAACGGTGAAATGACCGACGATACGTCGATCGTTTTCCAGGCCAAGCTGATGATCCGCGGCTCGTCCGGCCCCGCGCCCAAAGGTTAAGCAAGCCTTTCGTGAGCGATTTTCGCCGAAATTTCGCAAAAAATCTGTTGTCAAAAGCCATGACACCGGTTACCTATGGCGCCAACGACAAAAAAGGGGATGCAGCCGGAACTGTCTGGGGGCACACTGGCGGCCTCCCCTTTTCACCTGAACAGAGATGACCGAGCCGATGCTTCAACCTACCGGCAGCAAGCCCTTGACCGTGAACCCCGACCGGCTGTTCCCCAGCGACCCGGCGCAGCGCGCTATCGCGCGCGAGCTCTATGCGCTGGTCAAGGACTATCCAATCCTGTCGCCGCATGGGCACACGGACCCCGCATGGTTCGCCACGAACGAGCCGTTCGAGAACGCCACGGCGCTGTTCCTCAGCCCCGACCATTACATCTACCGCATGCTCTATTCGCAGGGCATCGCCATGGACGATGTCGGCGTCGGCTCCAAGGCCGGTCCGTCGGGAGCGGACCCGCGCGAGGCCTGGCGCGTCTTCGCGAGGAACCAGCACCTGTTCCGGGGGACGCCGACCGCGATGTGGATGAGCCATGTCTTCGGCGAGATCATGGGTTTCGACGTCCAGCTCGACGCCTCGACCGCCGACCACTATTTCGACCGGATCGGCGAACTCCTGGCATCCGACGCCTACCGCCCGCGCGCCCTGTTCGAGCGCTTCAACATCGAACTGCTGGCTACGACCGAATCGCCCACCGACACGCTCGAACACCACCAGGCGATCAAGGCGTCGGGATGGGCCGGGCGTGTGGTTACAGCTTACCGCCCCGACCCCGTAATCGATCCGGAGCACGAGGATTTTCACGCCAAGATGAAGGTCTTCGCCAACCTGTCGGGTGAGGACGTTTATAACTGGCAGGGCTACCTGCGCGCCCACCGCGTCCGCCGCGCCTTTTTCGCCACCATGGGCGCGACCTCTTCCGACCACGGCCATCCGACGGCGCAGACCGCCAACCTGTCGCCCGCGGACGCGGAAGCCCTGTTCAAGCGCATCCTGGCCCCGAACGTCACCGCGGAGGATGCCGAGCTGTTCCGCGCCCAGATGCTGACCGAGATGGCGCGCATGAGCCTCGACGACGGCATGACCATGCAGATCCACCCGGGCTCGTTCCGCAACCACAATCTCAAGGTCTTCGAAAAGTACGGCCGGGACAAGGGCTGCGACATCCCCCTGCCAACCAACTACGTGCATGCGCTGAAGCCGCTGCTCGACGCCTTCGGCAACGAAAAGGGCCTGACGGTCATCCTGTTCACGCTGGATGAGACCAACTATGCGCGCGAGCTGGCGCCGCTGGCCGGCCACTATCCGATCCTGAAACTCGGCCCCTCGTGGTGGTTCCACGACAGCCCGGAAGGCATGATGCGTTTCCGCGAGCAGGTCACCGAGACGGCCGGCTTCTACAATACGGTCGGCTTCAACGACGACACCCGCGCCTTCCTGTCGATCCCGGCGCGCCACGACGTCGCCCGTCGCGTCGACAGCGCCTTCCTGGCCCGCCTGGTGGCCGAGCACCGCATCGCGCTCGATGACGCCGCCGACACCATCAAGGACCTGACCTATACCCTGCCGAAAGCCGCTTACAAGCTTTAAGACGCTTGAATTTGAGTCGTTTTGATTGTTAATGATCAAAACGGCTATCGACCTTCCCGGAGACTACCGACCATGTGTCAAACCTCGCTCTATAAAAAAATCTACCACGCCACGCATCCCGACATGATGCAGGGCGCGGACACTGAAGGTCTGCGTGACAAGTACCTGATGAGCGGGCTGTTCCAGCCGGGCCAGGTCGTGCTCAACTACACCCACTTCGAACGCTTCGTCGTCGGCGGCGTGGCGCCCACCACCGGCACGGTGAAGCTGCCCGACCAGACAGAGCCGGCCTCGGCCGCCGGCCATCCCTTCCTGGAACGCCGCGAACTGGGCGTGATCAACGTCGGGTCAGGCGCCGGCAAGGTAAAGGTCGATGGCGTCGACTACGACCTGGCGCCGAAGGACGGCCTCTACATTCCGATGGGCACCAAGGAGGTGCTTTTTTCGTCAAATGACACCGGTACCCCTGCCCTTTTCTACCTGACCTCGACGCCGGCTCACGCCCGCTACGAGACGGTGAAGATCTCGATCGACAAGGCCGTGCCGCTTGAGCGCGGTTCGCTGGAAACGTCCAACCAGCGCGTCATCTATCAATACATCGTGCCCACCACCGCGAAATCGTGCAAGCTGCTGCTGGGCCTGACCATCCTGGCCCCGGGCAGCGTGTGGAACACCATGCCGCCGCACCTGCACGACCGCCGTTCGGAAGTCTATTTCTACTTCAACCTCGGCGAAA
Organism: uncultured Asticcacaulis sp.; assembly: GCA_936940865.1. Lineage (GTDB taxonomy): Bacteria > Pseudomonadota > Alphaproteobacteria > Caulobacterales > Caulobacteraceae > Asticcacaulis. The sequence goes on along the minus strand of CAKZJB010000051.1, from coordinate 70,826 downwards.
ACGACCGCGTCTTCCACTTCATGGGCGAACCCGACAAGGCGCGTCACATCGTCATGCAGAACAACGAAGCCGTCGTCTCGCCCCCGTGGTCGATCCATATGGGCGCCGGCACGTCGAACTATGCCTTCATCTGGGCCATGGGCGGCGAAAACCTCGACTACACGGACATGAACGTCCTCGACATCTGCCAGCTCGCGTAAAGCGCCTACAGGGAAATATAAAAATGGCTCTCAATGCATTCGATCTGAGCGGCAGGGTCGCTCTCGTCACCGGCGCCAATACCGGCCTGGGACAGGGCATCGCGCTGGCCCTGGCCGAAGCCGGCGCCGACATCGCCGCCGCCGGCATCGTGCCGGCCGACGAAACCGGCGAGAAGGTCAAGGCGCTTGGCCGCCGCTTTCTCAATATCGACGCCAACCTGATCACCATCGAGCCGGTCGAGCGCATCGTCAGGGAAACGGTCGAAGGCCTCGGCGGCCTCGACATCCTCGTCAACAATGCCGGCCTGATCCGCCGCCAGGATGCCGTCGACTTCTCCGAAAAGGATTGGGACGACGTCATGAACGTCAACATCAAGGGCGCCTTCTTCATGGCCCAGGCCGCCGGCCGCCACATGATCGCCCAGGGCCGCGGCAAGATCATCAACATCGCCTCGATGCTGAGCTTCCAGGGCGGCATCCGCGTGCCCAGCTACACCGCGTCGAAGTCGGGCATCGCCGGCATCACGCGCCTTCTGGCCAACGAATGGGCCAATAAAGGCCTCAACATCAACGCCATCGCCCCTGGCTACATGGCGACCGACAACACGGCGCAGATCCGCGCCGACGAGGCACGCGAAAAGGCCATCCTCGACCGTATCCCCGCCGGCCGCTGGGGCCTGCCGTCCGACCTCGGCGGCACGGCCGTCTTCCTGGCCGCGGCGGCTTCGGACTATGTCAACGGCGCGGTCATCCCCGTCGATGGCGGCTGGCTGGCGCGTTAACGCGAGTAATCAAATCCCGGCCCGGCGGCCGACTATTTGTAACGCCTCATGTTAATCCGAAAAGTGGCCTCCACTTTTCGGCATGAGGCTTCAGGTCGCCGCCCTTTGTCCGGGTTGAAGAGGGCGCGTACAGCTTCGCCCGACGGAAGCACATCTCCCTTTCCCCCGTCAGGCAGCATGCCCTCTTCACTATTTTTTCAAGATTTAGCGCTCCGGACGCCCCGAGCAGCGGCAGAAACAGGTCTGCGACCTGGGGCGTACAGGCAGGGCGCCGAACCGATCCGCCCGCATGTCAACCTGCCATCGGGCGGCCAAAGATCGGGCCACTGTCAATCGCCGTTATCCCCTTGCATCCTGACACCGGTTTCCTGTAGGAGGCATGACCCTTCAGGACTGTCCCGGGAGATGACCATGACCCATGACGACATTGCGCAACGCTTCGTAGCCGCCCGCCGCGCGGCCAAAGCGCTTAATGCCTATCCCGGTGACATTCCCTCGCGGCTGGAGGACTCCTACGCCATCCAGGAACGCGCCATAGCCCTGTGGAACCAGCCCGTCATCGGCTGGAAGATCGGCCGCCTGGCGCCGGACAAGCAGGCGGAACACAATACCGAGCGCCTGGCCGGACCGATCTTCGCGCCAACCTTCAAGGACTATACCGGCCCGGTGACCCTGCCGGTCTTCGTCGGCGGCTTCGCGGCCGTCGAGGCCGAGTTCGTCTTCCGCATCGACCATGATGCCGACCCCGCCAAGACCGAATACTCGGACGAAGAGGCGCTGCGCCTGATCGACGCGGTATTCGCCGGCATCGAAATGGCCGGATCGCCGCTGCCCACAATCAACGCACTGGGTCCGACCGTCGTCGCATCGGACTTCGGCAACAATTTCGGCCTGATCCTCGGTGAGAAACTGGCTGAGTTCGATTCCGACTCGACCGTCAACGTGCTGAACGAACATGCCGTAAAAGGGTTTACCGCCCGCACGGAAATCGACGGCCAGGTCGTCGGCAGCGGCGGTCTGTTCACCATGCCCGGTGGACCGCTCAAGGCGATTGCCTGGCTGGCCGGCCATCTGGCGGCGCGCGGCCGCCCCCTGAAGCGCGGCCAGCTGATCTCGTCCGGCGCCACCACCGGTATCCACGACATACTCCCGGGGCAATCCTCGGTCGTCACCTTCTCGGGCCCCCTCGCCTCGCCAGTGCTCCAGCTCAAGACGGCGCCCGCAACGCCCAAAACGGCGGAATTGGCCTGAACAGTTCCACAATGTGGTTTGACACCGGTGGCAAAAATAGCGCACTGGTGTGGTTAACTGCAAATCGCCGGTGCTACCGGTGTCTTATTGCCTTGTCCCCGGATTTTTTTTATGTCTAATTCCCGACACATTCAGTGCCATAAGTGCCTTCGCGCTAATGACACCGGTGTCAGTTGGATCAATATCCAATAAGTAAAAATTGACCTTTACAGGCGACCTTTAACCACAATTCCGATGCCGCGGGATAAGGCACCGCGATAAATCGGCCAACGGGGAGTAAAAAAGAGATGAGTACCAAATCCGCCAACGCTACAACTGCGCCTCAATTCCGGCGCCGCGCGCTTCTGGCGCTCGGTGTGTCCTGCGGCGCGCTGTTGACCGCCGCTCCGACGTTCGCACAGACCGCACCGGCTGCCGCCAAGCCCGCCGACAACGACGTCGTCATCGTCACCGGCTTCCGCGGTTCGCTGCAAACGGCGATCAACGCGAAGAAAAAGGAAGACATGATCGTCGATGTCATCAAGTCCGAGGACATCGCGCAGTTTCCCGACCTCAACCTCGCCGAATCGATTCAGCGCATTCCGGGCGTCGCCATCGACCGCGATGGCGGCGAAGGCCGCACCATCACCGTCCGCGGCCTCAACTCCGACTTCACGCGCGTCCGCCTCAACGGCCTCGAGGCCCAGGCGACGACCGGCGGCAAGGACTCGTCCGGCGGCGCCAACCGCGGCCGCGGCTTCGACTTCAACGTCTTTGCGTCCGATCTGTTCAACTCGATCACCATCCGCAAGTCGCTGTCGGCCGAGATCGAAGAAGGCAGCCTCGGCGCCACGGTCGACCTGCAGACCGCCCGCCCCTTCGACTACAAGGGCTTCACCATGGCTGGCAGCGCCCAGGCGTCGTATAACGACCTGAGCAAGAAGCCCGGTGGCCGCGGCTCGTTCCTGGTGTCCAACCGCTGGGCCGACGGCAAGCTGGGCGCGCTGTTCTCGGTCGCCTACGGCCACAACACCATCCAGGAGGAAGGTCCCAACACGACGCGCTGGGAAAACGCCTTCAGCCCGTCGACGGTGGGCCGGTTCGCTTCCTATTCGACTAATGGCGGCACGACCTTTACGGCAATTCCGGCCAGCGGCACTATCACCGATCCCGAAGCGCTCAAGATCTCGAACGCGCTGCACCCGCGCATTCCGCGTTATTCCCGCTTCATCACCGACCAGACCCGCCTCGGCATGACGGGCTCGTTCCAGATGCGGCCGAACCCCGACACCCTGATCACCCTCGACGCCATGTATGCGGAATTCACCGCCAATCGTGACGAGTACGACCTGGAAGCCATCTCTTTCAGCCGCTCGGGTGCAGGCCTGCCGAAGACGAAGATCTACAATTATGCGATCGACAGCGAAGGCACGCTTTACAAGGGCACGTTTGACAACGTCGATATCCGTGCGGAACACCGCTATGATGCGCTGAAGACGATCTTCAAGCAGGTCAACCTCGGCTGGGACCAGAACATCGGCGACAAGCTGAAGATGAAGGTCCTGATCGGCGCCTCCGACTCGTTCCAGGGCAACCCCGAACAGACGACTTTCGACTGGGATTCGTACAACGTCACCGGATACTCGTACGACTTCACCGACAGCCGCCATCCGGTGTTCAATTACGGCACGTCGCCGACCGGCTGCAACGTCAGCCAGGCCTGCTACTGGTCGTTCTCGCCCAACATACCGGCCAACTCGACTTCGACGCCCGGCTCGAACAACCTTACCACCGCCACGACGACGGGTGATGCCTCACTGATCCGTCTGCGCCCGCAAAGCGTCGACAACCAGTTCGCCACTGCCAAGGTTGATTTCAACTACGAGCTCAATGACACCTTCGTGCTGAAGGCCGGCGTCTCGAAAAAGCGCTACGACTTCACGTCGACGGAATTCGGCCGCGTGACGTACGTGCCCGCGACCGGCGTTCCTTCACGGGATGAATCGGCGTCGACGCTTTATTCGGCCGGCATGAATGCCCTGCTTAACGGCGATATTGGCAAATATTCCCAGACAGTATCCCTGGCCGGCAACACCTTCCTGACGCCGAACCTCGACCTGATCCGCTCGACGACCGACTATACCTGCGGCTGCACCAACAGCTACGGCACCTTCACGCTCAACAACACCAACTCGTCTTCGCGCGCCAATAATCGCAGCGCGACCGAGGAAGATGCCGCCAGCTACTTCCAGGTCGACTTCCACCATGACCTGTTCAACATGCCGGTGCGTGGAAATATCGGCGTCCGCGTGGTCAAGACCGATGAGACCTCGACCGGCCTGGTCGGCAAGGGCACATCGGCGGTGCTCACGACGATCAACCGCAGCTACACCGATACCCTGCCGGCCCTGAACGTCTCGATCCAGCCGCTGGACAACCTCTACGTCCGTATCGCCGCGGCCAAGACGATGTCGCGTCCCACCCTGCAAAGCCTGACGCCGGGCGGCTCGATCACGACCAGCAGCCAGATGCTGAGCGTGGGCAACCCGTACCTCAACCCGGTTCGGGCCAACACCGCCGACCTCAGCATCGAATGGTATCCGGACAAGGAAACCCTGTTCTCGGCAGCCCTGTTCCAGAAGGACATCAAGTCCTATATCCAGACGGCCGCCAGCTACAAGACCTTCGGTGATACGGGCTTCGACACCAGCATCCTGGCCGGCACCGGCCAGGACGCTTCGACCCTGTACCTGGTCACCCAGCCGATCAACACGCCGGGCGGCACGCTGAAGGGTTACGAACTGTCGATGCAGAAGCCGTTCACCTTCCTGCCGGGCTTCCTGAAGCACTTCGGCGGCATCGTGAACTACACGCATGTCGAATCGAACATCCAGTATGTTACGGCTTCGACCTCGAACGCGACGACTCATACGGTCACCTATACCTATCGGACCGCGCCGCTACTGGGCCTGTCGCCGGAATCCTGGAACACTACCCTGTACTACGAAGACTCGCGCTTCTCCGCCCGGGTCTCGGTGGCCCACCGCTCGGAGTATGAATCGCTCATCCTTCCGGGTTCGGGCGCCGATTTCCAGGGCAAGAACGGCACGACCAATGTCGATACCCAGGCCACGTGGAAGTTCAACAAAAACTGGACCTTCGTCTTCGAAGGCCTGAACCTTACCGACCAGTACGACGACCGCAACGACCAGTACAATACTGCCCAAGGCAATACCGGTCAGAACCTGCTGCTCGACTATTCGCATCCCGGCCGCACCTATTATCTGGGCGCGCGCTACAAGTACTAAAGCTTTCCGCCTTTAAGGCCGCCTCGGGGCGCCGGATTCGTCCGGCGCCCACTTTTTTTGTCAGCCTTCATTTTTTCGCCACCCGCGCCTCGACCTGAGGCCACCCAATCGTTAGAAACACCGGTGTCATTCATGCCCAGGATTGCAAAGACCGCAAAGTCTGCAAAGAATTACCCCATGTCCAACGCTCCCGCTTCCGCGCCTTCCGCCCCTTTCGTCGCCTTTGGCGAGCTCCTGCTGCGCATGACCGCCACGGGCGGCCGCCTGCTCGATGAATTGCCGCTGATCGAGCCCTTCGTCGGCGGCGCGGAGGCCAATGTCGCCGTCGGCCTTGCCCGTCTCGGCCACGCGGCCAGGATGATCAGCGTCGTGCCGGAAAACGCGCTGGGCCAGGGCGCGGTCAACGAACTGCGCCGCTGGGGCGTCGAAACCGGCAGCGTCTTCACCGCGCCCGGCCGCATGGGGCTGTATTTCCTGACGCCCGGCGCCATCCACCGTCGCTCCGACATCGTCTACGATCGCGCGGGCTCGGCCTTTGCCACGGCGCGCTTCTCGCGCTTCAACTGGACGAAGCTCGTGAAAGGCGCGAGCTGGCTGCACGTGTCGGGCGTCACGGCCGCGCTCGGCCCCAACAGCGTCGCCGCCGCGCTCAAGGCGATGCAGACCGCGCGCAAGCTGGGCGTCAACGTTTCCTTCGACTGCAACTATCGCCCCACCCTGTGGCAGGCCTGGGGCGGCGACGCGCCGACCCTGATCCGCGGCCTGATGGCCGAGGCCGACCTGATGTTCGGCGGCCACCGCGATATCGAGCTCGTATTTGGGCGCAAGTTCGACGGCGCCGACGCGACTCCGGTGCGCGAGCACAACGCCGCCGACTTCGCCTTCGCGCAGTTTCCGCATCTGAAGCGCATGGTCTCGACGCGCCGCACCCAGGTCAGCGCCGACCATAACAGGCTGTCGGGCCAGATGTTTACCCGCGAACGCGCACTGGAGACGGAAACCTACGATATCGCCGGCATTGTCGACCGCATCGGCGGCGGCGACGCCTTTGCCACGGGCGTCTTGCACGGCCTGATCCTGGGCGAGGACGACCAGACGGCGCTGAATTACGGCATCGCCTGCGGCTGCCTGAAACACGGCCAGCCCGGCGATATCAGCCTGGCGACGCATCTTGAACTGGTCGACTTCCTGTCGGGCGGCAGCTTCGACGTGAAACGGTAAGATCTGCCGGGAGGATAATGGAAAAAGCCGGTCCACGAGACCGGCTTTTCTTATTTCATCACCTTGTCGACCTGGGCCCGCGTCAGTTCATGATAGCCCGGGCGCGCCTCGTTATAGATGCGATGCGCAAGGTCCAGTCCCCAGCCCGGCTGCTGCATCAACGCCCGGTACAGCGGCGTGCAGAACTTGCCGCGTCCCTGCCCGATCAGGAATTCCCGCAAGGTGGGCAGGGCGGGCGTGTAGTGGTGCTGCACGGCCAGCATCAGCCAGGCGAACTCGATTTCCGAATTGTGGGAATGGGTAAAGTCGAAGGCGCTGTCCAGCGCCGCCATCCGGTCGACCGTCAGGCTATCCGGCATATGGCTGAGGAAATAGACCCACTGCGGATAGGCATAGTCCTTGGTATCCAGCGCCTTGGCGTCGGCCCCGCCGGCAAAGGCGCTGATCTGCTGCGACACCTGGTCGAGCAACGGCGAAGTCGGAACCACGACGTTGTCGGGCAGACCGGTGCCGTAGAGCCAGTCGTTGATCTTCAGCTGCTTTTCCAGATCGCTGTCATTGTGCAGCAGGTGCTGGCGCAGGTCGGCCAGGAAGGCTTCGGTCGTCATGCTTTGGAAGGCATAGCGGCTGAAATAGCCCTTGAGATAGGCATCGAGCTTTTTGCGGCCGAAGCGCTGCTCCAGCATGCGCAGGAAGGCGGCGCCCTTTTCGTACGGCACATCCGAGAAGTAGTCGTCCGGATCGATGCCCTTCAGGTCGGGATGGAGCCTGGTGAATTCGGGATGGCCGTCGGCCTCGATCTGCTTCATGTCGGTCAGCAGGTCGTTGTAGCCCAGCACCTTGAGCATGTCGGCGCGGTCCTTGCCATAGACCTGCTCCATGATGCGGTTCTCGAAATAGACGGTGAAGCCTTCATTCAGCCAGAAGTCTTCCCAGGTCGCGTTGGTCACGAGGTTGCCTGACCAGGAATGGGCCAGTTCGTGCGCCACCAGCGAGACCAGCGACCGGTCGCCAGCCAGGACGGTCGGCGTAGCAAAGGTCAGGGTCGGGTTTTCCATGCCGCCATAGGGGAAGGACGGCGGCAGGACCAACACGTCGTAGCGGCCCCACTTGTACGGACCGTAGAGCTTCTCGGCGGCGTCGAGCATCTGTTCCATATCGGCGAACTCATACGCCGCCTTGTCCAGAACGGCCTTTTCGGCATAGACGCCGGTACGCTTGCCCTCTTCCTTGAAGCCGATATCCCCGACCGCCAGGGCGATCAGGTAAGGGGCCACGGGCTGATCCATCTCGAAGCGGAAGGTGCGCTGCGAGGCATGACCGGGCACAGCCTCTCCGTCCGGCGTCAGGCGCTTGGCGCTCATTACCGCGACCAGATCCGAAGGCACGGTTATGCGTGCGGAATAGGTCTGGCGGACAGCCGGACTGTCCTGTGTCGGAATCCAGGTGCGGGTGTTGATTTCCTCGCCTTGGCTGAACAGAAAGGGCTTCTGCTTGCCGGCGGTCTGCTGCGGATCGAGCCACTGCAGCGCCGACCCGCTCTTTTCGGTGTGATAGCGCACCACGATCGTCTGCGCCCCCTGCGGCAGTTCGACCGTCAGCGACTGTCCCATCATCGGATCGGTCTTGCCCAGCGCGTATTTCAGCGGCGCGCCCGAGGCATCCGTCACCCTCTCGATGGCCAGATCCTTGACGTCGAGCACGACCTGCTTGGCGTTGGCCTTGGATTCGAGCTTGAGCGTCGCCGTGCCCCTGAGCTGGCGCGCCTGGAAATCGGCGGTCAGGTCGAGGTCGACATGACGTACGCGGACTTCCTGGGGACGGGCGTAGGAATGGTCGTCGGCCGTACGTGCGACCATGGCCTGCGGCCCGGCGTCGGCGGCTTCATGACGGTTGCAGCCGGTTACGACCGCGCCCAGACCGAGGCTGAGGCCCAGGCAGGCAAGCGCCAGGGCTGCAAGACGCCGAAGGGGCGAAAAGGCGCGCAAAGGCGTGTGACGCATGCCGCGAAACCCCAAAAAACCAAGGGCGAACGCGGCCCGTGGCGGTGATCCGATTTGACGCTATGTAACTGGAAATATCCCCATCACACAACCGTGAAATTGACGCACGCGTCGGGGACGATCATCCATTGCACGGGTTTCACTCTTGGCCGGAAAGCCGGCGCGGGCTATGGTCAGGCGGTGAGCGATCCCGTAACCCTTTCGCGCCCGCAAGACCCGTGGTGGCGCGTCCATGTTCCCAAAGACGCGCTCGGCTTTTCCGCCGTCCGTCCGTGCGTTTACGACGGCATGGAAAGCCGTCATGTCGCAACGCCGGAACTGCGCGCCCTGTGGGGGCAAGAGCCGCTCATCGTCGCCAATGCGCCCTTGATCCGCAACCGCCTGTTTGCCGGCCGCAACTACCGCGAAGCGGGCCATTTCGACGTGCTGGAGCTGTTCGCCTTCGTCCGCCCGGCGCAGTTCTGCGCGCCGTCCGCCGCCGGCGTCGCCATCGCCTGCGGTTTTCCGGAGCCGGCCGACGCGCCCGCGCAGGCGAAAACGCTGATCGGCGTCATAGAAACCCTGACCGCCGAACTCGAGGCCGCCCCGCTCGGCTTCCGCCTGGTGGCGCAATCGGGCATCAAACTGATGGGGCGCAACGGCTGGGCCTGGGCTGAGCTGCTGCAGGCGGTGCTCGATCGCACCCAGATGCCCGCCGACTATGTCGCTCCGCCCGCGCTCGAAATCTGGTCGCTGCTCGAGGAATGGGAGGACCAGCCGCCCGAAGGCCAGGCGCGCGCCGTATCGCTGTCGGACGAAGAGGTCACGATGGCGCTCGAGGCCGACCTTAAGCGCGCGTCTTTGAGCGAACGCCGGCCCGAACAGCGCGAGTTTGCGCTCAAGGCCCGCGACATTTTCGCACCCAAATGGATGAAGGACCAGCCGAACATGCTGCTGGCCGAGGCCGGCACGGGCACGGGCAAGACGCTGGGCTATCTGGCGCCCGCCCATGCCTGGGCACAAAAGGCCCAGGGCCAGGTCTGGGTGTCGACCTATACCAAGGCGCTGCAAAAGCAGATCTATCACGATACGCGCGCCCTGTTCGACCGCGAGGCCGAACGCCAGGCTCAGGTCGTGGTGCGCAAGGGCCGCGAAAACTATCTCTGCCTGCTGAACTTTCAGGAACGGCTGGCCGCGGCACAGACGGGGCCGGAAGTCATCATGGCCGCACTGATCGCGCGCTGGGTGCTCTACAGCCGCGACGGCGACATCATGAGCGGCGATTTCCCGACCTGGCTGCCGTCGCTGCTGCCGCCGACGGCGCCCGCCGCCGTCTTCAATACGCTGTCGCCGTCCGCCCTGGTCGACCGGCGCGGCGAATGCACCTACGCCGCCTGCCCGCACTACCGCGTCTGTTTCATCGAGCGCGGGGTGCGCAAGGCGCGTTCGGCCAGCCTGGTCATCGCCAACCATGCGCTGGTCATGGCGCAGGCGGCCTACGACCTGCGCGACCGGGCGCGCGAGCAGATGGCCGCCGAAATGAACGGCGAGGACGTCCAGGGCGATATCGAACCGCAACCCGCCCTGTCCCGCCTGATCTTCGACGAAGGCCACCACGTCTTCGAAGCCGCCGACAGCGCGTTTGCCACGCGCCTGTCGGGGCTGGAGGCGTTCGAACTGCGGCGGTGGATTCGCGGCAACGAAGGCCGGTCGCGGCGCGCCCGCGGCCTGGAGTCGCGCATCGGGGACCTGCTCAAGACGGACCAGGCGCGTGACGCCATGCGCGAACTGATCCGCGCCGCCGCCGTCCTGCCGGCCGACGGCTTCACCCAGCGCATTTCGGTGCGCACGCAGGGCGGTAGCGGACTCGAGCCGATCGGCCCGATTGAAGCCTTGCTGGTCGAAGCCCTCACCCAGATCGAAATCCGCCGCGAGGAAGCGCCGCAACGCGGCCGGCCGAACGACAACGAGACCGGCGGTGAATGCGAAGCCCATCCGTGCATCGAAAGCGTCGCCATCGCCGCAAAGCTGGCATCCAAGGCGCTGGCCGGCATCGAGGCGCCGCTCCTGGCGCTCTGCCGCGCCGTGGAAGACATCCTGAACGACAGCTCGAAGGCGCTGGAAGCGCCCGAACGCGTCCGCCTGGAAGGCATATTGCGCGGGCTGGAACGGCGGGCGCGCATGCTGCTGCCGGCCTGGCGGTCACTGTTGCAGCAGTTGGCGCTGGAAGACCAGGACATTGTCGATGACAACGGCAAGCCCGAAACGATCGACTGGTTTTCGGCCGAGGTGCATCGCGGCCGAGTCGTCGATGTCAGCCTGAACCGCCACTATGTCGACCCCAGCCTGCCCCTGGCGGAATTCGTGCTCAAGCCGGCGCACGGCGTGCTGGTGGCGTCGGCGACGCTCAGCGACGGTTCGCGTGACGAAACGACCGAAGACGTATTTTCCCTGGCGCGCCAGCGCACCGGCGCCAACCATCTGGTCATGAACGCCAAGACGGCACGCATTGCTTCGCCCTTCGACTATGCCAGCCAGGCGCGGCTGTTCGTCATTTCCGACGTCAGCCGCGACGACCACCGTTCGGTCGCGGCCGCCATGCAGGCCCTGTTCCTGGCGGCGAAAGGCGGGAGTCTCGGCCTGTTCACCGCCATCCGGCGGCTGAAGCTGGTGTACGACCAGATCAACCAGCCGCTGGCCGACGAAGGGCTGTCGCTTTACGCCCAGCACGTCGACCCGCTCGACGTCTCCGACCTGATCAGCGTCTTCCGCGCCGAGCATCATTCGTGCCTGCTGGGCACCGACGCCGTGCGCGACGGCATCGACGTGCCGGGCCAGGCGCTGCGGCTTATCGCCTTCGACCGCGTGCCGTGGCCCAGGCCCGATACGCTGCACCGGGCGCGGCGCCAGCATTTCGGACAGCGCATCTATGACGACGCCCTGACGCGCGCGCGGCTGGCCCAGGCCTTCGGGCGCCTGATCCGCAAGGCCGACGACCGCGGCGTCTTCGTCATGCTCGACTCGGCCGCGCCGACGCGGCTGTTTTCCAGCCTGCCGCCCGGCGTGGTCATTCAGCGCTGCAGCCTCAAAGAAGCCATCGACTCCATAGAACGCTTCCTGTATCCGCCCGACCTGATCTGATCCAGGATGCCATCCATGACCGAGACCGAAGCCCCGAAGCGCCCCCAGAAGCGTCATCATATCGGCGTGTTCGTTCCGACCGCTGTCGTGGCGGTGCTGATCGTCCTGTGGACCGTCTGGTGGTTCGTCGCGGCGCACCGCGTAGAAACCGCGTTTCATGCCCAGGCCGATGCCTTGACCAGGCAAGGCTATCGCGTGTCCACCGCCCCCTATTCCGTAAAAGGCTATCCTTACCGGCTGGCCGTAGAATTGCGGGATGTCACCATCGTCGCTCCGACCGGACGCGGCTTTACGGCGCCCGATTTAGATATCGAGGCCAATGCCTATAATCCCGACAAGTGGGTGATGGTGGCGACGAAGGGCCTGACGCTCTATCGCGGCCACGACAAGACCGGCGCCGATCTCGGCACCCTGAGCCTGACGGGCAAGGTATTGCGCGCCAGCGTCTCGCACCTCGGGCAAGCTGTGCCCGATATCCGCCTGCAGGGCATGGAGGTGATGGCGGCACCGTCCGATCCCGCCCATCCCTTCGTCTTCGATACGGCGACGCTGGCCGAAGCCTATCTGCGTCCCAGCGCGAAAGATGCCGACAGCGCCGATTTCCTCGTGAGGTGGACCGGGGCGCGCGGACGGGCACCCGGTCTGGTCGGCAAGGTCAGCCCGGACGCACCGCTCGACCTGCATGTCGAAGGTACGATCAACCGCGTCGCCGCCTTCAAGGGTGTCACCTTCGCGAACGGTCTGACCGCCTGGAAAACCGGCGGGGTCGCGTCGAACCTGATCGTCGAACTGAAGCGTCCCGATACGGTGCTTCACCTTTCGAGCAATGCCTTGAGCGCCGATGCAGACAATCACGTGCAGGGCAAGGTCAAGGTCGAGCTGACCGGCGCCGCCGGACCGATCGCCATGCTGTCTTCCGCCGGCATTCTTTCTGGCGACATGGCTGGCGAAGCCGAACCTTTGCTGGACCTTGCCATGGGTGCGAGCAACGGCCCGGCGAAGCTGACAATCGATTTCAAAAAGGGCAAGGCCTATATTGGACCTATAAAAGTTGCAAATGCACCTACATTGCCGTGAGATTTGTTTATACTGTAACCATCATAGGTAATGACGAATATAGACTTGCGGCCCGTCATCCACAGGCATAAGGTCGCGCCTTCGACCCCGGAGTAATTGATTGTGAGTACGCAAAATCCGCCCGGCCTCGCCGATCTGCGCCTACAGATCGACGCCCTAGACGCGGAACTTCTGCGCCTCGTCGACGAACGCGCGGCCCTCGGCAAGGCGATCGGCGAAGCGAAGGCGCGTGAGGAAGGCAGCCTCAGGCATGACGGCACGCCGACCTCGCTGCTGCGCCCCGACCGCGAGGCCATGCTGATCCGCAAACTTCTGGCCATGCCGCGCAGGGCCGCGTCGCAAGACGTCGTGGTGCGGGTCTGGCGCGAGCTGATCTCGGAAAACCTGCGCATCCAGGGCCAGATGAACGGCGGGCTTCACCTTAATATCAATGCCGGCGACCAGTCGCGTGAAGTGCTGGTGTGGGCGCGCGAACGCTTCGGCTTCGCGCCGTCCTACGGCTATGTCAACGATCCGGCCGCAGCGATTGCGGCCGCCCGCGACACGCGCCATATCTCCGTGCTCAGCCTTGATCCGCGCGGCGGGGCCTGGTGGGCAAGGCTCCTGGCCGAGCCGCGCGTGCGCATCATTGCCGCCCTTCCCGAGCTGTCGAGCGGACGTCCCCACGCGCTCGCCCTGGCGTCCATCGCGGCCGAACCGACCGGTGACGACCTCACCTTCTGGGTGTCGGATTCGCCCGAACGCGAAGACAAACTGGTCGATGCGCTCAGCCATCGCGGCTTCGCCGCCGAATGGCTCTGTTCGGCGCAGGGGCTCAAGCTCTTCTCCCTGTCCGGCTTCGTGCAGGAACACGATGAGCGGCTGAAGGGCGCGCTCGGCTCGCTCAGCGGCGTGATCGGGGCCGCCCCGAGGATTTAAAACGGCCTTCTCCTGTTTGCCGACAAGACTTGCGAAATTATCGTGCGTTTTGTTTAAGGGCGGGATATGAGGGGCAAAATAGTTTCATAAGATACGGCCATACCATGACGAACCTGCTCGACAAACCTGCTCCCAAACCCGGTATCCTCGACATCGCGCCCTATGTCGGCGGCAAGTCGAAGATCGACGGCGTAGCCGAGCCCATAAAGCTGTCCTCCAACGAGAACGCGCTCGGCGCCAGCGCCCATGCCGTCGAGGCCTTTGTCGACGCGCAAGCCAAGCTCTTCCGCTATCCCGACGGCCACGCCAATCTGTTGCGCGCGGCGGTCTCCGAATACCACGGCCTCGAGCCCGACCGGCTGGTCTTCGGCAACGGTTCGGACGAGGTTTTTTCGCTGCTCAACCAGGTCTATCTCGAGGCTGGCGACAACATCGTCACCGGCGAGCACGGCTTCCTGGCGTATCGCATCTCGGCCCTGGCCTGCCAGGCTGCGGTCAAGCTGGCGCCCGAACCGGAGCTGCGCATAGAGATCGAAGAGCTGCTCAAGCTGGTCGATGAACGCACCAAGCTGGTGTACCTGTCGAACCCGGCCAACCCGACGGGAACCTGGAATACCCCCGAAGAGCTCGCCGAGTTGCGCGCCCGCCTCGACCCCCGCATCCTGCTGGTGATCGATGAAGCCTATGCCGAGTTCGTCGACGAACCGACCTGGAAGAGCGCCTTCGACATGGCGCGCGATAGCGAGAACGTCATCGTCACGCGCACCTTCTCGAAGATCCACGGCCTGGCCGGCCTGCGCATAGGCTTCGGCTATTGCCCCAAGGCCGTGATCGAGGCGATCGAGCGCATCCGCCTGCCCTTCAACATCAACCTGCCGGCACAATATGCCGGCGTTGCCGCCCTGTCCGACCGCTTCCATGTCGAGGCATCGCGCCAGCAGGTGCTGAACTGGCATCCGCGCTTCCTGCAGGAGGTGCGCGCGCTTGGCTTCACGATCCACAAATCGGCCGGCAACTTCGTGCTGATCCACTTCAAGGACGAGGCCCAGGCCGAAGCCGCCAACGCCTACATCATGTCTCAAGGGCTGATCGTCCGTCATGTGGCCAATTACGGCCTGCCGCAATGCTTGCGCGTGACCATCGGAAAGGACGACGAAAACCGCGCCTTCCTCGATGCTCTGGCGCGTTTCGCCAAAAAATAGGCTGTGCTGAACGGTCGCATTCGGTAAGCGATGAGGTTATGTTAGGGCTGCGAATTGCCCGGATAGACCGTAGACTCATGCCTGATCAAAGCGCTTCATCGCCCACCGCCCGCACAGCCTTCGGCCAGGGCTTCCTAAAGGACTGCTGGTGGTTTGCCGCCCTGTCGCAGGACCTGAAGACCGGCGCCCTGCAGCGCTACGTCATCCTGGGCGAGCCGGTCCTCCTCGGCCGCGATCTCGACGGCAGGGCTTACGGTATCCGCGACATCTGCCCGCATCGCGCCGCGCCCCTGTCGGCCGGCGAAATGATCCGCGACCCGAAAACCCGTGCCTGCGTCGTGCAATGCCCCTATCACGGCTGGACCTTCGATACCGCCGGAACCTGTACCTCGGTGCCGTCGCTAACGTCCGACCAGACCATGGACGTATCCAAGGTCAAGGTGCGCAACTATGCCGTTCGCGAACAGCAGGGCATCGTCTGGATCTACATTACGGCCGACGTCCGCCGCCCGGCCGAGCCCGACCATGAACCGCCGACCTTGCCGGGCGTCGTGGGAGGCGCGCCGATCATCGTCGAGAGCATGGATTTCGACAGCCATATCGACCACGCCGTCGTGGGCCTGATGGACCCGGCGCACGGCCCGTACGTCCATCAGCAATGGTGGTGGCGCTCGTCGAAGAAGCAGCTCGAAAAGATGAAGGCTTTCGCGCCCACAGAGTTCGGCTTCGCCATGGTGCGTCATGCCCCGTCGAAGAATTCGCGCGCCTATCGGATTTTGGGCGGCGCGCCGGCGACCGAGATCACCTTCCGCCTGCCGGGCATCCGCTACGAGCACATCCAGATCGGCAGCCAGCAGGTGCTGGGCCTGACCTGCCTTACACCGATCGACGAGAAGAAGACGCGCATCACCCAGATCTTCTGGTCCGACCACGGCCTGTTCCGCCTGATCGCCCCGATCTTCCGTCACGGCGCCCGTGCCTTCCTCAAGCAGGACGGCGACATGGTCAACCTGCAGAACGAGGGCCTGAAATACGACCCGTCGCTGTTGTGGATCGACGACGCCGACACCCAGGCCAAGTGGTACCAGCAGTTGAAGCGCGAATGGATGGCGTCGCGCGCCGAAAAGCGCCCGTTCGTCAATCCGGTCAACCCGGCGACATTAAAGTGGACGAGTTGAACCATTACAGCCAAGCAAAAACGCCTCCGTCAGCGACAGAGGCGTTTTTGTTGTGTGTCTGGAGGCGGGATCAGGCCGTCTTCAGGCCGGCGACGACAAGCCCGATCTGAACCGAAAGCGTGTCCGCGAGCTGAACGACGTCAAAGCCCGCACTGCCTTCCGAAGACTGGAAAGCCCGGCGCAGGTTGGCGAAGCACAGGTCTTCCAGGATTTCCGCCGCACAGTCGATCCGGGCGGTATCGGGGATTTCCTTGCGCGCCTTGGCGGCCTTCAGGGTATCGAGAAGCGTGACACGCACGAGATCGCTCAGGCGCGAAATTTCGGTCAGGCTGGGCTGGCTGGCGCTCCAGCGCATGACGAAGGCCGACAGGATCAGGCGCGCATTGGCCTGGGCCGCGTCATAGCCGCGCATGAGCTGCTTGTGGAGACGATCGACCAATTCCAGGGATTCATCATAGGCGTCGCGCATCAGGCGGATGACACGAGCGTTTTCGTCTTCGACAACCGTCAGAAAGATTTCGTTCTTATCGGCGAAATTGGCGAACAGGGCCCCTGTCGACAGGCCCGCACCGCGCGCGATATCACGCAGGGTTGCAGCTTCGAAGCCGCGTTCGCGGAAGAGGGTCATCGCCGATTCGAGGATCTTCTGGCGGTTGCGCTCCTTGGACTGAGCACGGGCCCCTAAGGGTTGCGGGGCGTCCTCACGGTTTATCATAAGACTTTTATCACTCGGATTATACATGGCACTCACACACACAAACACGTTTCCCTAAGGGAAACATTGGGGCCCGGCCCCAACTCTTTAGACCGGCGACAACAGCAATTCAATCTGTTGCCGGTGATATTTTTGCGACGCGAAAGCGTCAGATTTACGGCAGTCACCCTTATTTGACCTCCGTTCGCTCTATCCGCGTATTCATCGCCTATATGGGTCTCGACAAGTCGCGTTAAAAGGAGGATGACTGAACATATGAGCCTGTTTCTTTTCATCCTGGCCGTAATCGCCATGCTGGCCACGCTTGGCATCCTGTTCGCGGGCGTCTTCGCGATGGCGAAGGGCGGCGAATTCCAGGCCAAGTGGTCCAACAAGCTGATGCGCCTGCGGGTGCTGTTCCAGGCCATCTCGATCGCCCTGCTGGTCGCCGTCGCCTGGGCCTTCCAGCACAAGCTCTAAATCCCACTTCCGTGGTCAAGCTCAACAAGATCTATACCCGCACCGGCGACAATGGCACGACCGGCCTTGCCGACGGTTCACGCCGCAAGAAGCACGATCCGCGCATGACGGCTATCGGTAGCGTCGACGAGGCCAATGCCGCGATCGGCCTGGCGCGACTGCATGTCCGCGAAGCCATGGATGTCCATCTGGCGCGCATCCAGAACGACCTGTTCGATCTTGGCGCCGATCTGGCGACGCCAAGCGGCGAAATTTCGTGGACGCCCATCCGCATCAAGCCAGGACAGGTTACGGCGCTGGAAGGGATACTCGACGGCCTGAACGACGATCTCGCGCCGCTCACCTCGTTCATCCTGCCGGCGGGCACGGCCCTGAGCACGCACCTGCATTTGGCGCGAACCGTGGTGCGCCGCGCCGAGCGCGACGCCGTGGCGTTGGCGGAGGTCGAGACGGTCAATCCGGAGGCGGTCAAATATCTCAACCGCCTCTCGGATCTTTTGTTCGTCATGGCGCGACACGCCAATGACTGCGGCCGCGCGGATGTGCTTTGGGTGCCCGGCGGAGCTTGATCGCGCCATTTGCGTTATGCCCCTTCCGTCATCCGCCGCTTGAACAGCGGCATCTGCCACCTTCCCCGCTCCGCAGAGAAGGAATTAAGAACTCCCTTCCTTCCCCTTTCATGGCGGATCGAGCGAAGCGGAAGTAAAGCTTCCGCGAGGGAGGGGCACGAGTGGAGCGAGTAACGGAAGGGGGGACTTCAGAAGTCCCGGACTAATACCAACGGCGATTGGCTTTGACTCGATCGCCGTTGGCAAGGGCGCCACTCCTTTCGTACTTTGCCCGCCGCCTCGTCCTCAAGGAGCGAAGCGTCAGGACAACGCTTGGTGGTCCTCAAGGAGCGAAGCGTCAGGACAACGCTTCGTGGGCGGCCAGCCATGCGGCGTTTGAGCCGAAAAAAAAGAATACCGACGGTCATTCTTTATGGCCGTCGGTATAATCCTCAGCCCTTCTTGCGGCGCTTGAACTGGGCGCCTTCCGAACGGTTGACGACTTCGCCACCTTCCGGACGCTTGTCCTTGAAGCCCGACTTCGGCCCCTTGAACCCACCCTTGAAACCCGGCTTGCCGAACTTGCGCTTGGGGCCGCGAGCGTCGTCGTGTGCGCGGCGTTCGCCGTTATGGGCAGGACGGTCACCGGCATGGGCCGGACGGTCACCACGGGCGGGACGGTCGCCAGTATAAGCCGGACGCTCACCGGACCGCTCCGCTCTCGGCTTGAACGGCTTGGCCGGGGCGCCATTGGCTGCCGCCGGCGCGCGTTCGGCCGCCATCGGATCGTAGCGCTCCGGGCGCGCCTCGGCACGCGAACCACGCTCGCCGCCCTTGCGGGCGCCGCTACCTGTGCGGTTGCGGCTGCGCTTGTGCACAAATTCGGCATCAGGATCCGAGTGGCGGGCGGTGCCGGCCTTTTTCGGGTTCCGCTTCTGCGACTTGTCGTGCTCCGGCAGACGGTCGGGCGTCGTTGGCTTTTCCGTCTGACCGGAGGCCAGGATGGCTTCATCGAGCAGTTTCAGCGCCAGATCCTTGCGGCGGTCGAAAGACGGAATGCGCTGGCGCGTCGTGCGTTCGATATCCTTCAGCAGCTTGCGCTCATCGTCGGCGCACAGGGTGATCGAGATACCCGAGCGGCCGGCGCGCGCCGTACGGCCGATGCGGTGGACGTAGGCTTCCGGCACGTTCGGCAGTTCGAAATTGACGACGTGGCTGACATTGTCGACGTCGATGCCGCGCGCCGCGATGTCGGTGGCGACCAGGGCGCGCAGCTTGCCGGCGCGGAAGGCCTGGAGCGCGCGTTCGCGCTGGCTCTGGTTCTTGTCGCCATGGATGGCGGCCGATTCGATGCCGCCGGCCTGGAGATAGGCGGCGACACGGTCTGCCGAACGCTTGGTGCGCGTAAAGACCAGCGTGCGCGAATAGGCTTCGTCGGCATAGAGTTCCGACAGCAGGGCGCGCTTGCGCTGGGCCTCGATAAAGACGACCTGTTGCGACACGCGCTCGGCGGTCGTGGCTTCGGGCGTGATTTCGACGCGCGCCGGATCGGTCAGCAACTCGGACGCAAGACCGGCGATTTCCTTCGGCATGGTGGCCGAGAAGAACAGGTTCTGGCGCTTGTGCGGCAGCTTCGCCGCGACCTGGCGAATCGGCTTGACGAAGCCGAGGTCGAGCATCTGGTCGGCTTCGTCGAGCACGAAGCATTCGACGCCGCGCAGGTCGACCGTCTTCTGGTCGATATGGTCGATCAGGCGACCGGGCGTGGCCACCAGGATGTCGAGGCCGCCGTTCAAGGCCTTATACTGCGGGCCGTACTTCACGCCGCCGTAGATGGTGGCGATCTTCAGCCCCATGCCGCGCGAATAGGTGTTGAAGCTTTCGGCGATCTGCGACGCCAGTTCGCGCGTCGGCGACAGGATGAGCGCGCGCACCGACTTGGGCGCCGGAATGATGCGGTTGGTCAGGATGTGCTGAAGGATCGGCAGGGCGAAGGCTGCCGTCTTGCCGGTGCCGGTCTGGGCGATGCCCAGAAGGTCGCGGCCCTTGAGCAGCACGGGGATAGCCTGCGCCTGGATCGGCGTCGGCTTGGTATAGCCCTCTTTTTCGAGGGTGTTGAGCAGGGTCGGGCTTAAGCCCAGGGAGGAAAAGGTCGTCAAGACAAGGCCTTCGTATAAATCAAAGCAGGCGCGCGCAAACGCGTCGCGCCCGGGCCTGAACCATTCAGGCCGGGTGGGACGAAGCATGCGCGTGTCACGGACTTCGAAATTCGGGCAGGCGCACCGGCGAGGGCGGCCTTAAAGCTGGCAGTATGTACCCCGAAAGGCATACTTCACGCGGCCAGCGAAGCATTTCCGGAAGAAATGCGACAAACTAAAAAAGCGAAGGCGAAAAAACCGCCACGCTGTTTCGCAGATGCGATAGGCGGCCATTTGCGCCTTTGTCGCGCAAAAGTCAAGCGCCACCAATTGTGAACTTATGGAAAGGCCCTTACCAACCATTTGGTAACCAAACGCCGCTAGTCTATTTCACCGGTGGCCTAGCCCCCCCTGAGCGATCGCCGAAACAAACGATTGCGACCTGTATTACCCCTCGTTCGTGTCGTTTTTCCGTCTTACGGGACCCTTGCGCATGTCTTTGCCGCCGCGACCAGCCACATCCTCGCCTTCCGCACTTGCGAAGGCAGAGGTCATCCAGCCGGCCGACTATCAATATCAGGACCGGCGGTCTGAACCGCGCCAGGACTGCGACGATCGCGGCGCCCTGCTCTACACGTCGGAAAAGCAGGTCATCACCTGCCGCATCATGGACCAGTCACCGTCAGGCGCGCGTGTCGCCTTGGACAATGTCGGCGCCATACCTGCGGAAATCTGGTTGATCGACCTGGATACCCACATGGTCCGCCGCGGTTCTGCCGCCTGGTCGACACCGACCCGCATGGGTCTGAAGTTCAATTTCGTGCAGACGCTCATCCCGGGTCAGCCGTGCCCTCAGCGCATACCGCAGGACGTTTTCGACGTCTGGATGAAGCTGACCGGACAGACAACGGATACCCCACCCGAAAAGGATGAAGGCGACGTCCTGTATCTCGATTGAAAAAAGCCCGTTCGACACCATCGAACGGGCTTTTTTGAAAGGCTCTCTGCGGCTTATACCGACGATCACAAAGAATGACCGTTGGTATTAAAGCAGCGAGCGGAACTTCAGCGTTCCCGGCACGGTGCGCAGGGCATCCAGCGCTTCCTTGGGATAGCCCTGGTCGACATCGACGATGACGTAACCCAACTGTTCGTTGGTCTTAAGGTGCTGGGCCAGGATGTTGAGATTGTATTCCGCCAGCACCTTGTTGATCGCCGCCAGCACGCCCGGCACGTTCTGGTGAAGGTGCAGGAAGCGGTGGCGGCCCTCGACTTCCGACAGCTGGACGTGGGGCATGTTGACGCTGAAGGTCGTGTCGCCACGGTTCAGGAAGTTGAGCAGGCGTTCCGAAGCAAACTCGGCAATGGCTTCCTGCGCTTCCTCTGTCGACCCGCCGATGTGCGGCGTCAGCACCGTATTGCGGCGGCCCATCAGCGCGCTTTCGAACGGATCGTCGTTGGTGCGCGGCTCTTCCGGAAAGACGTCGACGGCACAGCCGGCGATCTTCTTGGAATCGATGGCCTTCGCAAGGGCTTCGATATCGACGACATGGCCGCGCGACAGGTTGATGAACAGCGCCCCGTCCTTCATGCGCGCGAACTGGGCGGCGCCGAAAATGTTGGTGTTCTCCCTGCGGCCGTCGACATGCAGCGACACGACATCGGCCTCGGCCAGCAGGGCGTCAAGCGAGCGGTAGCGCTTGGCGTTGCCCAGCGACAGCTTTTCGGCAATATCGTAATAGATGACACGCATGCCGAAGGCTTCGGCCAGGATCGACAGCTGGGAGCCGATCGCTCCGTAACCGATGATGCCCAGGGTCTTGCCGCGAACCTCGTGAGCGCCGGTCGCCGACTTGTCCCACTTGCCCTGGTGCATGCCGATCGACTTGTCCGGGATGTTGCGGGTCAGCACGACCGTCAGGCCCATCACCATTTCCACCACTGACCGGGTGTTCGAATAGGGTGCGTTGAACACGGCGATGCCGCGCTGCGAGCAGGCCTTGAGGTCGATCTGGTTGGTGCCGATGCAGAAGGCGCCGACCGCCATCAGCTTGTCGGCGTGCTCCAGCACACGCGACGTGACATTGGTCTTGGAGCGAATCCCTAAGATATGCACGCCCTGAATGGCTTCGATCAGGTCGTCTTCGTCGAGCGCGCCCTTCATGGTCGAGACGTCGTAGCCTTCCTCGCGGAAATGACGCACGGCTTCGGGGTGGATGTTTTCGAGCAGCAGAACCTTCAGCTTGGAGCGCGGGAAGGAATAGCGGCCCTGATAGCCTTCGGCGTGCAGCACTTCGTCGAACGACGCGGCGATACGCGTGGCGTCGCCGCCTTCGGTCGCAGCCACGACCTTCGGGCGCGTCACGTTTTCGGTAAAAGCATAGAAGCGCTCGGCCGCACCGCCCTTGTAGACTTCGAAGTCGGTCCAGCCGTCGCCGACCATGACGACATCGCCGTCGAGATTGAGCGCGCGCACGGCGGTGATCTTGCCGCCGTCCTGGCTGAGCGGATTGGTGAGATCAAGACCGATGGCGACGCCGTCGGCATTCCAGGTCAGACGGTTGGCCAGGACATAGGCCGGGTCGATGCCGAAATCGGCCACGACCGGATCGATGAAATCATGGAAGCCGCCAGAGATGATGCGGATCTTGCCGGCGTGGTCGTTGAAGACGGCGCGGTTGCGCTCGATCGAGGCGCTGATCTTCGTCTTGAGGACTTCGACAAGGGCGGCGATGTCGTCGCGCGTGGGCTTCAGTATCTGCACCCGGCGTTGCAGCGCGTCGGAGAAGCTGATCTCGCCCGACATGGCCTGGTCGGTCAACGCCTTGATCTGCGCGACATCTGCGGCGCGCGCCGGATCGGCGGCCGACAGAAGTTCGGCCAGGATGTCCAGCGCCTCGACCGTCGTGAAGGTCGAGTCGAAATCCAGGATCAGGGTTGCGGGAGCGGGGGGAGCAAAGCTTGCATTCATGGCGGCGGGGCCCATATGGGGGTGCGGCCGGATCTCTGGGCGCCGCAAGGCTGCCCGCCCGGCTCAAAAACATTTGCGCCGCAGATAAGATAAAAGTTTTGCCCGCACAACCGCCTTAATGGATTATTGTGGCGGCGAGAGGCTTAATTCTCTAAGATTCTCTTCGATAGCGGCCCAATTACGCCAACTTGTAAAATCTGTAACGACCGCAAGGGTTTACGCGTTCATGTCCGATCCGTCCGTATCCGCCACCGACTATTCCGCCCGTTTCGTCATAGAGACGCATCCCGTCCACGGGCGCCTGGTCCGGCTGGGAGAGACGCTCGATCAGATCCTGAAGGCGCACGACTATCCCGACGTCATCGCCAATCTGCTCGGCGAAGCCTGCGTTCTGGCCGTGCTGGTCGGCGCATCGCTGAAGTTCGAGGGCCGCCTTATCCTCCAGGCGCAGGGCGACGGCGCGGTGCGCTATGTCGTGGCCGATTATGATACACGCGGAGGCTTGCGCGGCTTCTGCCGCTACGACCAGGGCGAACTCGACGCGGCGATCGCCGCCAACGAGGGCAGCTTCCAGAGCCTGGGCGCACAGGCCCTGCTCGGCAAGGGCACCTTCATCATGACACTCGATCCCGAGGACCATGCCGAGCGCTACCAGGGCATCACGCCGATCGAGGGCGAATCCCTGTCCCTGTGTGCCGAGCACTATTTCGCCCAGTCGGAACAGGTGCCGACCCAGATCAAGCTGGCGGTCAGCGACAGCGTGACCGGATCCGGCCGCGTCTGGCGCGCCGCCGGCGCCATGATCCAGGCGATCGCGGGTGACGAAAGCCGCGGCGATACGCGCGAGTCCTTCCAGCACATCCGCGCCCTGTTCGAGACGCTGGGCGAAGAGGAACTGACCGATTTCGAGCTGACGGCCGATCGCCTGCTCTATCGCCTTTTCCACGAGGACGGCGTGCGCCTGTCGGCGCCCAAGACCGTGTTCAAGCTGTGCCGCTGTTCGCAGGAGCGCGTCGAGGGACTGGTCCAGTCCTTCACCGAGCAGGAGCAGAAGGAAATGCTTGAAGCCGACGGCAAGGTGCACATCACCTGCGAATACTGCTCGAAGACCTTCCTGGTCGGGCTGCAGTAAGAAGCAGGATGCGACGCTTTCGGCCCTCCCCATTTATGGGGAGGGCCGAGGTATTCTTAATTTACAAGGTATCTGTCGCGAGCCTGTAAGGCCTACCCCTGCATATCCAGCGAATAACCGGCCGAGCGCACCGTGCGGATCGGGTCGTAGGCATGACCGTCGTTCAACGCCTTGCGCAGGCGGCCGATATGCACGTCCACCGTACGCGCCTCGACATAGACGTCGTTGCCCCATACGGCGTCGAGCAGCTGCTCACGCGAGAAGACGCGGCGCGGGTACTGCATGAAGTGGTCGAGCAGCTTGTATTCCGTCGGCCCCAGATGGATATCGCGGCCGCCGCGCTGGACGCGGTGCGACAGGCGGTCGACACTGATTTCGCCGAACTCGACACGGTCTTCGGAAAGGCCCGGACGGATGCGGCGCAGGACGGCGCGGATGCGCGCCATCAGCTCGACCATCGAGAACGGTTTTACGACATAGTCGTCGGCGCCCGTGTCGAGCCCGCGGATGCGGTCGCTTTCTTCCGAACGCGCCGTCAGCATGACGATCGGGAGGTTGCGGGTAGCGCCTTGCGCGCGCAAACGGCGGCAGACCTCGATGCCCGACACCTTGGGCATCATCCAGTCGCAAACCAGAAGGTCCGGCGCCCGCTCCTTGATCATGACCAGGGCTTCGTCGCCATCGGTGGCGACACCAACCTCATAGCCTTCTTTTTCAAGGTTATAGTTCAGCAGGGTGGCCAGGGCGTCTTCGTCTTCGGCAACGATGATGTAGGGCTTCATGCAAGGGTTCCGCGGTTTCGGGGACGGTTACAGGGAAGTCCGGGTCAGAGCGAAGGCGTAAACGAGCGCCGCCCGGCGAAGTCAGCTGGTGTGAAGGGTGTCGCCTTTCGGGCGGTCTTCGACATAGTCCTCGCCCGTCAGTTCATAGTGGATATGTTCGGCCATGTTGGTGGCGTGATCGCCGATGCGTTCCAGGTTCTTGGCCATGAACAAAAGGTGGGTGCAGGCCGAGATGGTGCGCGGATCGCCCATCATGTAGGTCAACAGTTCGCGGAACAGGGCGTTGTAGTGCTCGTCGACCTCGGTATCCGACGCCCACACGCTTTGCGCCAGGTCCTGACGGCCGCCCTTGTAGGCGTCCAGCACGTCGCGCAGGCGCGACGACACCAGCTTGCCCATGCGTTCGATCGAGCGCGTCAACGGCGACATCGGCTCGGCCTCGGCAATGACCAGGGCGCGCTTGGCGATGTTCTTGGCCAGATCCCCGATGCGTTCCAGCGAAGTGGCGATCTTCATGGCGGCAACCGTCTTGCGCAGGTCGTCGGCCATGGGCTGACGCAGCGCGATGAGACGGATGCACTTGCGCTCGACGTCCTTTTCGAGCTCATCCAGCTTGTGGTCGCGCTGCACGACGCTTTGCGCCAGGGCGACGTCACGGCGGGCGACGGCCTCGACGGCGTCGGCGACCTGCGCCTCGGCCAGACCGCCCATCAGCACCACCTCGGCACTGAGCTGGTCCAGTTCTTCTTCATAGGTCTTGACGATATGCGGGTTCATCTTGAACTGGGCCACTGGTTTGTCCTTCAAATCCTGGCTGCGCATTGCGCGGCCGCACCGAAATCGGAATCGCGATTCGCGAGCATAGGGCACAAGCGTAACCAGAATTTTACTGGGCGTTTAGGGGAATTTTGTGACAGTTTTATAAGGCGGGCGGCCGTTAAGGATATTTCTGCACAAAAACCGTCATATTTTCCACGTCAGCCGGCATCTTTCAGCACAACACCTTGCGAAGCGGCCAGGCGCGGCGCGCCGGCCGTTCCGAAGGCGCGTGTCTGCGGGAAGCAGGCGGTGAAGGCGGTGAATGTGGGCAGGCCCGGCACAGGCAACGGCGTGACCTTGCCGCCTTCGGATTCGGGTTCGCGCAGCATGGGATCGTCACCGGACGGCGCGCAGCCTATGCTTTCGACGACCAGGCCGCCGCGGTGGCGATTGATGATGTGCTTGACGATCGCAAGGCCCAGGCCCGTGCCGAGGCGGTCACCGCTCTTCTGGCCCTCGACGCGATAGAAGCGCTCGGCCAGACGCGGCAGGAATTCACGGCGGATTCCGGGGCCGTTGTCGCGCACCCGCACCACGGCGTAATAGTCGTGAACGTTACGGTCCGGACGCAGCAGGACCAGCTTGGCGGCCTGAGAATCCGTGGCCATCATCGCTTCGCTCAATGTCTTGTCGAACTGCACGTCGATGGTGACGTCCGACCCGCGCGGAGCGTATTTCAGCGCATTGTCGACCAGGTTCTGCACGACCTGCAGGATCTGGTCGCGGTCGCCGATAATCGGATAGAGGCCGGGCTTGGGCGCCGAGACCTTCAGGCTGACGCCCTTTTCGCCGGCGATCAGTGTCAGGCCTTCGATGACGTCGCGCACGGCCAGCACAAGGTCGGCCTCGCCCGACGGCGGCACGTGCTCGCTCATCTCGATGCGGCTCAGCGACAAAAGGTCGTAAATCAGCCGGCCCATGCGGTCGGCCTGGGTGGCCATGATGGTCAGGAACTTTTCACGCGCCTTTTCGTCGTCGCGCGCCGGACCGCGCAGCGTCTCGATGAAACCGGTAAGCGACGCCAGCGGTGTGCGCAGCTCATGGCTGGCATTGGCGAGAAAGTCGGCGCGCATGCGCTCCATGCGACGCGCGTCGGTTTCGTCGCGCATGACCAGCAGGGCCAGGCGAGGATGCTTGTCGCTGTTCATGCCCTCCACCGGCAGGGGGCTGGTGAAGGCGCGCCAGAACTGGTCGCGGGCGCCGCCATTGGTGTCGAAAACCACCGAACGGGCGATGCGGCCGAACAGGGCTTCATCGACGCATTCCAGCACTTCCGGCGTGCGGATGGTGCTGACCAACAGGCCGCCGTCATCGGGGATCGAAAAGACCTCACGCGCGGCGTCATTGGCGAACACGATCCAGCGGCCGGCAATGTCGTGCGGTTCGAAGCCCGACACGATCATGACGGGATCGGGAATCGCGCGCAGCACTTCCTGGAAGCTTGGCCCCTCGGGCTGGACCTTGACCTGGACTTCGGGCGCCTTGAGGCTATCGATCCGGTCCTGCATGTCGAGAATGCGCATCCAGAACTGGAAGACCGTATAGGCCAGGACGATCACCGCCGCGGGCGCCACCAAGACCGGCACGACAAAGGCCAGGGCGACAAGCGCACAACCGCCGATCCAGGTGCCGAAGGGCACTATATTCCAGAAGGTCCGCTGCCGTTCCATGCGCCTCACTCTCGGAAGTCATATATGACTGAAAGAGCGGGGTTACTAAAGGGTTTACGCAACAGTTCCGTGACGATTGCGTAAACCACCCGTAAGCGAGTGTGACGGTTTTACGGCCGCGTTTGGCCGTTGCCGCGGACGATGTATTTAAACGTCGTCAATTGCTCGGCGCCGACCGGTCCGCGCGCGTGCATGCGGTCGGTCGAGATGCCGATTTCCGCGCCCAGGCCGAATTCGCCGCCGTCGGCGTATTGCGTCGAGGCGTTCCAAATGACGATGGCGGAATCGACCTCGTTGAGGAAGGTTTCCGCGGCTTGCGCATTCTCGGTGATGATCGCCTCGGTATGGCCGGAGCCATAGGTGCGGATATGTTCGATGGCCTCGGCTTCGTCCTTCACGACGCGCACTGACAGGATCGGCAGCAGGTATTCGGTACGCCAGTCGTCCTCGGTCGCTGCCTTCATCGGATAGATGGCGCGCGCCGCGTCGTCGCCGCGCAGCTCGCAGCCCTTGTCCTCAAGCGCCTTCGCAACGCGCGGCAGAAAATCGGCCGCCACCGCCTCGTCGATCAGCAGGGTCTCGGTCGCGCCGCACACCGACACCCGGCGCATCTTGGCGTTCAGCGTGACGCCGACGGCCTTTTCCGGGTCGGCGTCCGTATGGATATAGGTGTGGTTCAGGCCTTCGAGGTGCGCCAGGACGGCGACGCGCGCCTCCTTTTGCACGCGTTCGACCAGCGAGCGGCCGCCGCGCGGAATGATCAGGTTGACGGCGCCGCCAAGCCCACCGAGGATCAGGCCGACGGCGTCGCGGTCCGAGGTCGGCACCAGTTGCACCGCCGTTTCGGGAAGGCCGGCGGCGCGCAGGCCTTCCTCGAAAGCGGCATAGATGGCCAGGGCCGAGTTCAGCGCTTCGGACCCCGTGCGCAGGATCGCCGCGTTCGACGAGCGGATGCACAGGGCAGCCGCGTCGGCGGTCACATTGGGACGCGATTCATAGATGATGGCGATGACGCCGATCGGCGTCGAAACGCGCGCGATGTCGAGCCCGTTCGGACGCGTCCAGCGCGCCAGTTCGCGCCCGACGGGGTCGGGCAGCGCCGCCACTTCTTCCAGGCCTTTCGCCATGGCTTCGACGCGCGCCGGATTGAGGATCAGGCGCTCGATCATGGCGTCGGTCAGCCCCTTGTCGCGGGCGAATTGCTGGTCTTTCGCGTTGGCTTCGAGAATCTCGGCTTCGCGCGCCCGGATGGCCTTTGCGGCCGCGACGATGGCCTGCGTGCGCGCCTCTGGACCGGCCAGACGCAGGGCCTCGGCGCCGAGTTTGGCCTTCGCGGCCATATCGGTCATCAGGTCGTTCAGCGTGCGCGTGCTTTGGTCGTCCATGGCGAAACTCCGTCTTTCAGCGGGGTATATATCGCAAACCGCCGGAATACGACGGTTTCATTTGAAATCATGGCTTTTGGCGGGTTTTTGCAGGCGTTTGGCGGCTAGATCAACGCCATATCATCGCGGTGGATGACCTCGTCGCCGGAGGTATAGCCCAGGATCGTCTCGATGTCGCGGCTGCCGCGACCACGGATGGCGCGGATATCGTCGGCGGAGTATTCGACGATGCCGCGCGCGATCTCCTGGCCGGATGGCGCCACGATCGACACGGTGTCGCCCTTGTCGAAATGGCCCGTGACCTCGACGATGCCCGACGGCAGGAGCGACTTGCCATTATGCAGGGCGCGGGCAGCGCCTTCGTCGAGCATCAACTTGCCCGCCGGCACGACCGTGCCCGCAATCCACGCCTTGTAGGCCGCGCTCAACGACGCCTGCGGCTTGAACAGGGTAAAGCGCGCGCCCTCTGGCCCCCCCAGCGACGACAGGGGCTGGTTGACCGCGCCGAACGCAATCAGGGTAGCACACCCAGCCGAGCCCGCGATACGCGCGGCGGCGATCTTGGTCGCCATGCCGCCCGTGCCAACGCCCGCCGAGGCATTGGCGCCACCGGCCATGGCTTCGATCGCGGCGTCGAGCTTGTCGACCACCGCGATGTGCCGGGCATCGGGATTGTTGCGCGGATCGGCCGTATAGAGGCCGTCGATATCGGACAGCAGGACCAGGGCTTCGGACTTGACCAGTTGCGCCGTGCGTGCCGCCAGGCGGTCATTGTCGCCGTAGCGGATTTCTTCGGTCACCACCGTGTCGTTCTCGTTGACGATCGGCACGCAGCCAAGCTCGAACAGGGTCTCGACGGTCGCGCGCGCATTCAGCCAGCGCCGTCGTTTTTCGGTGTCCTCGCGCGTCAGCAAAACTTGCGCTGATTTCAGGCCCACGGCCTGAAACGCCTCGTCCCAGGCGGCCATCAGGCGCGGCTGGCCGGCGGCGGCGCAGGCCTGTTTCTCATCGAGCTTGAGGCGCGGACGCGTGACGCCGAGGTGGCGGCGGCCCAGCGCCACGGCGCCCGACGACACCAGGACGACGTTCTTCCCCGCGGCCACGAGCGCCGCGATATCGCGCGCCAGCCCCGCCATCCAGGCGGCATTGGCGACGCCCGCCTTGGCATCTACGACCAGGGCCGAGCCGACCTTGATGGTGATCCGCCGGGCCGATGCCAGGACGTCGGGCAGCAGAGCGGTTCCGGATGCCCCGCCAGATTCCGTGTTGCCGCCCATGTTTTCGCCTTTTCCCAGCGGGACTAAAATGGTATCCGGCGCGCTTGTAATGGATAAGGCGACGCAGACGCAAGGCCTTACGATTTCAGCGGAATTGGTAACACAATGAACTATGTAGGCACGCGCGGATTTGCCGGTGACAAGACCTTCGCAGGCGCCCTGCTCGACGGTCTGGCGCCCGACGGCGGCCTCTATGTGCCGGCTGAATGGCCAACACCCGGTTTCGACCTCTCCGGCGACTACGGCACCTTGACCCAAAACCTGCTGACGCTCTTCGGTGTCGACGTGCTGGGTGCCGATGCCGTCAAGGCTGCCGCCGAACGCACGCGCGCCGCTTTCCTGCGCGATGGCGAAGTGCCGCTGACCCAACTGGCCGACAATCTGTGGATGCTGGAACTCTGGCACGGCCCGACGCTCGCCTTCAAGGACATGGCGATGCAGATGATGGCGCCCTTGACCGACGCGGCGCTGAAGCAGCGCAACGAGACCCTGACGCTGGTCACCGCCACCTCGGGCGATACGGGTGCGGCCGCCGTGCGCGCCTTCGCCGGTTCCGAGCGCGTGCGTCTGGTTGTCTTCCATCCGCTCGGCCGCGTCTCGCCGGTGCAGCGCCTGCAGATGACAACGGTCCAGGCCGACAATGTGCTCAACGTCGGCGTCGAAGGCGATTTCGACGACTGCCAGGCCATCGTAAAGGCCTTGCTGGGCGATCAGAGCCTCAAGCAAAACGGCCTGATCAGCTCGGTCAATTCGATCAACTGGGGCCGTCTGCTGGGGCAGGTCCCCTACTATCTTGCCGCTGCGGCGGCCAGCGGCGCGGACAAGCCCGACTTCGTCGTGCCGACCGGCAATTTCGGCGACGCCTTTGCCGGCTGGGTCGCCCGCCGCATCGGCGGCAATGTCGGAAAGCTCCACGCCGCCGTCAACCAGAACGACGCGCTCAATCAGGCGATCAACGAAGGCCGCTATATCCGCCGCCAGGCCGTGGAATCAGCCAGCGTCAGCATGGACGTGCAGGCGCCGTCGAACTTCGAACGCCTGGTCTACGAAGCGTCGGGCCGCAATGCCGCTACGACCAAGGCTTTGTTCGACACCTTCAATGCCACCGGCGCCGTGACCCTGTCGCCGGAACTGCAAGCGGCGCTGAAGGCCGAGGTCACGGCCAGCACGGTCAACGAGGCCCAAACGGCCGAGGCCATTGCCCACGCGTACAAAGCCTATGGCCAAGTCATCTGCCCGCATACGGCGGTGTCGCTGAGCGCGGCGCTGGAACGCGGGCTCGACCACCCGCAGATCGTGCTGTCTACGGCGCACGCCGCCAAGTTCCCGGACTTCGTGACCAAGGCGCTGGGCTTTGCGCCCAAGGTGCCGGACGCCATCCAGGCGCTCTACGGCCAGCCCGAAAAGATCACCGAGCTGAAGAACGACCGCGTGGCGGCCCTTGACCTCGTCAAGGGCTTTGCAGCCGCGTAACAGAGCTGAAACATGGAAGCCCCATTCCGTTGCTAGCGATGCCCGAAACATAGGGGCATCCAATGCGCAAATACCTTCTCAGCGGTCTGGCCGCTGCCGTTCTGTCGCTTTGCGTCGGCGACATCGCCCTAGCCCAGGATATGGGCGGCGATATGGGCGGCGATATGGGCGGAATGGGAGGTATGGGCGGCGGCGGCCACGGCCGCGGCGGACATCGCGGCCAAAAGGGCCAGCAGGGACAACCGGGGCCGGCACAAGGCGCGCCCAAGCCCGTGGCGGCGCCAGCCACCATCTCCGCCGCGATGCGCCGCAACGCCGTCGTCACCATAGCCGGCCAGGGCAAGGCGCTGAGCAAGGGCACCATCACCCCCCTCAAGCCCGATCAATCGGGTGTCTTCGCCGAGCGCGGTTCGCTGCTTACCATGGACGGCATCACCATCAACAGCACGCTTGATGTTTCCCTGGCCGACGACGCCCATGAAACCGGTCTGGGGGCCGCGCTGATCGTCGCATCCCAGACCACGGCGACCGTTACCGGCGGAAGCATCTCGACCACGGGCCGAGGCACAGACGGCATCTTCGCCGCCGATCCGGGCTCGCACCTGACATTGAAGGGGGCGGTCATCTCGACCCGCGCCGCCGAAGCCTATGGCGTCGAACTGGCGGCCGGCGCGATCCTCGACACAGATGCGGCCAGCATCACGACGACCTCGGATCACGCCCCCGCCATCGCCGTCAAACCCGGCAGCCACGCGAACCTTACCGGCGGAGCCTTGACCACAGGCGGCCCCTCCTCCCCGGCGCTGCAGGCGCGCGGCGACGTAATCGCCGACGGCACCGCGATCAAGACCGGATATTCGGGCGGCCTGGAAGTCGACGGCGAACATAAGGCGATACTGACCCATGTCAGTTTCGACAGCGGCGACCGGGGCATACTGCTTTATCAATCCGACCAGCCGGCGCCCCAGGCCGGTCCGGTTACGGCCGCGAGCGCAACGACCGCGCCCTATGACGGGCCAACCGCCACGGCCACGCTGACCATGGACGGCGGCAGGATAAATGCGGCCCGGGAAGCGTTCCTGGTCAGCAATGTGAAGGGACAAATCCGTCTGCACCAGGTCGATATCGCCAGCCAGTCCGGCGTCATCGTCAAGGCCGCCGCGGCGAAATGGGGCCCCCTGGGGCGCAACGGCGGCTATGCCCGCATCGACGCTCATGACCAGACGCTCAACGGCGACCTGGTCACCGATATCCTGAGCACCATTCGCCTGGATCTGAAGGACGGTTCGAAGTTCAGCGGCAGGACGACCGCCAATGTCGATGTCAGCCTCGACGCCTCGAGCACCTGGACGCTGACGACCGATACGCGTGTCGGCCAGTTGATCGATCCCGAAGGCCTGAGCGGCGATACGGTGAAGAACATCATCGGCAACGGCCACGTGCTGAGCTACAGCCAGCGCGACAATCCGAACCTCGGCGGCAAGACCTACCAGTTGGCCGGCGGCGGGACCCTGGCCCCGGCTGAAGGGTTGTAGCCCCCTCCGTCACGTCGCTACGCTCCGCGCCACCTTCCCCGTAACCGGGGAAGGAATTAATTACCTTGTGCCTTCCCTGCGGAGCGGAGAAGGTGGATCCCCGAAGCCTTGGCGAAGGGGAGACGGATGGGGCGTTCCGTCATTTGAAAAAGGCGGCAGCTTTCGCCACCGCCTTCCTTACCCCTTCACGCACACCACCTGCTTCAGCGTGTGAACGATCTCGACGTGGTCGGCCTGAGCCTTCATGACCGCGTCGATGTCCTTGTACGCCGCCGGCGTTTCGTCGATGATGTCGGCGTCCTTGCGGCACTCGACGCCCGCGGTCGCCCGGGCGTGGTCCTCCAGCGAGAACCGCCGCTTGGCTTCGGCCCGCGACATGGCGCGCCCGGCGCCGTGCGAACACGAGCACAGGGCCTCGGCCGCCGCCTGGCCGGCGATCCCGCGCACGATGAACGACTTTGCGCCCATCGAACCCGGAATGATCCCCAGCGTTTCCGGCGTGATGCGCACGGCGCCCTTGCGGGTCACCAGCACATCGGCCCCGAAGTGGTGTTCGTGCGCCACGTAGTTGTGGTGGCAGTTCACCGCTTCGCAGTCGCACGTAAAACGCTTCGGCACGGCGACCGAAAGCGCTTCGAGCGCAGCCGTCATCATCAGCTCGCGGTTGGTGCGCGCGAACCGCTGGGCCCACGACACCGCGCCCATATAGTCGCCGAACAGCTCGGAGCCTTCCGGCAGGTAGGCCAGGTCCTGGTCGGGCAGGTTGATGTACCAGCGCTTCATCTCGTGCTTGGCGCGCTCGATGAAGTACGACCCGATGCGGTTGCCGATCCCGCGCGAACCCGAGTGCAGCATGATCCACACGGCGGCATTTTCATCGAGGCAGACCTCGACGAAGTGGTTGCCGGTCCCGAGCGTCCCCAGGTGGTTCTGCGCGCGGTGCGCGGCCTGGGAAATCTTCGGGTGCTTGTCGACGATGCGCTTCAACTCATCCGACAACTGGCCAAAGGCCGCATTGGCGGCGTCCGGGGTCTCTCCCCAGGCGCCGCGGTCGTTCGCCCCGCCGTTATCGGTCCGGCCGTGCGGAATGCGTTCCTCAATCGCGGTCCTTAAGGACGACAGGGTATCGGGCAGGTCGCGCGCGTTCAGCGTAGTCCGCACCGCCATCATGCCGCAGCCCAGGTCCACGCCCACGGCCGCCGGGATGACCGCGCCCTTGGTCGGGATCACCGAACCGATGGTCGCGCCCATGCCCCAGTGGACGTCCGGCATGATGGCCACGTGCTTATGGATGAACGGCATGGCCGCGATATTGTCGAGCTGCCGGCGTGCCTGGTCCTCGACGGCCACCCCGTCGATCCACGCCTTGATCAGCCCGCCACGGGCGCCTTGAAAGACTTGCATTTTATCTCTCCTTGTATGGTCTTTCGGAAATGGAAAAAGCCCTTTCGACCGGGTCGAAAGGGCTGCACGAAAACGGAAATCCTATGGGATCTAGGGTTTTCGGATACAGCCCGGGATATAATCGACCTGGGATTGGCGCGCAGCCGACAGCGCACAGGTCTCTTGGACCTGCGGGTTCGTCATCGGGGAATGGCTGCGTTTCGTAAACATGCGCGCCTTATCGTCGAGGCGCCGGAATCGGTCAAGACATACCCGTCACAAATGAAACGGGTGTGGTATTTTAATCTCAGAAGTAGGCGTGACCGTCGTTTATCCCGCGATGGTATTCCAGCCGGCGATAGAAGGCTTCCGGATCCTTGGGCTTCACGACCCAGGACGGATCGTGGTTCAGGAGGTCGTAGAGCCGCGTCAGGGTAAATCGCATGGCCGAACCGCGCGCGAACAGCGGCAGGGCGGCGATTTCGGCTTCGGACAGGGGCCGCACCGCCTGATAGGCGCGGGCAAAGGCCGAGATCATCTCAGGCTGCGGCTGCCCGCCCGGCGTGAAGCCCCAGGCATTGAGCGCCACCGCCAGGTCGTAGGCGTAAAAATCGGTGCAGGCGTAATAGTAGTCGATGACGCCGGTGACGCGGCCGTCGTCGTCCATCAGCACATTGTCGGTGAAGTAGTCGGCGTGGATAGCGCCCTTCGGCAGATCAACCGGCCAGTTCGCCTTCAGATATTCGAGTTCCTCGCGAAAATCGGCCAGAACGGCCTGGGCGCGCGGGCTGGCCTCGGCCTTCGGCACGCAGCGTTCGATCAGGTGCGGCCAGACATGGATACCCATGCTGTTTGTCCGGATCTCCGGAAAATCCCCGCCCGTCAGGTGCAGTTTCGCCAGGAATTCGCCGGCCGAGGCGGCGTGGCGCACATCCGGGTTGCGCGGCCAGCGACCGGGCAGCCACTTGATCAGGGCACAGGCCTTGCCACTGATTTCACCCAGCGATGTGCCGTCGCGCTTCAGCGCCGGGCCCGGGGCGGGATAGCCTTTGCGGTCGAGATAGAGGGTATAGTCCATGAACCACGGCAAATACTCCTGCGGAGTCGCCGCTTCGAACAGGGTCAGGGCATAGAGGCCCGTCGTGGTCTCGACCTTGAAATTGGTATTGGAAACCCCTTCTTCGATGCCTTCGAGATGGATCAGCTCGCCGATATCATAGTCGCGCAGATAGGCCTTCGCGTCCTCGATCGAGACGGGGGTAAAGACGGCCATGCGGTGAAACGTCCTGTGCGCGGTGAACCTGAGCCCCTGCTATAGTCGAGGCCACGGCGCACGCACAAGAACTTACGCGCGCTTTGTCGTGCGTCCAAGCATCAATACCAGTAAAGCGCCGCCCAGCGTCGATATGACGACGCGATTGGCGACACGGAAACAAATGACACCCACCCTGTCGAGCAACGATTCCGCCTGGCTGTGCATCGTCCTGACCTCCAACGCCCTTGCACCTGTGCGTAACCCGCCCGCCAGGGCGAAGTACACAATCCCGCCGGCGGCGATGCCGGCCAGGACAGAGACGATCAGACTTATCACCACCATGGGGACACCCCAACTCTCTTTTTGGTCCGGCGTCGCGCAGCTTTGCCGCAAGCGATATAAAAAGACGATGTGTTTGTGGCATAATTGAAGCTTGGGGGCTGTCCTTGATTTCGATCAAGATCGTGAATGGGGTCGCAACCCGCCCCCTTGGAAAATGCCGCCAGATTGACTAAAGCGCGCCATTAGAATCCATCGCTTGGGTGACTGCGCCCGATTTGGTAGCAAGCCGCCCTGCGAACCCCGGAGCGTATTCCATGAGCAAGACCGTTACCTCCGTCGTCGACCTGGTCGGCGATACCCCGCTGATCCGCCTGAAAGGCGCATCCGAAGCGACGGGCTGCGAGATTTACGGCAAGGCGGAATTCCTCAATCCCGGCCAGTCGATCAAGGACCGCGCAGCGCTGTGGATCATCCGGGACGCCGAGCGCCGCGGCGTGCTCAAGCCCGGCGGCACGATCGTCGAAGGCACCGCCGGCAATACCGGCATCGGCCTGGCCATGGTGGCCAATGCGTTGGGCTACCGCTGCGTCATCGTCATTCCGCGCACCCAGGCGCAGGAAAAGAAGGATGCCATCCGCCAGCTGGGCGCCGAGCTGATCGAGGTCGACGCCGTCCCCTATTCCAACCCCAACAACTATGTGCGCTATTCCGGCCGCCTGGCCGAGGAGATGGGCGCCGTCTGGGCCAACCAGTTCGACAACGTCGCCAACCGCCAGGCCCACATCGACGGTACCGGTCCTGAAGTCATGAAGCAGACGGGCGGCAGGATCGATGCCTTTATCTGCGCCGTCGGTTCGGGCGGCACGCTTGGCGGCATGAGCCTGTACCTCAAGGCTCAAAACCCCGGCATCCAGATCGGCCTGGCCGATCCGTACGGCGCCGCTCTCTACAGCTATTACACCACCGGCGAGTTGAAGTCCGAAGGCTCTTCGATCACCGAAGGCATCGGCCAGGGCCGCATCACCGCCAATCTGGAAGGCATCCATATCGACCGCGGCTACCGCGTCGCGGACGAAGAATGGCTGCCTGTGCTCTATGACATGATTCAAACCGAGGGCTTGTGCCTTGGCACGTCATCGGCGCTTAATGTCGTCGGCGCGATCAAGATGGCCAGGGACTTGGGCCCCGGCAAGACGATCGTCACCGTACTGTGCGACTACGGCAACCGCTACGCGTCGAAGATTTTCAATCCGGCCTTCCTCAAGGAAAAGGGCCTGCCCACGCCGCCGTGGTTCCCTGAGCCGGAGGCCGCCGCGTAAACGTGACCGTTTCCCGCCCGCCTCAGCTATCAGATGTCCTGCGCGGCAAAGACGGGCCGTTCTCCGCTGTCGCGGGGGGCGGGCTCGGCCTTGCGGGCTTCGTCGCGCAGCCAGTCCATGAAGCGCAGCTGCGCCGCCGTCGGCTCGCGCGTCTGCGGCCAGACCAGGTAGTAGCCGTAGTTGAGCGGGGCGTCCTTTTCGTCGAACAACACCTTCAACCGGCCGGCCTGCAGGTCGGCGTCGGCAATGGTGCGCTTGGCCAGGGCCACGCCGCGGCCGGCGACCGCCGCTTCGATGACCATGGACGACTGGTTGAAGCGCGGCCCGCGCGAGGCGTCGACGCCTTCGACGCCATGCGCTTTCAGCCACATGGGCCAATCCGGGCAGGACGGATCGGCGTCGCCGGCATCATGCAGCAGGACATGGTGGGCAAGGTCCGCGGGCTTCTTGATCGGTGCGGCTTCGAAGAGCAGCGGCGAGCAGACCGGAACGACGGCTTCGGCCAGGAGGTGTTCGACGTGCAGGCCGCTATAGTGGCCGTTGCCGTAGCGCACGGCCAGGTCGATATCGGTGACGGCGAAGTCGACGGGCGTCATATCGGCGCTGACCCAGACGTCGATGTCCTCGTTAGCGGCGCTAAACTCGTAGAGACGCGGCATCAGCCATTTGGCGGCGAAGCTGGGCGCGGCGGAGACCGTCACGCGGCCCTTTTGCGTACCGGCTTTCATAAGGCGCGTCGCCTCGAACATCTTCTCGAAGGCTTCCTTCAGAATCTGCGCCGACGCCTTGCCGGCATCGGACAGGACGACGCGGCGGCCGTCGCGCACGAACAGCTCGACGCCGACATGCTCTTCCAGCAGGCGGATCTGTTGCGACACCGCGCCCGGCGTCACGAACAGTTCTTCGGCCGCCTGCTTGAAGCTTTCGTGCCGCGCGGCGGCTTCGAAGACCCGAAGCGCCGACAGCGGCGGCAATCTGTCGCGAGACATCGCTCTTTCCTAAACCTTACGTCCTCAAGCGCCGTCATATAGTGCTTTTCAGTTTAACAAAACTATTCCACCGTACTTTGGAGAATTTTTAATGTCCGACGCCAACCCCCTGCACCATGTCGAGGCGCTCGAAGCCGGCCAGACCTGGACGACGGATGTGGTCGTCATCGGCGCCGGCCCCGTCGGCCTGTTCAGCGTCTTCGAACTGGGCCTGCTCGACATCAAATGCCACCTGGTCGACATTCTCGACAAGGTCGGCGGCCAGTGCGCCGAGCTCTATCCCGAAAAGCCGATCTACGACATCCCGGCATGGCCGATCATTTCGGGCCAGGACCTGACGTACCGCCTGCTGGAGCAGATCGCGCCATTCGGCGCCAAGTATCACCTCGGTGAAATGGCCGTCGGTATCCGCAAGCTGGAAGACGAAGGCCTGTGGGAGCTGACCACCGACCAGAAGACCGTCATCCGCGCCAAGGCCATTGTCATCGCCGCCGGCGGCGGGTCGTTCCAGCCCAAGAAGCCGCCTATTCCGGGCATCGAGGGCTTCGAGAACATCGCCCCGGGCAAGGGCGTGCACTATGCCGTGCGCCAGATGAAGGCGTTCGAGGGCAAGAAGGTCGTCATTTCGGGCGGCGGCGACTCGGCGCTCGACTGGACGCTGAACCTGCAGCCGATCGCCGAGCGCGTGACGCTGATCCACCGCCGCGACGACTTCCGCGCTGCGCCGCACAGCGTCGCCAAGATGCGTGAACTGGTAGCAGCGGGCGAGATGGACCTGATCATCGCCCAGGCGACGGCACTGAAGGGCGAAACCGGGCACGAACTCGAGGCCGTGCACATCGAAGACGCCGACGGCAAGGAATCGCTGATCCCGGCCGACGCCTTCCTGCCCTTCTTCGGCCTGACCATGAAGCTGGGTCCGGTCGCCGAATTCGGCCTGAACCTGCACGAAAACCTGATCCCGGTCGACACCGAGAAGTTCGAGACCTCGACGCCCGGCATCTTCGCCATCGGCGACATCAACTACTATCCGGGCAAGCTGAAGCTGATCCTGTCGGGCTTCCACGAGGCCGCCCTGATGGCGCAGCAGGCCTTCCGCTACGTCCACCCGGACCGCAAGCTGCGCTTCCAGTACACGACGTCGTCGAGCGACCTGCAGAAGAAGCTGGGCGTGAAGTAACCCATCTTCCGGGATCAAATCAATCAAACGCCCTTCCGCCACGGAAGGGCGTTTTTTTATGCCTGGCCTTTCGCGGTTTATGCTGCATCACAATATAATTGATGTCGCCGTAACCAATTGGCAGCACGGCCGTGCTAGTGTTAGCTACACATGTCGGTAACAGAGTAAAAAAGCCCAGATGCTCTATTCGCTCCACGAATATGCCTATTACAGCGCCGCCCCGTTCCGGGCGCTGGCGCAGATGACCCGCGATTTCTGGGGCTCGAAGCTCAATCCGGCATCGGACACGGCTATCGGGCGTACGCTTTACGCTTCGGCGGAACTGTTCTCGAATATCACGCGGCGTTATGGCAAGCCCGAATGGGGCATAGACCAGGTCACCATCAACGATCATCCGGTGCGCGTCTCGATCATCGAGGACTGGGCCAGCCCGTGGTGCAAGCTGCTGCGCTTCCAGCGCGACAATTCGGACCTGCGCCGCGCCGGCAAATCCACCGCTGCCCCCGCCGTGCTGGTCGTCGCGCCTTTGTCGGGCCACTACGCGACGCTGCTGCGCGGCACGGTGCAGGAATTCCTGCTGGACCACGACGTCTACATCACCGACTGGTCCAACGCGCGGCAGGTGCCGGTGCTTGAGGGCCGCTTCGATTTCTATTCCTTCATCGACCATATCCGCGACATGCTGACCGTCATCGGCAGTCGCGTCCACGTGGTCGCCGTCTGCCAGCCGGGACCGCCGGTGCTGGCCGCCGCCTGCCTGATGAGCGACGACAAGGACCCGTGCCGTCCGGCGTCCATGACCTTCATGGGCTCGCCGATCGACGCACGCTTCAATCCGACGGTGACCAACAACCTGGCGCAGGAAAAGCCCTTCACCTGGTTCCGCTCGAATATGGTGCACACCGTGCCGCCGCCCTATCCCGGCGTCGGCCGGCGTGTCTATCCGGGCTTCGTCCAGCTCTACAGCTTCATGAGCATGAACGAGGAGCGCCACAAGGACGCGCACTGGGAATATTTCAATTCGCTGGTCGAGGACGACGGCGAAAGTGCGCAGAAGCACCTGGAATTCTACGACGAATACCTGTCGGTGCTGGACCTGACGGAGGAATTCTATCTCCAGACCATCGACCTGGTGTTCCAGAAGTTCGCCCTGCCCAAGGGGGAACTCTTCCACGAAGGCAAGCTGGTCGACACGCGGGCGATCACCGACATCGCGCTGATGACGGTCGAAGGCGAGAAGGACGACATTTCCGGGGTCGGCCAGACGCAGGCGGCGCACGCCATGTGCCCGAACATTCCGGAAGACAAGAAGGAACTGTACGTTCAAAAGGGCGCCGGCCATTACGGCGTCTTCAACGGCCGCCGGTTCCGTGAAAGCATCTATCCCCGCATCCGCGACTTCATCGCCAAAAACGATGTTCTCGCCTGACCGCAAGGTCAGGGAGGCGTATGAGCCTGGCCAGGTCCTCGATTTCGGGGACTACAAGGTAAGACTGCGCGTCAATGAGCGCGCGCGGCGCATTTCCGTCCGCATCGACAATCGCACGGGCGACGCCATCGTCACGGCCCCGCGGCCCAAATACCTGAAAGACGCCGTCGAGTTCGCGAAGACGCGCCACGACTGGATACTGCAGACGCGGCGCGGCCAGACGCGGCCGGTACCGTTTTCGCCGGGTGCGCAGTTGAGCATCAAAGGCTATCCGGTCGTGCTGGCTGAGCGCGCGGGCGTGATTTCACCAAAGGCCGAGCAGGTCGACGGATCGTGGCAGCTGGTCAGCAGCGGTGATGCGGCGACTTTCAGCCGCCGGGTCGAGCGTTACCTGCGCACCCAGGCACAGAAGACCTTCCAGGCCGAAACCGATCGCCTGGCGGCGAAGCTTGGATTTTCCGGCATCAAGGTGTCCTTGTTCGACGCCCATGCGCGCTGGGGATCGTGTTCGCCCTCGAAGAAATCGATCCGCTACAGCTGGCGGATCATCATGGCGCCGACCGACGTGCTGGTTTACCTGGCGGCGCACGAGGTCGCGCATTTGCGCCATCCGGATCACAGCCCGGCCTTCTGGGCCACGGTAACCGAGCTTTACGGCAAGCCGTGGAAACCGGCCCGATCGTGGCTGAAGACGCGCGGGCACGAGCTGTTCAAATACGCCGCGGCCAGGGACCTCAAGGGCCAGGGCGAATAGGACAGCGTAAGCGTCCTTTGCTACTTTCGTATTCCCCCTTCCGTCATCCGCCGCTTGGCGCGGCGTATGCCACCTTCCCCGTAAACGGGGAAGGAATTAAGTAAGTAATGTCAAATAGTTCCTTCCCCGTTTACGGGGAAGGTGGCTGGATCGGCGTCAAGCCGAGCCAGACGGAAGGGGGGAACCGTTGCGACAACCTTCGGGGCTTCCGATCATCCTCAAAAACACGTCAGGCACGGCCTCGTTGAAGAAGCCGTGCCCGCGTTAAACGTCCGGGTGCAGGGGCCGTGCCCCTGCTACTGGTTTTTCTGCTGCGCCTGGCTGAAGACGTCGTCCAGCGAGCTATCCTTCTTCGGCTTGTCTTCCGGATTGGGGATGGGCTGCATGGTGACGGTCGGCGGCGCGGCGTTTTCGGGGGCTGCCTGCTGCGACGCCTGGACCTGACCGGCCTGAGTGCCGAGCAGGTCCTGGAGCGCGCCTTCGGCAACGGTGCCCAGCGACGAGTCGGCCGGCCCGACGGGAATCGGGCTGACCTGGATCCGCTTGAGCGCCGATGACATGTAGGTCTTCCAGATGGCGCCCGGGGTCGAGCCGCCGGTCACCTTCTTCATCGGCGTATTGTCGTCGCGGCCGACCCAGACAACGGTGACGAAACCGCCCGTATAACCGGCGAACCAGGCGTCGCGGAAGTCGCTGGTCGTGCCGGTCTTGCCCGCAAGATCGTAGCCCGGAATGTTGACGCCGGCGCCGGTGCCGTGCTGCACGACGCCGCGCAGCATCTGGTTCATCTCGGTCAGCGGCGGATTGTTGATGACCTGGACGCGCCCGCCGTCCTGGGCGGAGTCGCGGTACTGGTACAGCAGCTTGCCGCTGGCCGTGCGGATGCGGATGATGCC
Source organism: uncultured Asticcacaulis sp. (assembly GCA_936940865.1). Taxonomy (GTDB): domain Bacteria; phylum Pseudomonadota; class Alphaproteobacteria; order Caulobacterales; family Caulobacteraceae; genus Asticcacaulis. Next base: position 28,196 of record CAKZJB010000051.1, on the reverse strand, counting down.
GTGGGCCGTCGCCTTGAATCCGCCGTTGGAGAAGGGCACGTAAGCCTGGGCCAGTTCGATCGGCGAGACCTCGGAGGTACCGAGCGCCATGGCCGGATCAGTATTGATCTTCGACGTGATGCCGAGACGATGGGCGGTGGCGGCGACCTTGTCGCGGCCGACATCGTTGGCCAGCCGGGCGGCGACGGTGTTGATCGATTCCGCCAGGGCGGTCTGCAGATCGATCAGGCCCATATAGCTCTTTTCGAAATTCTGCGGCGACCAGTCGCCAATCGAATAGGGCTCGTCCACCACCGGCGTGGTCGGCTGATAGCCGGCTTCCATGGCCGTCAGGTAGACGAACGGCTTGAACGACGAACCGGTCTGGCGGAAGGCCATGGTGGCGCGGTTGAATTGGGAATCCGCGTAGGAAACCCCGCCGATCATGGCTCGGATACGGCCTTCGCCGTCGACCGAGACGACGGCCGCCTGCTGGACGCCTCGCTTGGCGTCGCGGGCCATGATGGTCTGGACGGCGCGTTCGGCATCGGTCTGGATCGGCAGGTCGAGCGTCGTTTCGACGATCAGGTCTTCCTTAGGATCGCCGACCAGGGCGCGGACGTTGGAGTCGAGCCAGTCTATGAAGTACTGGGCGTGGGCCGTGGCCAGCGACTTCGATACGGTGATCGGATGGGCCAGGGCGTCGGCGCGCTGTTCCGGCGTGATGACCTTGGCGTCGACCATTTCGTTGAGCACGATGGTGGCGCGGCGGCCGGCGCGTTCCTTGTCGGACAGCGGCGAATAGGAGTTGGGCGCCTTCATCAGGCCGGCCAGCATGGCCGCCTCGCCGACCGTCAGGTCCTTGGCCTGCTTGTTGAAATAGCGTTCCGAGGCGGCCTCGATGCCGTAGGCGCCAGCGCCGAAATAGACGTGGTTGAGATACAGCGCCAGGATCTGCTTCTTGGTGTACTTGTGCTCAAGCCACACCGCGATCATCAGTTCCTGGACCTTGCGCTTCATGTTCTGGTCGGCCGACAGGAACAGGTTGCGCGCCAGTTGCTGGGTGATGGTCGAGCCGCCGGCGAGATTCGCGCCCTTGTGACGGAAGGCGTTGCGGATAACAGCGCGGCCCATGCCCATGGGATCGAAGCCCGGGTGGGTAAAAAAGCGGCGGTCCTCGATGGCGACGAAAGCCAGCGGCACATAGGTCGGCAACTGGTCGATATCGACCGGGGCGGCGTACTGGCTGCCGCCGCGTACCGCGATCAGGGCGCCGGACCGGTCGAGATAGGTGATGGCATGCTGCTGCTGAGTGTTCTGGAGCTTTTTGATGTCGGGCAGGTCGACAGCCATGGCGCCCAGGAAGACGACCGTAAATATAACCACCCAGATCGCTCCGACTGTTCCCCAATACAATGCAGCCTGTGCGGGCGTGCGTCCGCTGCTCTTGCGTCCTCCGCCGGGAGGGCTAGCCTTCGCCATGTATGATCCTCACTAAACCACGCCCGGGAGGCGTCTCCCCCCGGACTTGCGCATCGCCCCGATGACCGGCCGGTTATAACCAAACTCTTTAACGCTGTCGCGTGAAACCTCTGCAATGATCATTCGTCAAGCCGTAAGGGCAAATAAACAGCGCAATTTGACCAAAGCAGGGCAGGCAGGGCATCGCCCACGCCGCGAACAAAGGTGGAATCTCACCTTGCGCTTTCTTCCGGTCTCGCTATTTTTCGGGTACGCCGCATCTGCGCCGCCGAAAGGCCGGCCTGCGCCCCCCCTCGCAAAATGCGTGGCTCTTTCCCAGTACCGCTTTTTTGCAGGCCCGATGACCGCCGATCTGCTCTCCCCCGCCCCGTCCCTTGCCGATGCCGAGACTACGCTCAGGCGCGTTTTCGGCTATGACGCCTTCCGGGGCCAGCAGGCCGCCGTCATTTCCGCCGTGCTCAAGGGCCAGGACGTCCTGGCCGTCTTGCCGACCGGCGGCGGCAAGAGCCTGTGTTACCAAATTCCGGCCATCGTCCAGCCGGGCCTGGGCCTGGTTATCTCGCCGCTTATCGCGCTGATGAGCGACCAGGTGCAGGCGCTGGAGGCCAGGGGCGTGCGCGCGGCCAGGCTCGATTCGACGCAGGGCTCGAGCGAGCGCGGCGATATCTGGGACGCGGCGCGCTCCGGCAATCTCGACCTGCTCTACATGTCGCCGGAAGGGCTGAACAACCCGTTCGTGCGCGATGCCCTGGGCCGCCTGAAGCTTAACGTTATCGCTATCGACGAGGCGCACTGCATCAGCCAGTGGGGCCACGACTTCAGGCCGGAATACCGGCTGCTGGGCCAGGTCAAGTCGTTCTTTCCCGGCGTGCCGACGCTTGCGCTCACCGCGACGGCCGACGCCCATACGCGCGCCGACATCAAGGCAGCGCTCCACATCGACGACGCGGTCGAGATCGTCACCAGCTTCGACCGGCCGAACCTGTCCTTACGCTTCGTGCGGCGCAAGGGCAGCGCAAGCAAGGCCGTGATCGAGGTGTTGAGCCGTCAGAAGGGCGCGTCGGGCATCGTCTACTGCGGGTCGCGCGACGGCACCGAAAAGCTGGCGGAAGCGCTTAAGAAGGAAGGCTTCTCGGCCGCCGCCTATCATGCCGGCCTGCCGGCCAGGACGCGCGAGGAACGGCTGACGGCTTTCCTGTCGGGCAAGTCCAAGCTGATGGTCGCCACCATCGCCTTTGGCATGGGCATCAACAAGGCCGATGTGCGTTTCGTCATCCACGCCGACCCGCCTTCCTCGATGGAGGCCTACTGGCAGGAGGTCGGACGCGCCGGGCGCGACGGCAAGCCGGCCTCGGGCGTCTGTTTCTACAATTCCGGCGATCTCGGCTGGGCCATCCGGCGTCTGACCCTGCGCGAAAACGAGGGTGCGCCTGACCAGATCGTCCAGAAGCAGAAGGCCCGCGACTTCTTCCAGATGGTGCTGGGACAAAACTGTCGCAAACAACAGGTGCGCGGCTATTTCGGCGAACATGGGGTGGAACCCTGCGGCACCTGCGACAACTGTCTCAGCCGCGGCAAGACGACCGACGTGACCGAGGCCGCGCAGATGCTGATGTCGGCGCTGGCGCGCATGAACGGCCCGCGCGGACGCAAGAAACTGGTCGACCATGTACTTGGCAAGGCCAACGGCCCGGACTTCACCACGCGGATGACGACCTTCGGCGTGGCCAAGGGCAAGGGCTACAGCGCGGACCTGCTGGCGCATGCCCTGGACCTGTGCGAGGCGCACGGCCTGATCGAGGAAGAACTCTATCAGGACCGCATGCCGATCGTGGGCTTGCGCGATGTCACCCTGGTCAAGTCGCTGTTCAAGGGCGATCTGAGACTGACCGCGCCTTCTTTGCGTTAGGCTGTCTTCCGGCCGCCCAGCAGGATCGAAGCCGCGATAAAGCCGAAAATCAGGTTCGAGATGCCTATTTCCGCCAGATGGAACCGGGCCACGGCCCACGGCATGAAGCTGTTCGGGACGATCAGTACGGCAGCCATGAAGACCGAAAAAGCCACGCCCGTTATCAGCGCCCGCAACCAGAAGGCGCCCGTCAGTTGCCGCACGCTCAGGAAAGCCGCCGTCGCCCAGACGAGGCCGCGGAAGACCTGCAGCAGTGCCAGTTGGCCGTTATCGATGTGCATGCCCTGCTGATAGTAGGCGCGTACGGCCGCACCCTGCCAGGCAATCAACGCGCCGGCGCCGAAATAGACGACGATGTAGATCGGTATAATGACGGCAATACGCCACCAAAGGCCGCCAAAACGTTCGGACGGCCCTTCGGCGCCTCGCCAAAGGAGCGCAGCAGCGACCGCCCCCATTGCGTCATGCCCGAGATCGGCTACGGCGTTGAGATACAGGATCGGCATCGGCAGGCGGACGTAGGCCTGGAAATAGATCGCCTCGACCAGCGAGAGGAGCGTGCCGACCGTGTAGAGAATCCCAAACATGGTCAGCGCCCGCAGCCACAGGCCGCCGCGCAGGCGCGGGGCCTGCAGGCATAACACCGCGGCGTAGGCGGCGTTGATCAGGGCCAGGGCCTGCATGACGTCGAACGGTCCGTCGTGCGGCGGCGCGGGCAGGGACGGATGCACCAGGACCTGCCCGATGAGTCCGCCGGCGATCTGCCCGACCGTCAAAGCGATCCATATGGCCAGCCATTTGCCGGCGATTTTTACATACGACATTCTACCCTCCCGTTTGCGGAGCGTTCTGGCTCCAGTGAGCTTCGAGTTGTGTCAAAGCGTTTTCGGCCCATGCGATATGCGCTTCGACGTTACGCACGCCGAAATCGACCGCCAGCCGGCTTTGCAGTGGCATGACCGGCCAGACGTCGCTGGTCGTGAAGGCGCGGATACCCGCCAGGTTCACACGCGCGGCATCGGCGAACGCCACCAGGAAGCCGCGCGTGACATCGGGACGATCCAGGTCCTGCAGGAAGGCAAAGCGCAGCATGAGGATGTCGGCCGACTCCCCCGCGACCGGTGCGGCCAGCCACGCATCCAGCGCCTCGCGGCCGGACGGCGTGATGGCGAACAGACTGCCGCGCGGTATGGGCTCCGACGCGATCAAGCCCGCCTTCTCAAGGCTTTTCAGCGCCGGATAGATGCTGCCCGGGCTGCTGGAATAGTTGCCGAGCAGGGTCGTCTCGAAGACCTTGCGCAGGGCGTAGCCCGAGCGCTTTTCGGCCCGGATCAGGCCCAGAAGCGCATAACCGAGAGGCGTTATGGCAGGCGACATTAGTACGATCCGTATTATTTCCTGAGACCAATAGTACGGATCGTATCAAATGTCAAATGGACTTATATTGGTATTGTATAGATTATAAAAAGGTACCCTTAAGTCGTTGACAGCCGCCAAATTCCGCGCCACGTTCGGCGGAACAAAAACAGGGAGAGACGGATGCCGAAACTGCTGCGCGGAGTGTTGCTGGGCGCCACCCTCCTGTCCTCCCCGGCCCTGGCCAAGTCGCCCTCACCGCAGGCGCGCCTCGATGCCTTCGCCGCCGGCCTCGGCTACCACATCACCGTGACCGACAATAAGGTGCTGGGCGAGGGCTGCCCGGACAAGCCGGTTCCGGCGCTCTGCTTCCATGCCGATCTCGACCTGACCCTGCCCCGTACGCTGCCGAAGGGCGGCTGGGCCATCTATGCCAGCTTCGTTTCGCCGCTCTTGCCGCCGCAAAGCGATGCGTTCGACCTGACGCATATCAATGGCGACCTTTACCGTATCTCACCAAAAACGGGCGTGGCCCTGACGCCCGGCAAGACCTACCGCATCGGGCTGATGGCGCCGGCGCACCTGTTCTCGCCCTACTTCCTGATTCCCAATGCCTACGTCGCCATCGACGGCTTGAAACCGCGCGTCATCGCCTCGTCGCGCGCCGGCATCGACAAGGACAGCGGGCTGGAAACCCTGCCCTTCGTCACGCCCTATACGGACGAAGCGAAGCTGGGGGTCCAGAACGCCGCCGACAAGACGCAGTGGCTGACACCCGCGCGGCTTTACGACCAAACGGCAGCGCGCGACGTGACGGCGCCGGCTCCGGAATTCGCCATCCTGCCGACACCACTCAAGGCCCGCCACCTCGACGGTGCTGCCCTCGACCTGACCAAGGGCATTGCCCTGAAGACCAAAGTCCCGATGGCCGAACTGTCGGCGGCGATCAAGGTCTCGGGCCTGAAGACCGCCAAGGGCGGCGTGCCGGTGACCATTGCGATCAAGCCGGGCGCGCCGGAGTCCTACCACATCGAGGCCAGGGCGGACGCAATCGCCATCACCGCCGCCGACAGCGCGGGCGCGGCCTATGCCCTGACGTCGCTGGGTCAGCAGGCCGACTACGAACACGGCCGTCTCAAGCCGCTCATCATCGACGACGCACCGCGCTTCGGCTTCCGCGGCCTGCACCTCGACCTGGCGCGCAACTTCGAATCCAAGGCCCATATCCTGACCGTCATCGACGCGATGGGCCGCTACAAACTCAACCGCCTGCACCTGCACCTGGCCGACGACGAGGGCTGGCGGCTCGAGATTCCCGGTCTGCCGGAACTGACGGATATCGGTTCGAAACGCTGCCATGACCTCAAGGAAGATACCTGTCTGCTGCCCCAACTGGGCGCAGGCCCCGACAATGCCCCGGGCGTCAACGGGTATCTCTCGCGCGCCGACTATATCGACATCCTGAAGGCCGCCAAGGCGCGCCATATCGAGGTCATCCCGTCCTTCGACATGCCGGGCCACAGCCGCGCCGCCGTGCGCTCCATGGAGGCGCGCTATCGCCGCCTGATGGGCGCCGGCAACACCGCCGAGGCGTCGCAGTACCGCTTACAAGACCCGGCCGACACGACGGTCTACGCCTCGATCCAGAACTACCACGACAATACGCTGAATATCTGCCTGCCCTCGACCTACGCCTTCATCGACAAGGTGATGGAAAGCATCAAGGCGATGCACGACGAGGCCGGCCTTCCCTTGCGCATCTATCATATCGGCACCGACGAGACCGCCGGCGCCTGGACGGCCTCGCCCGCCTGCCAGAAGATGATGGCCGAAGAGCATCTCGACATCCATCAGTTGGGCAACAGCTTTATCACCAAAGTCTCAGATATCCTCGGCGAAAAGGGCATCGAGCCTGCCGGGTGGAGCGACGGCATGGGCAGTGTCGACCCGAAGGACATGCCGCAAAAGGTGCAGTCGAACAGCTGGGGCGGCCTGTTCGGCGGCGGCGCGGCCGAGGCCTATCGTCAGGCCAACCAGGGCTGGGACGTCGTCATGTCGACGCCGGACGTCCTTTATCTCGACATGCCGAACGCCGCCGACGGCCATGAGCGCGGCTACGACTGGGCGTCACGCCAGACCGACCTTTACAAGGTCTTCGCCTTCATGCCGGAAAACCTCGGCGCCAATGCCTCCGTGATGATGACGTCCTACGCCCAGGGGGCCACCATCGCCGACCCGACACCGCTGCAACCCGGCCGCAGGATCGCCGGCATGCAGGGCCAGTTGTGGAGCGAGACCGTGCGCAGCGACGCCACCGCCGACTACATGCTGTTCCCGCGCACGCTGGCGGTGGCCGAACGCGCCTGGCACCGCGCCGACTGGGAGCCCGACTATGTGGCCGGAAAATCCTATAGCTATGGCGACGGTGCCGTGCCCGCCGACACGCTGGCGGCCGACTGGCAAGGCTTCCAGGCGAGGGTGGTGCCGGAGCTGAAACACCTCGACGCCGCGGGCATCGCCTACCGCCTGCCCGTCCCCGGCGCGCACATCATGAACGGCAAGCTGGAAGCCAATTCGCCGATCGCCGGGCTGAAGATCGAATACCGCGCCAGAGACGGCGGCTGGAAGACCTATAGCGGTCCCGTGACCGTCTCCGGTACGGTATCCCTCCGCACGGTATCGCCGTCCGGCAACCGTGTCAGCCGCGCGGTGACCGTGACGCCGTAATCCACGGCTCGCTCCAAATAAAAAAGGCGGCCCGCGAAGGCCGCCTTTTTCTTTAAGCTATCTTGGCTTCCTGCTTCTTTTGCAGCGCCAGGATTTCGTTCGGCATGACCTGGACGAAGGCCTTGAGCGCCGTATCCCAGTCGTCGAGCAGCGCCTTGGCCTTGGGCGAGAAGGTGCGCTCATAGTGCTGCGTGATCAGGCCGTGAAGCTCGGCGACATAGTCGTCCGGCACGGCGCGCAGCGTGATGCCTTCGCCGTTGACGTACGAAGCCAGGGTCGAATCCGGATCGTAGACATAGGCGACGCCGCCGGTCATGCCGGCGCCGAAATTGCCGCCAACCTTGCCCAGGATCACGACCTTGCCGCCCGTCATGTATTCGCAGCCGTGCGCGCCGACGCCTTCGACTACGGTCGTCGCGCCGGAGTTACGGACCGCGAAGCGTTCGCCGACCGCGCCTGCCACGAACAGCTGGCCCGAGGTCGCGCCGTACAGGATGGTGTTGCCGGCCAGGGCCTGGCCTTCGTGCCACACCTTGGGACGGATGATGATGGTCGCGCCCGACAGGCCCTTGCCGACATAGTCGTTGGCCTCGCCGATCAGGTTGATCAGCAGGCCCTTGACGGCGAAGGCGCCCAGGGACTGGCCGGCCGAGCCACGCAATTCCAGCTTCAGGTGGCCCTCGTCGAGCGTATTGCCGTACTGGCGCACGAGGTGCGACGAGGTGCGCGTGCCGATGGCGCGCATGGTGTTGCGCACATCGTAGGTCAGCTGCATCTTTTCCTTGCGCTGCAGGACATAGGCCGCGTCCTGGACGATCTTGGCATCCAGGGTGTCGGCCACGGCATTGCGTTCGGAGGGCGGCGTGATGATGGCGTTCTCGTCCATCTCGACCTTGACCAGCAGGGGGTTGAGGTCGAGGTCGTCGAGGTGGACGCCGCCGCGCGACACCTGTTGCAAGAGGTCGGTGCGGCCCACCGCCTCCTGCAGCGTGCGCAGGCCCAGCTCGGCCAGGATTTCACGCACTTCGGTGGCGATGAAGGTGAAGAGGTTGATGACCTTTTCCGGCGTGCCGGTGAACTTGGCGCGCAGGCGCTCGTCCTGCACGCAGACACCGACGGGGCAGGTGTTCGACTGGCACTGGCGGACCATCAGGCAGCCGATGGCGACCAGCGACGCCGTACCGATGCCGAACTCCTCGGCGCCGAGCAACGCCGCGATGACGATGTCGCGGCCGGTGCGCATGCCACCGTCCGCCCGCAGACGGATCTGGCCGCGCAGGTTGTTGAGCGTCAGCACCTGGTGCGCTTCCGACAGGCCCAGTTCGAACGGCAGGCCGGCAAACTTGATCGACGACAGCGGAGACGCACCGGTACCGCCGACATTGCCGGACACCAGGATCGCATCTGCCTTTGCCTTGGCGACGCCGGCGGCGACCGCGCCGATGCCCGACTGCGACACCAGCTTGACGGTGACGCGGGCGATCGGGTTGATCTGCTTCAGGTCGTAGATCAGCTGCGCCAGGTCTTCGATCGAGTAGATGTCATGGTGCGGCGGCGGGCTGATCAGACCGACACCCGGCGTCGAGTGACGCATGCGGGCGATGAATTCCGTGACCTTGAAGCCCGGAAGCTGGCCGCCCTCGCCGGGCTTGGCGCCCTGCGCGACCTTGATCTCGATTTCCTGGCACTGGTTCAGGTATTCGGCCGTGACGCCGAAACGGCCCGAGGCGATCTGCTTGATGGCGGAGTTCGGGTTGTCGCCGTTGGCGCGGCGGACATAGCGTTCCGGATCCTCACCGCCTTCACCCGACACCGAACGGGCGCCGATGCGGTTCATGGCGATGTTCAGCGTCTCATGCGCCTCGGGGCTGAGCGCACCCAGCGACATGCCGGGGGTCACGAAGCGCTTGCGGATCTCGTTGACGCTTTCGACCTCCTCGATCGGAATGGCCTGGGCTTTTGGCTTCAGCGCCAGCAGGTCGCGCGGGCTGGTCGGCGCGGTCTTCGACATCTTGGCGATCAGACCGGAATAGGCCTTGAACGTCTCGTAGTCGTCGCGCGTCGTCGAGTCCTGCAAGAGGTGGATCAGCTTCGGCTGATAGTAGTGGGTCTCGCCGGCGGCACGCAGCTTGTAGAAGCCGCCGATCGACGGCACCGGCGTCTTGACGCCGAAGGCGCGCTTGTGGAGCTCCGACAGCTTCTGCTCGATGCCCGACAGACCGATACCGGAAATGCGCGAGGTCACGCCCGGGAAGTATTCGGCGACCAGGGCGCGCGACAGGCCGAGCGCTTCGAATTCATAGCCGCCGCGATAGGACGAAATGACCGAAATGCCCTTCTTGGCCAGGATCTTCATCAGGCCGGCTTCGATGGACTTCTTGTAGTTCAGGAAGGCCTTGTGCTCGTCGAGGCCCGGATAGCGGCCGTGCGCCAGGCGTTCCTGCAGGAGTTCCAGCGAAAGGTACGGGTTGATCGCGGTCGCGCCGACGCCGACCAGCACGGCGAAGGCGTGCGGATCCATGGCTTCGGACGAACGGACGACGATCGACACGAAGGAGCGCAGGCCCTTCTGCACCAGGCGCGAATGCACCGCGGCGGCGGCCAGGATCATCGGCACGCCGATCTTTTCGGCGCCGAGATGTTCGTCGGTCAGGACGATCATCGACGCGCCGCCTTCGACAGCGGCGACGGCTTCAGCGCGCAGACGCTCCAGCGCGCCGCGAAGGCCTTCGCCGGACACCGCATCCTCGGCCGGAACGGCAAAGGTACAGTCGAGCGTCGCCACCTTGCCCGCCTTGTCGAACGTGATCATGCGTTCGTACATCAGCGTCGTCAGGAACGGGCTTTCCAGTACGAAGACGTTGGTCTGGGCCTCGTCCTCAGCCAGGATGTTGCCGAGGTTCTTGAAGCGGGTGCGCAGGGACATGCCCGAGGCTTCACGCAACGGGTCGATCGGCGGGTTGGTGACCTGCGCGAAGTTCTGGCGGAAATAGTGGGCGATCGGGCGCCACTGTTCCGACAGCACGGCCAGGGGCGTATCGTCGCCCATCGAGCCAATGGCTTCCTTGCCGTCCTTGACCATGGGGTCGAGCACGGAATCGAGGTCTTCCAGCGTGAAGCCGGCGGCGATCTGGCGGCGGTTCAGCTCTTCACCGTGCAGGGTGCGCGGCTCCGGGCCCGGCGCGATCAGCGGCTCGAGCTCGATCATGTTTTCGAGCCAGCCGCGGTAGTCGTGCTTCTTCGCCAGGGTGTCGATCAGGTCGGTTTCCGAATAGAAACGGCCTTCTTCCAGGTCGACGGCAATCATGCGGCCGGGCGCGATATGGATGCGGCGGGCGATGCGGTCTTCGGCGATGCCGGTCATGCCGGCTTCGGAGCCGACGATCAGCAGGCCGTCATTGGTTTCGGCGACACGAAGCGGACGCAGGCCGTTGCGGTCCTTGCCCGCCACGACCCAGCGGCCGTCGGTGGCGCAGATGGCGGCCGGACCGTCCCATGGCTCCATGACGGCGTTGCAGTAGGCATAGAGCGCCTTGTGCGCGTCGGACACGGTCGTGTCCTTGGCGACGGCCTCGGGGATCAGCAGGGCCTTGGCCATCGGGGCGGAACGGCCGGCACGGACCAGCAGTTCGAAGACGTTGTCGAGGCCGGCCGAGTCGGAACCGCGCGGCTGGATGACCGGCTTCACGTCGGTGTCGTTTTCGCCGAAGGTCGCCGCCGCCATGCGGATCTCATGCGACTTCATCCAGTTGACGTTGCCGCGCAGCGTGTTGATTTCCCCGTTGTGCGCCAGCATGCGGAAGGGCTGGGCCAAGCGCCATTCGGGGAAGGTGTTGGTCGAGAAGCGCTGGTGGAAAATCGCCGCGCTCGACACCATGCGCGGGTCCTTGAGGTCGAGATAGAAGTCGTCGACCAGCTCGGCGCGGAACATGCCCTTGTAGATCAGGGTGCGGGCCGAGAAGGAGCAGATGTAGCATTCGAGGTTGGCTTCATCGACGCGCTTTTCGATGCGGCGGCGGCACAGGAACATGGCGCGTTCCAGCGCTTCGCCTTCCAGGCCTTCCGGCGCCGCCATCATGATCTGCTCGATCTCGGGGCGGGTGGCCGAGGCGCGGGCGCCCAGCTGCGTGACGTCGACCGGCGGCTGGCGCCAGCCGTAGAGGTAGAAGCCCGAACGCAGGATTTCCGACTCGACGATGGTGCGGGCGGCTTCCTGGGCGCCGAGGTCGGAACGCGGCAGGAAGACCTGACCGACCAGGACCGGGCCCGGACGCGGGTTGTGACCGATATTGCGGACCTGTTCGCGGAAGAAGTCCTGCGGCACCGAAATCATGATGCCCGCGCCGTCGCCGGACTTGCCGTCGGCATCGACCGCGCCGCGGTGGAACAGGGCCTTCAGCGCCTTGACCGCCAGTTCGACGACTTCGCGGCGGGGCGTGCCGTCGATCGAACAGACGACGCCGACGCCGCAGGCGTCGCGTTCCATGGCCGGATCGTAGGCGTTGGCGTCGATCAGGGCCTGACGCTGCGAGAGGAAGTGCTGGTAGGAATCAAACTGGGTCATTATTCGGCAACTCCCGCGAGTTGGGCTTCGCCATCGTTGGCGGCGGTAAGCAACTGGGTCTTGAGATAGTGGTGGATGTCGGCGGCGGCGTCCTGGCCCTCGCGTACGGCCCAGACGACAAGCGACGCCCCGCGCACGATATCGCCAGCGGCGAAGACGCCCGGCACGGTCGTCTGGAACTCGCCGGCCATGACGCGCAGCGTGCCCCAGCGGGTCGTTTCCAGACCCGGCGTGTTGAACATCACCGGCAGGTTTTCCGGCTCGAAGCCGAGCGCCTCGATGATCAGGTCGGCCGGCAGGTCGTTTTCGGCGCCATGGATCTCTTCGATGCCCTGGCGGCCTTGCGCGTCGGGCGTCGTCAGGCGCATGCGCTGGATCTTGAGGCCCGTGACCTTTTCCGCGTCGCCCAGCACGGCCTTGGGACCGGCCAGCCATTCGAAGCGCACGCCTTCTTCCTCGGCGTTCGACACTTCGCGGTCGGAGCCCGGCATGTTGGCGCGGTCGCGGCGATAGACGCAGGATACCGACTTGGCGCCCTGGCGGGTCGCCGTGCGCACGCAGTCCATGGCCGTGTCGCCGCCGCCGATGACGACGACGGTCTTGCCCCGGGCGTCGAGACGGCCGCTGTCGAATTCCGGCACAGCATCGCCGAAGCCCTTCTTGTTGGCCGTGATCAGGTATTCCAGCGCCGGCACCACGCCCTTCGAACCACAGCCCGGAACGCTGAGCGCCCGCGCCTTGTACACACCCGTGGCGATCAGGACGGCATCGTGCTTCGCCTGAAGCTCTTCAAAGGTGACGTCGTTGCCGATGTCGGTGTTGAGCACGAATTCGACGCCCGAAGCCGCCAGGCGGTCGGTGCGGCGGGCCACGACCTGCTTTTCCAGCTTGAAGCCGGGAATACCGTAGACGAGAAGGCCGCCGGGACGGTCGTAGCGGTCATAGATCGTGACCTTGTACCCCAGGGTGCGCAGGCGGTCGGCGGCGGCGATCCCGGCCGGACCGGAGCCGATAATGCCGATCGACTGCGACCGCTCGACCTCCGGCTCGATCGGCTGGATCCAGCCGTTCTCGAAAGCCTGGTCGTTGATATAGCGTTCGACGGCGCCGATGGTGATGTTTTCCCAGCCCGATTGTTCGAGCACACAGGAGCCCTCGCACAGACGGTCCTGCGGACAGATACGGCCGCAGATTTCCGGCAGGGTCGAGGTCTGCGACGACAAAAGGTAGGCCTCTTCCACACGGCCCTCCGCCGTCAGGCGCAGCCAATCGGGTATGTTGTTCTGAAGCGGGCAGCCATGCTGGCAGAACGGTACGCCGCACTGGGCGCAACGCGAGGCCTGCTCTGTGGCCTGTACCGGCTTGAAGTCGGCATAGATCTCGTTGAAGTTTGTGACGCGTGTCTTCGCATCCGACTTCTGCGGAGTCTTTTTCTTTTCGACAACAAAGCGGTTCGTTTCGCCGGTCATGGCCTAACGTCCTTCCAGTTACGCGCCGGAACAGCCCGGCGAGGGACCGCGCCTTCAAACCAAATCTTGGGCGCGGATAAAGTCAAATTGTCAGTCCCGCCTTCTTGCCCGGCCGGTTTTTCCGGCCTGATGACAAAAATGCCGAGTTGGTATCAATTGATACCGACTGCCTTGTGGTCCTCGGCAGACCTCCCCCCCGGAAGGCCCGCCTAATACCATATAAAACACCCCGGCGGTCAGACTTTGATGGCAAGGATGCCGCCAAAGTGCCGCCAGGCCTCCGCCCCCCTGACACACGAACCCCCTCGGCCGACCGTGTCGCGAGGGGGAGGTTTGTTTCCAAGCCTTGAGCCGTCCGGACTATCCGTGCAGGCTCTCCCCGTGTTGCGACATATCGAGGCCTTCGATCTCCTCCTCGTCTGTTACACGCAGTCCTGTTGTGTATTTGCAGACCATGAGGATGACGAATGTTACCACCGCGCTCCAGGCAATAACGGCCGCCAGGCCGCCCAGCTGTTTGAGCACGCTGGCGCCGGCGCCGGCGGAATTGATTGTGGTATCAGCGAACACCGCCGTGAGCAGCGCACCGAAGAAACCGCCGACGGCGTGGACGCCGAACGCGTCGAGGCTGTCATCGTAGCGGAACATGTTCTTCACGTAGGTCGTCGAAACATAGCACAGCGGTCCGGTGATCAGGCCGATCAACAGCGCGCCGGTCGGGTTGACGAAGCCGGCGGCCGGCGTAATTGCCACCAGGCCCGCGATCATGCCCGAGACCATGCCGAGCAGGGTCGGCTGCTTGCGCTCGATCCACTCCGGCACGATCCAGCCGATGGCGCCGGTCATGGTGGCGACGATGGTATTGAGCGCCGCAACCGAAGCGAGCGCATCGGCCTTCCATTCGGAACCGGCGTTGAAGCCCAGCCAGCCGACCAGCAGCATCGAGGCGCCGATCATCGTGAAGCCCAGGTTGTGCGGCGCCATGTTGTCGCGGCCGAAGCCCTTGCGCTTGCCGATAACCAGGCACGAAACCAGGCCCGCGACACCGGAATTGACGTGGACGACCGCCCCGCCGGCAAAATCGAGCACGCCCCACTTGGCGAGGAAACCGCCGCCCCACACCCAGTGGCAGACCGGCGCATAAACCAGGACGCTCCAAAGCGCGATGAACAGGATGAAGGCCGAGAACTTCATGCGTTCGACCACCGACCCGGCGATCAGGGCTGGGGTGATGATGGCGAACGTCATCTGGTAGGCAATCCAGAGATATTCGGGCAGCTGCGGCGCGGCATTGTAGGCCGTGTCGAGGCGCACGCCGTGCAGCAGGGCCGCATCGAAGCTGCCGATGAAGCTGTTGACACCGCCGGCGCCCACGCCGAAGGCAAGGCTGTAGCCGATCAGGATCCAGATGACCGAGGCTATGACCGTGACAGCCACGGATTGCGCCATGGTCGACAGCAGGTTCTTCTTGCGCACCATGCCGCCGTAGAACAGCGCCACGCCCGGCACCGTCATGAACAGGACCAAGGCCGTCGCGACAATCATCCATGCCGTATCGCCGGAATTCAGGCTAAGCGCCGCCTGATGCGCCAGCAGGTGCGGCGCAGCACTTCCCGTCGTGGTGGTCACAGCCGTAGCGACAGACATATGGTTCAGATACCCCTAGCTATTTTGCCAAAAACGCACGCGCCGGGCTGCATCCAAGGATGCACTCGTGTGCACGTGCGAAATATGACGGTATGATTTCAGTCCATAGCAAGATGCAGACGACTTTGAAAGTTAAATTTTCCCAAAGCCCTACATTTTTTGAGAAATTTTCCGAAGGAACGGCAAAAAGCCGCGAACCTCGGGCAAAATATTGCTCGCATTTGCAAAAGTACGGAATGATTACCCGTTAAACCCCGCAATCGCCGCAACGATCTGGTCCTGGGTCGCCTCATCGAGATACGGGCTGAACGGCAGGCTGATCACGCTTTTCGCCTTGGCTTCGGCCACCGACAGGTCGCAGCCGCCGGCGTTGAAGGCGGCGTAGCCCGGCTGGCGATGCAGCGGAATCGGGTAATAGACGGCGGTCGGAATGCCGGCATTGCGCAGGTGCGCCTGCAGCCCGTCGCGGTTCTCGTGCTCGATCGTGTACTGCGCCCAGGTCGAGACATAGCCGTCCTTGACAAAGGGTACGCTCATGACCTTCCCGGCCAGCTTTTCGTTATAGCGCGCGGCGACTTTTTGGCGCAGGTCGATCTCCTCGCCGAAAATCCGCAGCTTTTCGATCAGGACCGCGGCCTGGATCGAGTCGAGACGCGAATTCATGCCGATGCGGACATTGAGATACTTGGCTTCGTGCTCGAACTGGTGGGCGGCCACGTCGGCCGCCGTGGCGCCGCCGTGGACACGGAACGAGATCATGCGGTCCATCAGCGCGTCGTCATTGGTGACGACCGCACCGCCGTCGCCGTAGCAGCCAAGCGGCTTGGCCGGATAGAAGCTGGTCGCCGTGGCGACGCACCATTCCAGCGACTGGCGGCCGTCGATCGTGCCGCCGAAGCCCTGCGCCGCGTCCGAAATCAACGGCAGGCCGTGCTTTTGCGCGATCTTCGACAAGGCCGGGTAGTCCGCGGGCTGGCCGAACAGGTCGACCGCGATGATGGCGGCCGGCTTGAGGCGGCCTTCCTTTTTGACGGCCTCGATCGTGGCGTCGAGCTTCTCGACGTCGATATTGTAGGTCTGCGCGTCGATGTCGACGAAGACGGGCTCGGCGCCGGTCATCGGCACGACTTCGGCCGTGGCGACGAAGGTAAAGGTCGGCACGAAGACCGCATCACCCTTGCCGATGCCCAGGCCCAGCAGGATCAGCTCGATGGCGTCGGTCCCGTTGGCGCAACTCAGGCAGTGTTTCGAACCGGCAAAGGCATTCATGTCGGCTTCGAAGGTTTTCACTTCGGGCCCCATGATGTAGGCGCCGTGATTGATGACCTTGAGCACGGCGCTTTCGATCGCTGCGCCGATGCGCTGGCGCTGCTGGCCGAGGTCGATGAACGGGATTGCCATGGGACTGCCTTTTGACTGGAAAATCTCTCATCGTCGCTTTAGACACCAACCTTCAGGAATGCACCTCAAAAGGCGTTTCCCAAGATTTCAAAGAGTTAGGGTGTAGAGCCAAATCGCCTCTGGCATTTGGCAATTGTCCGACTATATATGCGCGAGTATTCGGGCGCTCACGCGGGAAATCCGCCTTGTGAGCGCTAACATTGTGGCCTATAGAGCCACGTCAAAACCGGAATAGCCAGGAGACTAAAATGGCGCTGAAAGGCAACCTGATCAACGGCGAATGGGTCACGACCGACAAGACCTTCAACGATATCAACCCGTCCGACACCAACGACATCATCGGCACCTATTCGACCGCCGGTGAAGCCGAGGTCAAGGCCGCCATCGCCGCCGCCCGCGCCGCCTTCGAAACCTGGCAGTTCTCGACGCCGCAACAGCGTTTCGACGTGCTCGACAATGCCGGCACCGAGATCCTGGCGCGCAAGGCCGAGCTGGGCGCGCTTCTGTCGCGCGAAGAAGGCAAGACCCTGCCGGAAGGCATCGGCGAAGTCACCCGCGCCGGCCACATCTTCAAGTATTTCGCCGGCGAGGCCCTGCGCGCCCACGGCGAAGTCCTCGATTCGGTCCGTCCGGGCGTCAAGGTCGAGATCACGCGTGAGCCCGTCGGCGTCATCGGCCTGATCTGCCCGTGGAACTTCCCGATCGCCATTCCCGCCTGGAAGATGGCGCCGGCCATCGCCTTCGGCAACACGGTCGTGTGCAAGCCGGCCGAACTGACCCCGGCTTGCGCCTGGGAGCTGGCCGATATCCTCAACCGCGCCGGCCTGCCCAAGGGCGTGCTGAACGTCGTCTTCGCCCGCGGCTCGGTCGCCGGCCCTCTGATGATCGACGGCTGCGACGCCATTTCGTTCACCGGCTCGGTGCCGACCGGCACGCGCGTCCGCGACCAGGCGGTCGCTAAGGGCAAGCGCGTCCAGTGCGAAATGGGCGGCAAGAACCCGGTCGTCGTGCTTGACGACGCCGACCTCGACAACGCCGTCAACTCGGTGCTGAACTCGTCCTTCTTCTCGTCGGGCCACCGCTGCACGGCCTCGTCGCGCATCATCGTCACCGAAGGCATCGCCGACCGTTTCGTCGACGCGCTGGCCGCCGCCGCCAAGGCCATCAAGGTCGGCGATTCGCGCGCCGACGGCGTCCAGATGGGTCCGATCGCGTCGCAGGAGCAGCTCGACATCGCGCGCGACGCCGTCGCCAAGGCCAAGGCCGAAGGCGGCCAGGTCGTCGCCGGCGGCGAAGACCTGACCTTTGGCACGCCGGGCTATTATTACGCCCCGACCCTGATCGACAAGACGACCCCGGACATGTCGATCAACAAGGAAGAGGTCTTCGGCCCCGTCGCCTCGGTCATCCGCGTCAAGGACCTGGAAGAAGCCATCAAGGTCGCCAACGACACCGAAATGGGCCTGTCGGCCGGTATCTGCACCAAGTCGCTGAAGGCGGCCGAGACCTTCAAGCGCCGCGTCCAGGCCGGCATGGTCATGGTCAACCTGCCGACCGCCGGCGTCGACTATCACGTGCCGTTCGGCGGCCGTAAGGGTTCGTCCTACGGTCCGCGTGAACAAGGCGCTTACGCCAAGGAATTCTATACGATCGTCAAGACGGCGTATCAGTTCCCGCTCTAACTTTCAGACTTGAGTATAGCGTATCCAGATCGACTTGCGGCGCTCTTCGGAGCGCCGCTTTTTTATGCCCGAAGGCAAGAACGCCTCGTTAGGCGTCTTTATTCTTTTCCATCGGGAGGAGGCCGGAAAAGGCCACGCGCAATGAACCCCACTAAACCTATCGCAGCCACAGCAGTGCTCCCCACCAAAGCAGCCATTATTTCGTTAGGTAATGAGAATCCGGTCCAGCTAAAACCGGAAGCAATCACCATTAAGCCAATCACTATCGAGTAGATTTCGAGATATAGAAGAATGCGGCCAGCATACGTTTTTCGCATCTTTCTGTCGGCTTTGACATTTTTGATGCGAGAGCGTGCAAGCTTATTTTCAAGCTGCGCACGCTCTGCTGCAGCACGTTCTAGTAGATCATTAGCATCCGGAGCCTCAACACTTTTAACGACAGAGACGCCAGTATCAATATCATCTACCGTTATTCTGTCTGTTTTGGGTGGCGAGCTCAACAAAATGCTTCCTGATCATTTCGGTAGGAATTACATCAAATTTCCCACGCCCGTCGCCATAAATCTGTGTCCATGGCGTTCCATCACGATGCGTAAGTGCAGAGAGTTGAAAAGCGTGAAATCGTCCGTAATCTTTATAAACGCGGTCGATTATAGCGTTTTCCTCGGGAGATAGATGCGCTTCAGCAACGCCATTCTCGTTGTCGTCAAAAACACCGGGAACAAATTCGCAATTGCGAATTTCTCTATTTACAGTCTCTCGCCCGTAATTCTTCAGCGCTCGCCGAAGTTCTTTATACACGGGGCCGTAATCCCATGCCTCCGGTTCGTCATGAGTAAGAGGCTGGCCAGTAATAGCCAAGTTCCAACCGTGAGCGATATAAACCAACTTTTGCAGCTGCATTTGAGTCAAGGCACGGTCGTCGCCTCTAGCGCGACGGATAAATTCATTAGCAATTTCAGGTGAGTAAGCTGGCATAGCGACCTCCTTTCCCGAATCGCAAAAGGCGCTTTCGCGCCAGTATCAAGTTCTCAATTTGTTCGACCCTACATATATAGGTGTTTTCTATCCGAAACAAGGGTGTGCGGAACCGCCATTTCGGAAGATGGATGATCTAACTACTCGCTTGCACGACGCTGTCACGTGTGGCTGATGCCCCAAACGGCCTTTCCCCCCGAAAGAGTCTTTTGATTGCAGGCCCAAACCTTGCTTATCGCGCCTTTTTCAACCCCGGCAGGTCGGTATCATCGATGCCGATGACGAAGATGCGGTTGGGATTGTCGCGACCATCGGCTTCCGGCAGGAAGTCGTTGTCGTTGGCGACCCACAGGGTGTGCAGGGTCTTGCCGCCCGTTTGAACATCGGGACCGAAGGCCAGGCCCTCGATCTTGGCCGGAATGGTCGCCGGATCGACGCTGGCCTTGGTGAGAATCGCCACCAGGTCGAAGGCGAGCGTCTTGGTGACTGCCCTAGCCGCCAGGGCGTCCGCGCCGGCCAGACCGTCGACCGGCTGAGCCTTCGACAGGTCGATGCGGTAGAAACGCTTGAACGCCGCCGATGTGCCGTCGCCCAGGCCTTTGCCGTCGCGCTCGTCGACCAGCAGTTCGTGGTTGTTGATCGCCACCATTTCGCTGATGCCGGTGAACTTGATCTTGCCGTCCTTGCCGACATTGGTCAGCGGATAGGCATATTCGCGTGTTGCGCCGCTGGCGATGTCGACCGTGACGATGCGGGTGAAGCCGCCCCTGGCGCCGCCGTCCTGCAACAGCGCGGTCTGCATGATGCCGACCAGGGTCTTGCCGTCAGGGGTGAGGGCCAGGCCCTCCATGCCCTTGTTGGCTTCCCGGCCGGCCGTATTGCCCGAAATCTCGTCCTCGCCGTGCGCGCTTAAGCGGGCGACATCGAGATCGGCCGGCAGGGTGAAGGTGCGCACGCGGCGGCCGGTGGCGCGGTCGAGCTGATAGAGGTGCGGGCCGTATTCGTCCGACACGTAGACGCTCTTGCCATCGGCCGACACGCGAATGCCTTCGGGATCGAGGCGAGCGTCGAGCGGGTAGGACGAGGACTTATTCGGATCGAAGCCGTCGGACCGGCCGGTGAAATAGAAACGGCCGTTGCCATTCAGCTTCGGCGTGCCGTCCGGCAGATTGGCCGCCTTGCCGTCGCCATAGACCAGGGCTTCGGGGCTCCACATCAGGGTGGTGGCGGTCAGTTGCGGGGCCAGGGCAAAGGGCAGCGCACCGGTCGACGGAACCAGGCTTGCCGTCAGGGTGTGGAAGCGCGGAATGTAGGACGCGGTGTCGTCGACGACAGGATTATACGTGTTGGCGTTGGGACCACGATCCGGCATGACGATGAAGGTGTCGCCCCCGGCATAGTCGATCGCCGACCCCATGCCGCCCGGAAGATTGCCCGCCACCCCGTTTTCCAGCGGCGCCGCGGTTTCCGCCGACAGGTCGTGGCCGTGGGCATCGAGCGACGCCATGGCGATGAGACGCGGCTCTGCCTGGACGCTGGCAGCCACGGCAAAACAGGCAACGGACAGGGAAAGAATGGAACGGCGCATCGCACACCCCTTGCTGGAAACCGGCGCGCCGTCCTATGATCCTCATGTGACAGGCCCATGACACTGGAGGTCGCGATGCCCGACGGACCGTCTTTTACAAATCCGTTCGACTGGTGGGTGCAGGCGCTGAATCTCGCGCCCAAAAATCTCAATCAGAGTATCCTGCCGGGCTGGTCGTTCCTGACGATCAACGAAAACAACTCGACCTCGCCCGAAACCGAGCAATATGTGCTGGCCAAGCACTCTTATGGCCGCCAGATCGGGCGCATGATGGACCTGGTTGCAGCCATGGCCGACGAGGCTTCGCCCAGGATCAAAAAAAGCGAGGCCTACGAAAAGCTCAACGAGGTCGTGGCCGATGTCGATGTGGCCAAAAAGGAAGCCGCCGGCATCCGGCGCCAGCGGCTTCTCGATGAACTGAAAGCCCTCCGCAAAAAGGACAGCGCCGATTTCGACGCCTTAATTGCCGAGGCCAAGGGCTAGGATTTCAAAGGTTCACCTTCCGGCGCACCGCGCCCCAGGCGATCCGGCAGCGGCCGGCCTTCCGGAACAAAGTCCATGGCCACCGAATTCATGCAGTAGCGCAGGCCCGTAGGGCGCGGGCCGTCCTCGAAGACGTGGCCCAGATGCGAGTCGCAGCGCGCGCAGCGGATTTCGGTCCGCACCATGCCGTGCGAGCTGTCGCGCAGATAGCGGATATGGTCCTTGTCAATGCCCTGGTAGAAGCTGGGCCAGCCCGAACCCGAATGGAACTTGGCGCGGCTGTCGAACAGGGGCAGGCCACACAGGTTGCAGGTATAGGTCCCGTCTTCCTCGTATTCGTCGAACTTGCCGCAGAAGGGCGGTTCGGTGCCGTGGTCGAGCAGGATGCGGCGCGCCTCGGGATCGAGGTGCGAGGCCAGGGTCTTGATCTGGTCGGCCGTCGGCGGGGTCAGGTCGAAACCCAGGGCAGAGGTCTTGGCGGTGGCAGCGGAGTCGGACATAGGGATCTCCTTTCGTCACCACCATATACGCTTCAGTCGCGTATCGCGTTACCCGTCACGGCAATTTTATTGCACGCGGAGAGCGTCAAGAATGCGGAACACACCGCGCCCGTCGACGACGCCATGCGCGGCCTGTGCGATCGACTGACGGCGAGCGCCATCACTCATCAACGTCGCGATCAGAGCGGGGAAATCCGCAGGGACACCGCGGCGAGCATCGATCGCCGGAAACGGGCACGCCTCAAGCCATGCCACCTGATTGTCATAAACGACCATGGCCACGGCCGGGACGCCAAGCGCCGCCAGTTCGTTGACGCTGCCGCCCGCCGCCGTGACGACCAGGGCGCTGCCTGACAGGGCTTCCGCCATCGACGGCGGACTGACGATCAGGTCGAGCCGGTCGAGGCGTTGCGCCAGGGCTTGCAGTTCGGGAATATGGCGGTTGGCCGGACCGGCAATGGCGCGGATCGTCACGCCCGGCAAGGCCGCGCGGAGCCGTTCGGCGACCGTCTCCGTCAGACCGGTCGGGTCGCTGCCACCGAAGGTCAGGGTGATGACGTCGCCGGTCGCGATCGGATGACGGAATTCGCCGCGTACCAAAGCGTAATCGGGTCCCAGCAAGAGCTTCGCCTTCGACTTGGCGGCGTAGGAGGCCTTTGGTGCCGCCGGTGTCGGATTGATCAGCACACGGCAATCGAAGCGTTCCAGCACGTCGAGGTCGTCGATCACCGCCAGCCTGGCGCGCGTCGACAGGTCCGTCAGGTAATCGGCGTCGGCGGCATAGGTATCGACGATCAACCAGTCGTCCGCTGCGATTTCCGCAGCCATTACCGCTGCATCCTCGCCCAAAGGCGGCGCTGCCACCACACGCGCACCGATCGCCTGCGCGCGCTCCACGGGCGCATCGGCATTGACGACAAAGGTCACGGCCAGTTCCTGCTCGCGCGCGGCTTCGGCCAGGGCGAAACAGCGCATGAAATGACCAAGCCCGATCGTGTTCGAGGCCTCAGTGCGGATGACGAGCTTCATGCCCCTACCCTAGCGCCAAGCCTTTAAGGGAATATAGACGGACCTGCGCTTTCCTGTGCCCATGAAAAGACTTTGCGTCATCCCGGCACGCGGCGGCTCCAAACGCATCCCGCGCAAGAACGTCAAGCCGTTCCTCGGCCGGCCGATGCTGAGCTATTCGATCGCGGCGGCCAAGGCGAGCGGCCTGTTCGACCACATCATCGTCTCGACCGACGACGACGAAATCGCCGCCGTGGCGCGCGAACACGGCGCTGAAACGCCTTTCGTCCGCCCTGCAGACCTGGCCGACGACCAGCAGGGCACCAACGCCGTCGTCATCCACGCCATCAGATGGTTCGAGGCACAGGGGGCATGGCCCGACGCCACCTGCCTGGTCTACGCCACGGCGCCGCTGCTCGATCCGGAACGATTGAAGGAGGGCTGGGAAAGACTACAGCAGCCTGGCAAGCGCTTCGCCTTTTCCGTGACCTCATACGGCTTTCCCATCCAGCGGGCCCTGCGCCGCACCGAGGGCGACGGCGTCGCCATGTTCTGGCCGGAAAACCGCATGGCGCGGTCGCAGGACCTGGAGCCCGCCTATCACGACGCCGCGCAGTTCTACTGGGGCTGGTCGGACGCCTTCCTGAACGGCGAAGAGCTCTTTTCGCCCATCGCCGCCCCGGTCGTCCTGCCGCGCGCGCACGTCGTCGATATCGACACCCCCGAGGATTGGGAAAAGGCCGAGCTGACCTATCGGATTCTCAAGGGTCAATAACTACCAGCGGCGGTAATACGAGCGGGTGTAGTGGCGTTCGCGATAGACGGTGCGCGGGTAGTACTCGCGGTAGGTATAGACGCGTTCATAATATTCGACCGGCGGGCGGCTTTCGAAATAGACGACCTCATAGCCTTCGGGCGGAGGCGGAGGCGCGTAGTATCCTTCGTCATAGGCGTAGTACTGGCCGCCATAGCAGGTCACACTCGAATCGCCCGCGGCATTACCGATGGCCGCACCGACCATGGCGCCGGCAACCGTATTGAAACCGCGATCATAACGACGCGAAGCTCCGTTGCCGACGGCGGCGCCGATGACGGCGCCCAGGATGGTGCCGGTGGCGCGCGCCTGATCCTTGCGTTCGTAGCAGTAGCCGTCATAACGCCGGTCGCGCGGATCGACCGGCGGCGGAGCCTCGTTGCGCGCCTGATCGTAAGGCCGGGCGTCGGGCGGCGGGTAACGGTCGTCGTCCTGGGCCTGCGGCGCCTCGTACGAACGGTCGTTATAATAGCTGTCGTCGGGATAGCGCGGCGGCGCGTCCTGGGCCGCCGCCAGCAGGGGCTGGGCGGCAAGGACAAAGGCCGCCAGGGCGGCGACGGATTTGGCTGGAAATGTCATGGTCCGGTACTCAAGCACTGGGGCGCTATAAAAAATCGATAGGACAGGCTTGCGGCTGAATCATGGCAGGCGCCGTCAGCTATAGTCGGTGCGCTCACCCGGAAATCCCGGCAGGGCCAGGTTGAAACGGATCGCCGCCGCGCGCAGCAGAAAGGCCGCGCCGAAACCCACCAGGGCCGCCGGCCAGAAAGGCAGCGCAAGCAGTTTCAGCCCGGCGAAGACGCTGGCGCCCAACAGCGCCGCCGTCACGTAGATCTCCCGGCGCAGCAACAGATTGGGTTCGCCCGCCAGCACGTCGCGGATAATCCCGCCGAATGTCGTGGTGAGCACACCCATGATGATGGCCGACACCGGCGGCACGCCCAGGTTCAGCGCCTTGGCGGTGCCGACCACCGCATAGGCCGCCAGGCCCAGGGCATCGAGCCACAACAGCGCGCGAAACCGCCAGCCGCGCCGGCCCATCAGCCAGACCACCAGCGCCGCAATGACGCACATCACGACGTAGCCCGGACGATGGACCCAGAAGACGGGCGCGCCGATCAAGAGGTCGCGCAAGGTCCCGCCGCCGACGCCGGTAATGGCGGCGAAGAAGGCGAAGGTGATGATGTCGTGCTTGCGCCGCGCGGCCGCCAGCGCGCCGGTGGCGGCAAAGACGGCGACGGCGGCGTAATCGAGCCAGAAAAGCGAAAGCGACAGGGCATCCATGCCGAGCATCTACCACAATCAATGTGGCGCCGCGTTGTTTTCTTATCGCCGGAGCGGTATGTGACAGCTTCTGTTACGGAGGCCCGTCATGCCGGTCAGCAAGCCCGTCCTCGATCTTCACGAAGCCTATCGCGACGACATCGCCGACCTGGTGACCCGCCGGCCGATCCCGTCGCGCGCGCTCGACCATATCGGGGCGTTTCTGTTCCTAAATCACCACGGCCCGCAGGTCTATCCGCCCAACAATCGCGGCCTGCCCTTCGGCCCGCACCCGCACCGCGGCTTCGAAACCGTGACCTTCATGCTGGAAGGCCCGCTGGCCCACAAGGACAGCGCCGGCCACGAAAGCATCATCACCAAGGGTGGCGTGCAGTGGATGACCGCCGGCAGCGGCCTGACCCACGCCGAGATTTCACCCGACGACTTCAAGCGCACGGGCGGACCGCTGGAAATCCTCCAGCTGTGGGTCAACCTGCCGGCCCGGCTGAAGATGACCGCGCCCGCCTATACCGGTGTGCAGAAGGACCAGATTCCCGCGATCATTGCCGACGAAGGCCGCGTCACGCTGAATCTGATCGCCGGCGAGTGGCAAGGGCAAAAAGGGCCGATTTCATCGCTGACCGGTATGTTCATGACGACCTTGGAACTGCAGCCCGGCGGGCGCATCCTGTTCGAGGGCTTAGGCGATCGCGACGTCTTCTGCTACGTCGTGCGCGGCGATGTCGCGATCAATGGCACCGATGTGCGCAAATGGCACCTGGTCGAATTCGGCGGTGGCGATCAGGTCGGCGATCTCGGCTGGCTTCGACATGTCGGCCGCGTGATAGAGCGCCTTGCCACCGGATGTTTCCAGCGACTGGCGGACCTTTTCGATTTCGGCTGCATCGCCAAAGCCATTGATCACGACATTGGCGCCTTCCGCCGCGAATGCCTTGGCAATGCCAAGGCCAATGCCGCTGGTGGAGCCGGTGACGACAACTGTTCTTTTCATCTGAATTTTCCTTCTCGACGGATGCCGATGGATGACGGGTGTTTTGTTGCACCCGCGAAATCAAAGGTTAGTCTCAAATGAAGTTCCGAAGCAACGGCGTTTTGCCGCAGCCAACCCTCAAGCGAACTGTTGCCATGTGCGGAGCGTGACACACTGTTTCATCCTCGGCTCTTTTGTCTGCAGCTCTCAATCTCTATGTCAGGATCAACACACGTGATCAGGAGTCTTGCCATGGAACTCGGCCTCTACACCTTTGCCGATGTCGATCCCAATGCCGCCAACAAGGGCGCGGATGCGAAGCGTCGCGTCGACGAGTTGCTGGCCGAGATCAAGCTTGCCGACGAGGTCGGCCTCGATGTCTTCGGCCTTGGCGAACATCACCGCCCTGACTACATGGCGTCCTCGCCGGCGACGATCCTGGCTGCCGCTGCGGTGCAGACGAAGAATATCCGGCTGACCAGCGCCGTCTCGGTTCTCTCCTCCGATGATCCGGTGCGCGTTTTCCAGCAATATGCGACGGTCGACCTGCTCTCCAGCGGTCGTGTCGAGCTGATGGTGGGCCGTGGCTCCTTCATCGAGAGCTTCCCGCTCTTCGGCTACGACCTTGAGGACTACGACCTGCTGTTTGCCGAGAAGCTGCAGTTGCTCATGGAGATCCGCGAGAACGAAGTGGTGACCTGGGAAGGCCAGACCCGTAAGCCCATCCAGGGCAGGGGCGTCTATCCCCGTCCGCTACAGGATCTGCTGCCGCTTTGGATCGCGATCGGCGGCACACCGCAATCGGCTGCACGCGCCGGTTATCTCGGCCTGCCTTTGGCGCTTGCCATCATCGGCGGCGAGCCGCATCGCTTTGCGCCCTTCTTCGATCTCTACCGCCAGAGCGCGGCCAAGGCCGGTGTTGATCCGAAGCAGTTGAAGACCAGCATCAACGTGCATGGCTTTATCCATGACACGACGCAATCGGCCGCCGATATCTTCTACGCGCCGCAGGCGGTGGTGATGGACCGGATCGGTCGTGAGCGTGGCTGGGGGCCGACCAACCGGGCGCAGTTCGATGCCTCGCGCGGTCCGCGCGGTGCGCTCTTCGTCGGGGATCCAGAAGCCGTGGCCGAAAAGATCGTCGCCATGCATGGCATCTTCAAGAATGATCGCTTCCTGATGCAGATGGCGATCGGGCCGATGCCGCATATTGAGATCATGCGCGGGATCGAGCTTTACGGCACGAAAGTGGCTCCCCTGGTTCGCCAGGCATTGACGGAGAAGGCGTCGGCTGCGTAAGCAGCGGCCTTGCCCCCGTGGGCTGCTGCCCTGAGGGCCTGCGCCCCGAAGACTGCGAGGACCCCTGATGATCGTTGAAACCGAAGAGGACCTCGTCCGTCTCAAGGATATCGGCCGCATCTGTGCGACCGCCGTCAAGGTGATGGCGGCAGCGCTGGAGCCGGGCATCACAACGCGCGAACTCGATCTGATCGGCCGCAAGCTGCTGGAAGACAATGGTGCGCAGTCGGCGCCTGAGCTTTGCTACCAGTTTCCGGGCGCCACCTGCATCTCCGTCAATGAGGAGATCGCGCATGGCATTCCCGGCGACCGGGTCATCAAGGCGGGCGACCTCGTCAATATCGACGTCTCGGCGGAGAAGCTCGGCTATTTCGGCGATACCGGCTCATCGTTCAGCGTGCCGCCGGGCACGGCGAAGCAGGAACGACTGCTGCGCGACGGCAAACGCGCGCTTTGGGTCGGGCTGAACCAGGTGAAAACCGGCCGGCCGCTTGCCGATATCGGCAATTCGATCGGCGCCTTTGCCCGCAAGAACCGCTATACGCTGATCACCAATCTCGCTAGCCACGGCGTTGGCCGCTCGTTGCACGAGGAGCCGACCGAGCTTTCGACCTGGCCGGATCCGGATGAAACGCGGATAATGGAGGAGGGGCTTGTCTTCCCCGTCGAGCCGTTTCTTTCGCTCGGTGGCCAATGGGCCGAGGATGGCGACAAGGATAACTGGACGCTGTACAGCGAGCCGCGCGCTCCAACCGTGCAGTTCGAGCACACGATCGTGGTGACGAAGAACGGGCCCCTGGTATTGACGCTCGCCGATTGAGGCGAGCGCCTTGGTTTCCGCTGTGTTAGTCGGCCTTCGAAAAGGCGACGGCGACGCCCTTCTTCTTGAAATAGGACTGCATGATCTTTCGGCCCTGGCGGTTCGACTGGGCGAGCTTTGACGGCTCGAACACGGCTTCCTTCACGCCTTCCTTCGCCATCGCGGCCTTCAGGGCAGCAATGTGAAGATCGATCTCTTCGTTGTCGTTGTTGATCGAGGTGTAGATGTTGTCGATG
>CAKZJB010000050.1 GCA_936940865.1 uncultured Asticcacaulis sp. | reverse complement strand
GCGTGATGATGTCCTACGACTACGAGGCGCGCGCCAACCTGTTCTCCAACATCTTCATCGTCATCCACTTTGCGGAGGACATCCCCCTTCGCATCAACGTTCCGGGTTGAGCGAGCACCTAGACCGCCTGCAGCGCGCCCTCGGCTATCGTTTCCGCGACGACAGCCTGTTGCGGCGCGCCCTCACGCACCGCAGCGCCGGACCGGACAACAACGAGCGCCTGGAATTCCTGGGCGATCGCGTACTGGGCCTGATGGTCGCCGAGGCGCTGATGGAGGCGTTTCCGGACGCGGAGGAGGGCGAGCTTTCGCGCCGTTTCCACGGCATGGTCAGCCGTGATGCCTGCGCCAGGATCGCCAACGAAATCGGCCTGGGCCCCGCGCTCAGGCTGGCGGCCGGCGAAACCAAGAGCGGGGGCCGCAGCAACCCCACCATCCTGGGCGACGCCATGGAGGCGCTGATGGCGGCGGTCTACAAGGACGGCGGTTACGGCGCCGTCCTGACATGTTTCCGCCCCCTGTGGCAGGAGGCCATGAAGACCTCGGGCAACGCGCTGCAGACCAATCCCAAATCCTTCCTGCAGGAATGGGCTGCCGCCAACGGCAAGGGCACGCCCAGCTACACCATCGTAAATCGCAAGGGGCCCGATCACGCCCCCATCTTCACCATCGAAGCGCGCGTGGGCCAGCTTGAGCCCGAGACGGCCACGGGCCGCTCGCGCCAGGAAGCCGAAAAAGCCGCCGCGCTCCGCCTCATCGAACGGGAAAATCTCAAGTGCAAGACAGCGTAACCGCGAACACCCGCTGCGGCTTCGTCGCCATCATCGGCGCGCCCAATGCCGGAAAATCGACCCTGGTGAACCGCCTGGTCGGCACCAAGGTGTCGATCGTCACCCAGAAGGTGCAGACGACGCGCTTTCCGGTGCGCGGCATCGCCATGGACGGCGACTGCCAGATGGTGCTGGTCGACACGCCGGGCATCTTCAAGCCGCGCCGCCGGCTGGACCGCGCCATGGTCGCCTCGGCCTGGGGCGGCGCCCACGACGCCGATTGCATCGTGCTGCTGGTCGATGCCGCGGCCCAGCTTGCCGTGCGCCACCCCGGCACGGATGTGAAGGCCACGGCCGCCGATCACAAGGCGGTCGAGGATCTCGAGATGATCATCGAGGGCCTCAAGGCCAATGATACGAAGGCCATCCTCGCGCTCAACAAGATCGACCTCATGAAGCGCGACAACCTCCTGGCCGTCGCCGACGACCTGTTCAAGACCGGCGTCGTCGAAGATGTCATGATGATCTCGGCCGACAAGGGCTCGGGCGTCGCCGATCTCAAAAAGCTCCTGGCCAAACGCATGCCGGAAGGCCCCTGGCTCTATCCGGAAGACCAGGCGGCGGATGCGCCGGTGCGAATCCTTGCCGCCGAAATCACTCGCGAAAAGCTGTTCCTGCGCGTGCATGAGGAGCTTCCTTATGCCGCCGCCGTGGTGACGACCGAGTTCAAGGACCTGCCCGACGGCTCGGCGCGCATCGAGCAGACGATTTTTGTCGAACGCGACGGTCAGCGCGCCATCGTGCTGGGCAAGAGCGGCCAGACGCTGAAGTGGATCGGCCAGAAGTCGCGCGAAGACCTGGCGAAGCTGCTCGACCGCCCGGTGCACCTGTTCCTCCACGTCCAGGTTTCGGAAAAATGGAGCGACGACCGCTCGCTCTATACCCAGTTCGGGCTGGAATATGACTCCTGACGCGGAAATTCGGCATGACGCGGCGAAAACCGTTAGTCGGCGAGAAACGAAGCGGAGCGTACTTGAGTACGTGAGCATCGTATCGCAGCCGAATGACGGTTTGGAGACCGTCAGGGCGGATTTCCATGGAGTTTGAAGACGAAGCGATTGTTCTAGGCGCGCGCATGCACGGCGAGACCGGCGCGATCGTCCACGTCCTGACGGAAACTCATGGCGTCTATGCCGCCCATATCGCTGGCGGAGCGTCGCGGCGGCTGAAGCCGATCCTCCAGCCCGGCACACCGGTCGTCTTCACCTATCGCGCCCGCAATGCCGATCAGTTAGGGCAAGCGACGCTGGAAGCCAGCGGGCAGGGGCCGGACCTGCTCGACGACCCCGTCGGTCTTCTGGGATTACAATGCGCCGCCGCCATGACGCGTGAGGTTCTGCCCGAGCGCGAACGCCACGAAGGCGCCTTTCACGCCCTGAACGCGCTTCTGCGCGCCTTGGCCATCCCCGAAATCTGGCCGGCCATCTACGTGCGTTATGAAACCGGCCTGCTGGAAGAGGTGGGCTACGGTCTCGATCTCAGCGCCTGCGCGGTGACCGGAAGCCACGACGACCTGATCTATGTCAGTCCGAAATCGGGCCGCGCCGTCAGCCGCGACAGCGGCGAAGCCTATCGCGACAAACTGTTGCGCCTGCCGCCGTTCCTGCTGTCGTCCCAGGGAGGCTTAAGCGCCGGCGACATAGAGGACGGATTGAAGCTGACAGGCTTTTTCCTTGAACGCCATGTTTTTCACCCGCATAACCGGCCGCTGCCCGAGATTCGCCAGCGCCTGTCCGCGGCTTTGACCGCCGGGCGTCCCGATTAACGGAACACTCGCCGGCGAAGCAAGAATCGAGTTATCCAAGGTTTAAGTATTTGGTCTTATCCTCAGGGGAGGGAAACCGAGTCCATGGTGTATAGCGAACAGGAACTTCTGGCGGCGAACGTCAACCCCGTGACGGGTCTGGCCACCGACTACCTGAACCTGTTCAACGAGGCCATCATGCTGTTCGAAATGGGCCTCGACATGCCGGACATGGCCGAGGAACTGGCCGACTGGAAGCCGCGCGACTATGTCGAGCACTTCGACAAGTCGGGTTTCGAAATGCGCGACGTCGTCATTTCCGCCTACCATCATGCCCCCGCCGACACGCGATGCGCCTTCGACGAAACCTGCGAACGCGCGCTGTCGGCCTTTGATTCCTCGATCAACATCCTGCTCAGTTCGAACCTCGAGGACCCCGAGGCCCTGGCCGATCTTCGCGGCAGGCTGGAGGAGATGAAGACCCTGGTCATCGAGATGGACTCGCACATCCACGGCCGCATCGAAAGCAACGACTTGCAGGATCAGGTCGACGCGCTGTTTTGACGGCTTGGAGATTTCCACCAAAACATAGCCCTTGCGGCGCTTGTTTTCCTTACGTTCTCATTCTACAGAGGGCGTATGAGTGACGTTTTGATTCCCCCTGGCGACGATGCGGGCGGCCGTATCCTCGACGAGCCGATGAGCGACGCGCTGTCGCGCCGCTATCTCGCCTACGCCCTGTCGACCATCATGCACCGCGCGCTTCCGGATGTACGCGACGGCCTGAAACCCGTGCACCGCCGCGTCATGTACGCCATGAGCAACATGCGCCTGACGCCCGAAGCGGCGGCGCGCAAATGCGCCAAGGTGGTCGGCGAAGTCATGGGTAACTTCCACCCGCACGGCGACCAGGCCATCTATGACGCGCTGGTGCGCATGGCGCAGGACTTCGCCCAACGCTACCCGCTGGTCGAGGGCCAGGGCAATTTCGGCAATATCGACGGCGATAACGCCGCCGCCATGCGTTACACCGAATGCAAGCTGACGATCGCCGCCACCCTGCTGCTCGACGGCATCAACGAAGACGCCGTCGATTTCCGTCCGACCTACGACGACCAGGACGAAGAGCCGGTCATCCTGCCGGCGGCCTTCCCGAACCTCCTGGCCAACGGCGCCATGGGCATCGCCGTCGGCATGGCCACCTCGATCCCGCCGCACAATGTCGCCGAGTTGATCGACGCCTGCCGCAAGCTGCTGTCGAAGCCCGAGACGACGACCGTCGAACTGATGGAATTCATCCCGGGTCCGGACTTTCCGACCGGCGGCATCTGCATCGAGCCGCGCGCCGCCATCCAGGATGCTTATGAAACGGGCCGGGGCGGCGTTCGCGTCCGCGCGCGCTACGAGGTCGAAGACCTCGGCCGCGGGCAATGGCGCATCGTCGTGCGCGAAATTCCGTACCAGGTCCAGAAGTCGCGCCTGATCGAGCAACTGGCCGACCTGATCGAAGCCAAGAAGGCGCCGCTGCTGGGCGACGTGCGCGACGAGTCGGACGAGGAAATCCGGCTGGTCCTCGAGCCCAAGACGCGTAACATCGAACCCGAAGTGCTGATGGAAAGCCTGTTCAAGATCTCGGATCTCGAAACGCGCTTCCCGATCAACATCAATGTGCTGGACGCAACCGGCACGCCGCGCGTCATGGGCCTGCGCGCCTCCCTGATCGCCTTCCTCGACCACCGCCGCGTCGTGCTGATCCGCATGTCGAACTGGCGGCTGGAACGCATCGAAAAGCGCCTGCACCTGTTGGACGGCCTGCGCATCGCCTTCCTCAATCTCGATGAGGTCATCCGCATCATCCGCGAGGAGGAAAAGCCGCGCGATGTGTTGATGGCGCGCTTCAAGCTGACCGAGGTCCAGGCCGACTACATCCTCGACACCCGCCTGCGCCAATTGGCGCGGCTGGAGGAAATGACGATCGAGGACGAGCACAAGAAGCTGAGCGAGGAACGCGACCAGCTGAATGCGCTTCTGGGTTCGGAAAAGCTGCAATGGAAACGCATCGACCAGCAACTGGTCGAGGTGCGCAAGAAGCTGATGTCCGCCCGCCGCACGACCTTTGCCGACGCCCCGGCCAATCTGGAGGTGGCGGCGCTCGAAAGCTACCTGCCGAAGGAACCGGTCACGGTCATCCTGTCCAAGCGCGGTTGGATTCGCGCCGCCAAGGGCCGCGTCGAGGACCCGTCCGAACTGAAGTTCAAGGAAGGCGACGAACTCGGCTACCTGGTGCCGTGCATGACGACCGACAAGCTGGTCATCCTGACCTCGGACGGCCGCTTCCTGACGGTCGCCTGCGACAAGCTGCCCTCGGCGCGCGGCCACGGCGAGCCGCTGCGCCTGATGGTCGATTTCGAAGACACGGCCCGCATTGTCACCGTCTTCGCCGCTACGCCGGGCCAGAAACGCTTCATGGTGTCGAAGAACGGCTATGGCTTCGTGATGAACGAAGAGGACGCCATCGCCAACAAGCGCGCCGGCAAGCAGACGCTCAATGTCGACGGCACCGAGGCCTTCGCCGCCCTGCCTGTAACGGGCGATTCGGTCATGGTGCTCGGCGAGAACAACAAGCTTTTGATCTTCCCGGTCTCTGAGCTGCCGGAAATGGCGCGCGGCAAGGGCGTCAAGCTGCAGGCCTATAAGGACGGCGGCATCCGCGACATCACGGTCTTCGATTCGAACACCACGCCGATCTGGTACGACGGCTCGAACAAGGCGCGCGATTTCAAGGACTTCAAGGACTTTATCGGCAAGCGCGCCGCCGCCGGCAAGATGGCGCCGCGGGGGCTGCGCAAGCTCAGGATTTAAGCAGATGGCCCGCTGGTAACGGCGGGCCGTTTCGTTTCACGTGTTAATAGCCGTATCGAGCAATTGCCTCCACCGACTGAACATCATCTCGCCATAGGCGGCGCTACCAATCGCGTAGCCGCCCAGCGCAAAACCATCATTGGCTTCGACCAAGGCCGTTTCTCCGGACGCCAGAACCCCGAAATCTATCCCGTAGGCCGCCGGAGCTTCGCCGGACTGCGCATATTCGGAGACGGCTTGTCTTACGACCGACATATCCAGCGTCACGCCAGCATCACCCGCATAATGATCTACCGAGAGTATCGCCTGACCGGTAACATAGACACGATATTCGGACCGCCAGTTCACCACTTCGGAACACCACACTTGTTCACGTCCGCTGGTTCGCCCGACGAAATAGAAATCCGAGGGGTTGGAAAACACCTGGCCTGTAAATATCTTGGCTCTGTTGGCAGGCTTGGCGAACACAGGCGACGCACCGTTATCAATATTTTGTCGCAGGTTTCCCAGTCGTCCGTGAAGAACCGGGTTTAAGTGGCCTCAGGGACTGACGCAGCGGTGA